>NZ_JBFUKR010000036.1:0-45573 GCF_056400745.1 Rhizobacter sp. P5_A1
GAAGCCGCTCACGTCACTTCCCATGTCCACCACGACGCCGGCAGCGTCGCCACCCAGCACGGCAGGGAGATCCAAGGGAATCAACTGGGCCATGTAGCCCTGGCGGACCATCAGATCGAAGGGGTTGACCGCAGAGGCTTCGATCTTGATCAGCACCTCGCCGGCACCCGGCTTGGGAATGGGCACTTCATCCATCGCGAATTGATCGACATCGCCGTACGAGTGGAGACGAGCAGCTTTCATGGTCGGTACCTCAGAAGTGACGATTTCAGGTGCATTCCTGTACCCGTCGGGCTGTCAGCCGGTGGGCAGTTCGCCGCACCGGAAGCTTGAGACCGTCCAGCCGCCGAGTACACCTTCTTCGTGGTACAGCGTATGGGCGCCTTCCTGTTCGGCTGCGCCCACGGCCACCATCAGCGGGAGCAAGTGGTCTTCCGCCGGATGTGCGATGCGCGCAGCGGGCGCCTTGGACCACTCCAGCAGCCGTTCGCTGCGCTCGGACGGCGACAGCCGTTCGAGCGTGTCGTGCAGCCAGCCATCGAACGCGCGGGACGGCACGAGCGCGTCCGGCCCGCGCAACCGCAGATTGTGGAAGCTCAGACCGCTGCCGAGGATCAGCACACCCTCGTCGCGTAGCGGCGCGAGCGCGCGACCGGCGGCGAGGTGCAGCGCCGGATCGTACGAGCGGTGCAGGCTCAGTTGTAGGACCGGTACGTCGGCTTCCGGATACATCACCGCCAGTGGCGAGAAGGTCCCGTGGTCGAAGCCACGGGTGGGGTCGATCGCCGTCGGCAGACCCGCGCGACTCAGCAGCGCGTCGATGCGGTGGGCCAACTCGGGGGCGCCCGGTGCCGGGTATTGCACTGTGTAGGTTTGCGCCGGGAATCCGTAGTAGTCGTACACCATGGGCGGCTTCGGGTTGGCCATCGCAGTGAAGGACGCCTCTTCCCAATGCCCGGAGACCGACAGCACGGCCTTCGGCCGCATGCCGATCTCGCGGGTGATCCGCACCAGTGAGTCGGCCAGCGGGGCAAACAGGGTGCGACTGTCCTCCATCCAGGGCCAGGGGCCACCGCCGTGGGAGATGAAGTACGTGGGGAGTCGGAGCATGAAGACAGCAGATCCGCAATGAACTGGTGCGGGCATTTTTCGCGTCTCCCCCAAGGGGACCGTTCAGCAACTTTGTCGATGTCGTTGAAAACGTCTGGCGGATCCCGGTGGTCGCAAACAATGGCGTGGTACGTGGAGTGTGAAGTGAAGTCGGCTTCCACCCACGGCTCGATAGTCGGTCGGTGCCTTGGCTCAGAACTGAATTGGCGCCGAGAATGCCGCAGGCCTTGCGGGAGCAAGGCGAGGCAGCCAGGTGTGGAAGTTGTGCGGGCCGGCTGGGAGCGGCGGCTCTGCCCCGACGGGCGACCTCATACCTCGCAAGTTGCCTCGGCTGACTCAGGCAGGCGGGCGATGGCTCGAACTCCGAGCCATCGCCCGCCAATGCTCGATCTGGCTCTCGGTGCCCAGGCGCGTCACCAGAGCCCTATCGAGGCCTGATGCAGACGCGGCAAGACCACCGCACAACGGCCGCCCGGGCCGCGTACTTCAGAAGCTGTGACGGAGCCCCACCTCATAGGCAGTCGACGTCTCGCCAGGAAGAATGCCAGCCGGACCACCCGAGATGGTGAACTTGGCGGCACCCTTGTTCGACACGCGCGCCAGCGCCGTGTAGAGAGCAGTTCGCTTCGAGAGGTAGTAGTCGTAGCCGACGCCGATCAGTGAAGCGTCGTTGGCGCTGACGTCTGCACCGGCGGCATTGGTGCCACTCTGGTTTGCGGCGACGTAGCTGAGCTTGAGAAAGCCCAGGCCCACGGGGGCGGTAGCCGCCGCCATGGTCTCGCCTGCCTTGCGAGACCCGAGCGTGTAGGAGCGGTGGCTCATGCCAATCTTGACGATGCCGAAGTCATACGAACCCCCGAAGGCGGTGTCATTGAGTGTGCTTCCGGCAACCGCGGTGTTCTTCGTCCTGACCGTGGCCGCGCTGACATGGATGGGTCCGGCCGCGTAGCCGAGCCGCAAGGCTTCGGTCTTGCTCGATCCGCCGGCCGACGTGGCTGCGCCCTCGGACGCGGAGACGAACACGTCGCCGAAGACTCCGCCCAGGTTCGATGGCAGGTAGTAGCGAATCACATTGTTGGCGCGAACGAGCGTGCTCTCACCCGCTGGAAAGGCCGTGGCATTGACCGCATAGGCACTCCGGAAGGTCGTCACCTGTGCGGGGCCGACGCAACCGAAAGGATCGTAGACGCACACCACGCCGTGCGTGGGGACGTAGTCCCGGCCGAGGCGCAGCTCGCCCCAATTCGCGCTGGTGAGGCTGATCGTCGAGCGTCGGTTCCAGAAGCTCGCGAAACTGTTCGACGCCGATGCGGACTGGCCGCCGCTACCGGTGTCGACGCCGACATCACTCTCGAGCCAGAACTCGGCCCTGAGACCATCGCCGAGATCTTCGGATCCCCTGAATCCGAGGCGGCTGGACGAATTGTCCCCGTTGCCCTCCGACTTGATCGAACCGGCAGAGCCGTTGCGGACCTGCTTCAGGCTGACGTCCAGCACGCCGAAGATCGTGACCGACGATTGGGCTGACGCGGAAATCGCGAATGTGCCGAACACTGCGACGACTGATAAGAACTTCTTCATGGGGTTGTCTCCTGGGTTGTGGTGAACGTGATGCAGGTTGACGCGCCCGAACTCGGACCGACAACTCGCCTGCGCTTCTTCCTGTGTGTGCAGGCATGATGCTTACGTACTGCAAGATCGATCCTTACACTACGTAAGACTAGGATGGCGACACGAGTCACGAATCGGGAGAAACACCCGATTTGCGCAGGGCCGCCTGCGGCGCGACGCTCGCCCGTCACGCGGCGAGTCGGGTTTGTCCCACTCGATCGGATGAGGTGCGGCCTCTAGACTTACTCTAAGTAATGATCAGGAGCGCAGGGTGCTACCCTTTCCTCGCAGTCGACGTCAAACGCGGGCAGCCCTGCTCGGTCATCTCCTCATGGCAGGCGACAGTTTTCGTGGGGAGCTCGTGGAGCGACTCGATCTGACCGAGGCCAGCATCTCGCGCATCGTCGCGGAGCTCAAGTCGGAAGACCTCGTGTCCGAGTATTCGCGCCGGCCGGCGCCCTATCCCGGAGGGCCGACCAATGTCGTGGCCATCAACTGGTCGATCAGGGTGGCGGGAGTGGAACTGGCGAACGGTCGGGTGAGCGCCGGGATCGGCACGCTGGGTGGCGAAATCCAGCACACCCATCGCTGTGCGCTTTCGCCCAACCCCGACTCGGCAGAAGTCGAGCGTGCGGTCGCGTCCGTGACCCGAGCGTTGTCGAAATGGGCCCGGCGGGCAGGCGTCTCGGTGCGCCAGGTCAGTGTGGCGCTGCCGGGGTTCGGCTCCTTCGGCGACATCAACCCGATCATCCCGACCAGCATCGACACGCTGAGGTCAGTGGTCGCGGAGCAGTTCGACGGCGTGCCGATCGCGTTCACCAACTCCGTTCAGGCTCAGGCGGCTCAGCATGGCTTCGGCATACAAGCCAAGTCGCAGGACCGGGATCACCTGTTCCTGTTCGTGGGCCACGGCATCGGCGCAACCCGCATCGGCGACACGATGCACGGCGCGGAACACCGAACGGTCGAAATCGGCCACATGATCATGGACCGCGCCGGGCCCCTGTGCCGCTGCGGGCACCGTGGCTGCCTCGAGGCCTACGCGGGCCTGCCTGCCGTCGCCGCCGCCTTCGACGTGTCCGAGGAACGACTGCTGGCTGCGGGCGACCACAGCTTCGACGACCTGCCCCTGACCGGCCCGACACGCGGCCGAATCGAAGACATGCTGCGCCGCATCGGCCAGGCGTTGGGCAACACCCTCAACGTCGACGCGGTCGGCGACGTCGTCATCGCCGGTTGGCCCACGCTGGTGCCTGCCGAACTGCGCGCGCTGGTCCTGGACGAACTCGATGCCAGCTTGCTGGGTGGCATCGAACGTTGCGGGATTGAGGTGACGTTCATTCCGCCATTGATCGGCAACGATCCGATGCCTGCCATCTGCTATGCGGCCTACGCATTCGTGCAACGTGGGGCCATGGACATCGACAACGCACCTGCTGCGGAGCTGCCGCGCCGGCGGCGCGCGTCAGGCAGCTCCGCATAGGCGGGGCGCGACTTCACGCACTCCGGCACGCGGCCAGTGCGCAAGAACATAAGGAGACGACATGCTACGACACTCGAATTTTTCCCAGGCGCTGATCGGCGTGGCCCTGGCGGCCGTGGCTTCCATGGCATCCGCGCAAGGCGTGCTCAAGGTTCGCCCCTCCGGCGACCTGAAGACGCTCGACCCGCAGATCACCTCGGATTCCATGGTGCGCAACTATGGGTACATGGTGTACGACACGCTGTTCGCACTGGACGACAAGCTGCAGGTCAAGCCGCAGATGGTCGACAAGTGGGATCGCAGTGCCGACGGCAAGGTCTACACCTTCACCCTGCGCGAGGGCCTGAAGTTCCACGACGGCCAAGCGGTGACTGCTGCCGACGCAGTAGCGTCGATCAGGCGCTGGGGCCAGAAGGACAGCTTCGGCCAGCAGTTGCTCTCGCACACCCAGTCATTCGATGCCGTGGACGCACGTACGATGAAGCTGACCTTGACCCGGCCATGGGGCTTGGTGCTCGATGCGCTGGCCAAGCCTGGTGCGCCGGTGCCCTTCATCATGCCGGCCAAGGCCGCGGCGGCACCCACCGACAAGCCCATCGATTCGATCATCGGCTCCGGCCCGTTCATGTTCAAGCGCGACGAGTGGTCTCCTGGCGCGAAGGTCGTGTTCGTGCGCAACCCGGGCTACGTGCCGCGGAGCGAACCCGCTGCAGGCTTCGCCGGCGGCAAGAAGGCGTACTTCGACCGCGTCGAATGGCAGATCATCAACGACCACCAGACGGCACTGGACGCACTCAAGGCCGGTGAACTGGATATTCATGAGGAGATTGCCGCCGACCTTGTCTCGCTCGCCAGAAAGTCCTCCGGCATCAAGGTCGTCAACCAAGACGAGACAGGCGTCGCGCAGCAGATTCGCATGAACTGGCTACAGTCGCCGTTCAACAACGCGAAGGTCCGCCAGGCGGTGCTGCGTGCGGTCAACGGCGCCGACTTCATGCAGGCCGTGACCGACGACAGCTCGCAGTACAAGGTGTGCTCATCGTTCTACATCTGCTCCTCGCCCTACTACGCCACCGCCGGCTTTCCAAAGCCGGACCTCGAAGCCGCGAAGAAGATGTTGAAGGAAAGTGGCTATGACGGCACCCCGGTCGTGCTGCTCGACGCAGCCGAGAACGCGAACATTCACGCCTTCGTAACCTACGCCGACCAGGTGCTGCGAAGCATTGGCCTGAAGACCCAGGTGCAGGCGATGGACTGGGCTACCGTGTCCTCGCGCCGCGCCAACAAGGAGCCTGTGAGCAAGGGCGGCTGGTCGATCTTTATCTCCGGCCCTGGCGGGCTGGATTACCTGGAGCCGAACAGCCACCTCGGCCTGCGCTCCAATTGCGACAAGGCCTGGTTCGGCTGGCCTTGCGACGAGCAGATCGAGAAGTTGCGCGCCGAGTTCTCCGAGGCAGCCGATGCGGCCAAACGCAAGGAGATCGCGGCCGCGATCCAGGCGCGCGCTGTCGAGGTGGTTCCCTACGTTCCCATCGCGGTGCAGTTCCAGGTGCGCGCCTACCGGAGCAACCTGGTCGGGCTGGTGAATCCGCCGGCGCCGGTCTACTGGGGCATCCGCCGGCAGTGAGGCGAACGACGGGCTTGCGTTGAGGCGCAAGCCCTGACCAACAGGGGCTTCTTCCATGCTGATCAACGCGATCCTGCGCCGGCTTCTCGCCACGATTCCCGTGCTGCTGGGGGTGGGGCTGTTCGTCTTCGGGCTGCTTTACATCATCCCCGGTGACCCGGCTGCGCTGATGGCCGGCGACACGGCCACGCCCGAAGACATCGCGCGCATCCGCACCGCCCTCGGGCTGGACCGGTCGTTCCTCGCGCGCTTTGCCGAGTGGTTGGGTCAGATCGCGCACGGGGATCTCGGACATTCCATCTTCACCGGCGTGCCCGTGGCCGACCTGATCGCGCAGCGCCTCGGTCCGACCATGTCGCTGATGACCTTGACACTGATGGTGGCGGTATTCACGGCCGTGCCGCTGGGCGTGCTCGCGGCGTGGAAGCAGGGCTCGTGGGTTGACCGCCTGACGATGGTCGGCGCGGTGTTCGGTTTTTCGGTGCCGGTGTTCGTGATCGGTTACCTGCTGGCCTTCGTCTTCGCGGTGAATCTCGGCTGGCTTCCGGTGCAGGGCTACCGGCCGCTCGCTGAAGGAGCGTGGCCGTGGTTGCGTCACCTCATTCTGCCCGCACTCGCGCTTGGGGGCATCTACATCGCGCTGATCGCGCGCATCACGCGCACGGCCATGCTCGAAGTGCTGTCACAGGACTACGTGCGCACCGCCAAGGCCAAGGGCCTGTCGCAGCGCGCAGTGCTGTTCCGGCATGCGCTGAAGAACGCCGCCGTGCCCGTCGTCACCGTCATCGGCATCGGCGTGGCGCTTCTGATCGGCGGCGCCGTCGCCACCGAGACGGTTTTCTCCATCCCCGGCCTCGGCCGGCTCACGGTGGATTCGATCCTGCGCCGCGACTATCCGGTGATCCAGGGCGTGATCCTGTTCTTCAGCGCCGTCTACCTCGTCGTCAACCTGCTCGTGGACCTGTCGTACCTGGCCCTCGACCCACGGATCCGCTACTGATGAATACGATTGCTTTCCCCCGGGTCGGCTCGGCAGCCGAGTTGCCGGAGCTGTTCGAGGCGCCGAAGATCCATGGTCCGCTGTGGACATGGGTGCGACGCCACCCGGCGATCGCCGTCGGCGGCGGCCTGCTGGCCCTGATGGCGCTCGCGGCGCTGCTGGCCCCCTGGCTCGCACAGCACGACCCCGGCCAAATGACACCGTCTCTGCGTGGACGGACACCGTCCGCGGAGCACTGGTTCGGAACCGACATGCTGGGGCGCGACCTGTTCGCTCGGGTGATGTACGGCGCCCGTGTGTCGTTGATCGTGGGCTTTGCCGTCGCGGTGCTCGCAACGGTGCTGGGCGTCGCGGTGGGCGTGGTTTCGGGCTTCGTGCGCTGGGCTGACACGATCATCATGCGCGTCACCGACGGACTGATGTCGATCCCGCCCATCCTGCTGGCCATCGCACTGACGGCGATCTCGCGGCCCTCGGTCACCAACGTCATCGTCGCCATATCGATCGCCGAGATGCCGCGCATGAGCCGACTGGTTCGCGGCGTGGTGCTGTCGCTGCGTGAGCAACCCTACGTGGCTGCCGCCGTGACCTCCGGTACCCGAACGCCGACGATCGTTCTGCGCCATGTCTTGCCCAACACCCTGGCGCCGATCACGGTGCAAGCCACCTATATCTGCGCGGCGGCGATGATCACCGAAGCGATCCTGTCGTTCATCGGTGCCGGCTCGCCGGCCAACGTGCCGAGCTGGGGCAACATCATCTCCGAAGGTCGCGCCGTTTGGCAGATCCGACCCTGGCTGGTGTTCTTCCCGGCCGTCTTTCTTTCGCTGACGGTGCTGGCCGTCAACTTGCTGGGCGACGGCATGCGCGACGCGCTGGACCCGCGCATGGCCAAGAGGATCTGACATGGCATTGCTCGAGGTCGAAAAATTGCAAGTCCACTTCCGCACAGTAAGTGGCGTGGTGCGCTCGGTCAACGGCTTGTCGTTCGAGATCAACGCAGGCGAGACGGTGGCCATCGTGGGCGAGTCAGGCTGTGGCAAATCAGTGACGGCCATGGCCATGCTGCGCTTGGTGCCGACCCCGCCGGGCAAGTTGGTTGGCCGCATCATGTTCGATGGGCGCGATCTGCTGCAGGCCCCGGAAGACGAAATGCGCCGTATCCGCGGCAACGAGATCAGCGTGATATTCCAGGAACCGATGACTTCGTTGAACCCTGTGCTGACCATAGGCAGCCAGATCGCGGAGACGCTGCAACTTCATCAAGGGCTTGACAATCGACAGGCTGAGGCACGCACGCTCGAGATGCTGCGCTTGGTGGGCATCACCGCGCCCGAGCGGCGCCTGCGGGAGTATCCGCACCAGTTGTCTGGTGGCATGTGCCAGCGCGTGATGATCGCCATCGCTTTGGCCTGCAATCCAAAGCTGTTGGTCGCCGACGAGCCGACGACGGCGCTCGACGTAACCGTACAGGCGCAAATCCTCGATTTGATGCGCGACCTGCAGCGCCGCCTGGGTACGGCGATCATGCTCATCACCCACGACCTCGGCGTGGTCGCGCAGACCGCACATCGAGTCATCGTGATGTACGCCGGCCGCAAGGTCGAGGAGGCGGCCGTGGGCGAGTTGTTCGATCGGCCGCTCCATCCCTATACCCAGGGCCTGCTCGGCGCGGTGCCCAAGCTGGGCAGTTCGCTCACGCATGAAGGACGCAGCCAGTTGGCCGAGATCGAAGGCAGCGTGCCCGATCTGCGTAAACCACTGGTCGGCTGTGCGTTCGCGAGCCGCTGTGGCCGGGCCGACGCGCTTTGCCGCAGCCGAACGCCGAGCACCGATGAATGGGCGCCCGGCCACTGGGCCGCCTGCCACCACGTCGCCATCGAGGTCAACGCATGAACCCGAATCCGACGATCCTGCAGGTCGAGGGCCTGAAAAAGCATTACCCGGTCGATCGCAACATGTTCGGCCGCGCCCGTGCGCAGTTGCGCGCCGTCGACGGTGTGAGCTTTTCGCTTGCGCGTGGCGAGACGCTGTCCATCGTCGGCGAGTCCGGTTGCGGAAAGTCGACCGTGGGTCGCTCCATCCTCCGCCTTGACAAGCCGACGGCCGGCACGATCCGCCTGGGCGACACAGCGATCGAATCTCTGTCACCAGCGGAGTTGCGGCCGTTGCGCCAGCGCATGCAGGTGGTCTTTCAAGATCCGTTCGGCAGCCTCAATCCGCGCCAAAAGGTGCGCGACATCATCGCCGAGCCGGCCGTCAATTTCGGCCTGGCCACCGGTGATGCGGAGATCGACGCGCGCGTGCGCAAGCTACTGAACCTGGTGCGGCTGCCCGCCGATGCTGCTCAACGCTACCCGCACGAGTTCTCCGGCGGCCAGCGCCAGCGCATCTGCATTGCGCGCGCACTGTCTTGTGATCCCGAACTCATCGTCTGCGACGAGGCGGTGTCTGCGCTGGACGTCTCGATGAAGGCGCAGATCGTCAACCTGCTGGCGCGACTGCAGGACGAGCTGGGTCTGGCACTGGTGTTCATCAGCCACGACGTCGCCATCGTCGAGCACTTGACCCACCGGGTGGCCGTGATGTACCTCGGCAAGATCGTCGAGATCGCCGAGCGTCGCGCGTTCTTCGCCTCTCCACGCCACCCGTATTCGAAGGCGCTCTTATCGGCCGTGCCGCGGCCCGATCCACGCGTGGCGCTCGACCGTGTCGTGCTCTCCGGCGACGTTCCCAGCCCGGTCAATCCGCCCAGCGGCTGCCGCTTTCGCACGCGTTGCCCCCATGCCTTCGCGCGCTGCGAGCAGGACGAGCCGCTGCTGCGGTCCGTGTCGAAGGGACACGAGGTGGCCTGCCACCTCGATCTGCCTGAGCCGTGACGGGACCGTCTCTCGCGCCACCGGCAGCCAGGTGCGACGACCACGTGGTCGCCACGACCGCGCTGGGCCTCCTCCGCGGGCGGGCCATGGAGGGCGTGCACGTGTTCCGGGGCATCCGGTACGCGCAGGCACCGACTGGCGCGCTGCGGTTCCGGGCCCCGCAACCCGTTCAACCATGGGCCGGCGTGCTCGACGCCACCCAGTTCGCGCCCGCGCCGATGCAGCCCTACGACGCCTCGGTCGGGCACGCCCCGGACGAGATGAGCGAGGACTGTCTGGCTCTGAACGTGTGGGCGCCACCCGCTGCGGGCTCCTATCCAGTCTTGGTGTGGGTACACGGTGGCGGGCAGACCATCGGCAGCACGCGCCGGCTGGAGTACAACGGTGCGTCCTTCGCACGAAATGGCGTGGTGTGCGTGACCGTGGGTTACCGGCTCGGCGTGTTCGGCTTCCTTGAACTGGGCCACGTGGTCGACGAGTCCTACAGTGGCAGCGCTAACAATGCGCTGCGTGATCTGGTTCTCGCACTCGAATGGGTGCGGGGTCACATCCGCGCATTCGGTGGTGATCCTTCGCGGGTCACGCTCGGCGGCGAATCCGCCGGCGCGAAGAATGCCGCGACCTTGCTTGGCGTGCCCAGCGCGCGAGGGCTATTCCACCGCCTCATGGTCGCCAGCGGGGGCGTGCATACCTTCCATGGCGTGCGCGCAGCCGCAGATGTTGCTGAACTGGTGCGGCAGGAAGCTGAGGTACCCGCGCAGGAGGCGGCTCGACTGATCGCATTGCCCACCGCAGCCCTCTTGGCGGCTCAAGAGTCCGCAGGCCGACGCTGGGGCGCGAAGTTTCCGTTCAGGCCCGTGGTGGATGGGACGTTCCTGCCCGCGCCCGTGCTGGAGCAATTCGATCGGGGCAATATCGTGCCCGTGCCTGCGCTGGTCGGCACATCACAACAGGAAGCTGCAGCATTCATCGACCTGACTCGCTCGCCCGACTCGCCGACATCCGATGAACTGGCCCACACGACCCCAGACCGGGTGATTGCACTGGAGCGAACGTACTTGGCAATGTTCCCGAATTTGTCGTCGCTCGAATGTCGGATCCGAGTGCTGACGGCCGAGGAGTACTGGATACCCGCGCTGCGACTGGCCGAGCGTATCGGGCAGCACGGCGAGCCGGTCTGGATGTATCGCTTCGATCTTGGACTCGACGGCCAGACCGACGGGCGCCCCGCGCATGTGTCCGATCTTCCGTTCTGGTGGGACCAATTGCCCCCTGGTATCGCCTCGCGGCAGGCGGGTGCGCTCGAGTTGGCGCGTGCAATGCACATCGCCTTGGTCCACTTCATTCGTGGTGAAAGCCCCGTCCCGGTCGGACAATGGCCGCTGTATGAGCCCCCGGTTCGCAGCACGTTGTGCTGGGACTCTGCGACACGGGTTCTGCGCGACCCAGACGGGTTGGCGCGAGACCTATGGGCAACTACGTTGGCATGAACTGCCGCATGCATCGCAAGTCAGTCATCGCCGCGCACTTGCCTGTATCGCCGGTGTGTGGCGCCTCGATTTCAGCTGAATATCGGCGCGAGCCCGTCCCAGCATAAGTACTTCACTTCCAGGAACTCTTCGATGCCGTGGTGCGAACCCTCGCGCCCCAGCCCGCTTTGCTTCACGCCGCCGAACGGCGCCACCTCGTTCGAGATCAATCCGCAGTTGATGCCGATCATCCCGGACTCGATGGCCGCCGATGCGCGCCAGATACGGGCGGCGTCGCGGCTGTACAGATAGGCGGCCAGGCCATACTCGGTCGCGTTCGCGATCGAAAACGCCTCCTCGTCCGTCTCGAAACGAAAGAGCGGCGCGAGCGGTCCGAAGGTTTCTTCTCGCGACAGCGCCATCTGCACCGTGGCGCCGGCCACCACAGTCGGCTCGAAGAAGCGGCCGCCAAGCGAATGGAGATGCCCTCCGTACAGCACCGTCGCACCCTTTGCGACGGCATCCGCGATGTGCTCCTCCACCTTCTCGACGGCCGCGTCATCGATGAGCGGTCCAAGTTGCACGTCAGGCTCCAGGCCATTACCGACGCGCAACTTGCGGACACGCTCGACCAGCTTGGCCGCAAACGCGTCGTACACGCCGGCCTGTACGAGCACCCGGTTGGCGCTGATGCACGCCTGGCCGGTGTTGCGGAATTTGGCTGCGACCACGCCATCCGCCGCAGCGTCGAGGTCCGCGTCATCAAAGACGATAAAGGGTGCATTGCCACCCAGTTCCATCGAGCACTTCTTGATGGTGCCCGCGGCTTGCGCCAGCAATACGCGCCCCACCTCGGTCGATCCGGTGAAGGTGATCTTGCGCACCAGTGGGTGCGACGTGAGCTGGTTGCCGATGTCGCGGCTGTCATTTCCCGTCAGGACGTTGAAGACGCCAGCCGGCACGCCGGCGCGCCGGGCCAGCTCCGCCAACGCAAGTGCCGTGAGCGGCGTCTGGCTCGCCGGCTTGACGACCATGCTGCAGCCTACAGCCAGCGCTGGACCCGCCTTGCGCGTGATCATCGCCGCAGGAAAGTTCCAGGGCGTGATGGCCGCGCAGACGCCGATCGGCTCCTTCAGCACCACGATCCGTTGGGTGTCCTTGGGCGCCGGGATCACGTCCCCGCGCACCCGCTTGGCCTCTTCGGAGAACCACTGGAGGAACGACGCCGCGTACTGGACCTCGGTCTTCGCTTCAGCCAGCGGCTTGCCTTCCTCCAACGTGATCAGCGTCGCGAGGTCGTCGGCGTGCACGATCATCAGGTCGTACCAGCGACGCATCACCTCCGATCGCTGCTTGGCGGTGGTGCGGCGCCAGGCAAGGAACGCGCGATGCGCGACCTCTATCGCCTGCGCTGTCTCGTCCTGCTTGAAGCGAGGCAGCTCGACGAGCGGCTCACCGGTCGCGGGATTGCGCAAGGTGTACTTGCCATGCGGCGTGGCATCGATCCACTCGCCGCCGACGAAGGCGGCGGTGCGGAACAGTTCGGGATCTTTCAGAAGATTTCTCATAGTTCGCCGCATCAGCCGATGCGCTTGGTTTCGAATCGGATGGGCAGAGGCACGGCCAGTCCGGCCGTGCGAGCAAGGTCGAGGATCATGCCGGCCACGACCACGTCCTGCAGGCCGGAACCGACCGACTTGTACATGGCCACCGCGCCTTCGCGGCGATCACTGCTCACCCTGCCGGCCATCAGGTCGTTCAGGCTGACGCACTTCGCATCGAGCACGACGCCGTCTTGCCTGGCAGCCAGCATGTCACCGGATTCCTCGAGCACTTCCTCCACGTTGTCGCAGACGATGAGGCCAGCGCGGGCGACCACGCTGCTGTCGACCTCCCGCTGATCGGGGAGCGTCGACCCGATGGACACGACCGTCGCGTGCGACTCCAGCCAGGAGCCGTGGAGGATGGGTTTCTCGCCGTGCGAGCGGGCTGCCGCCAGCACGATGTCCGCGCCGCCAACCGCCTCGGCGGGCGAATCGACCGTGCGCGCAGGGATGCCCAACTCGGCGCCGATGGTGTCGGCAAACGCCGCTCGCTTGGCCGGTGTCGGACTGAAGACCGTGATCTCGCGCAGCTCGCGCACCGCGGCAATCGCGAGCGTATGCATGCGTGCTTCCAGGCCGCTTCCCAAGACGGCCAGGCGGGCTGCGGCCCGCGGCGCCAAGCGGTCCAGCGCGGCGGCGGATGTGGCGGCCGTGCGATACGCGGTCACCAGGTTGCCGTCGACGATGGCGGCCAGAGAACCGGTTGTCGCGTCGAACAGGACCACGACGTACTCGAGCTGCCGCCCTGCCGGCCCGAACGCCATGCCCATCAGCTTGGCCCCGTAGTAGCGGGATCCCGGCGGCACTGCGGTCATGGTTCGCAATGACGCGCGCTCAGCCGCCCCGGCAGCGATCGTGCGTCGGGGAACGGAATGGGGTCCCAATGGCCGCGCATAGGTTTCCTGCAGGGCGCGCACCGCGGGCAGCCACTGAAAGACGGCGGCAGCGGTTTCGGAGGAGACGAACAGCGGCGCGTCGGCGTCGGCGTCGGCGTCGGCGTCGGCGTCGGCGTCGGCGATCACAGAAGGATTCAGGTTCATGGGGTTCATTCGAATTTCAGTTTGGCTTCGTTGATGACGCGCCGGTACAGCTCGGTGTCGTGGCGCACCTGGTCGATCAGCAGGCTCGGAGGTCCGGAGCGGGGGAGCATTCCCAGGTCACGAAAGCGCGCCCTCAACCCTTCGTTCTGCACCGCGACACTCAGTGCCTTGTTCAGGCGCTCGATGACGGTCGCCGGTGTGCCCGGCGGCGCGAAGATGCCCAACCACGAGGCCGTCTCCATGCCCTTCAACCCGGCTTCCGCTACTGTGGGCACGTTCGGCAGCCGCGGGTCGCGCTCGGTGCCCGACACCGCCAGGATCCGGACCTGCCCCGTCTTGGCAAGTTCGATGGCGGTGGCGTCGAAGGTCAGGTCGATTCGACCTGCCGCGACATCGGCAAGCGCATTCGAGGTGGACCGATACGGAATGTGGACGAGGTGGGTGCCCGTCAAGGACTTGAACAGTTCGCCGCCCAGATGCGCCCCGCTGCCGGGGCCGGCGCTGCCGTAGCTGAGCTTGCCGGGGTTCTTGCGCGCGTAGTCGATGAACTCGCGCAATGTCTTCACGGGCAGCGCCGCGTTGACCACCAACGCGATCGGGTAGACCGAAGCGATTCCCACGGGCGCGGCTGCGGTCAGGGCGTCGTATTTCACCGACGGGTCGACCAGCGGCAGAATGCTGTAGGCAATGTTGGTGAGCAGCAGCGTGTTGCCATCCGGCTTCGCCGCGAACGCGGCGGCGGTCCCGATCCGCGTGCCGCCACCCGGCCGGTTCTCGACGATCACGGGCTGTCCCAACACCGGTCCCAAGTGCTCGCAGATGACGCGGGCCCCGATGTCGGTGATGCCGCCCGCTGCATACGGAACGATCACGTGCAGCACATCGGCCGCGCGGGCAGATGAAAGCAGGAGGCAGCCGATCCCCCCCAGAAAGTCGCGGCGTGCAAGCATCGTCATCATCCGGCCTCAACAGGGGTGCCGCCCGATCATGTGTTGGCTGTCGGGATCGGACGTCACGGGAAGCCCGGACGCCACCAAGCCCTGGCGAAGCATTTTCATCAGGCGGTCCGGCACGCGCATCGCCGGCGCGCGCAGCGGGCCCCCATTGAAGCCCGCCAGCCAGTCCTGGTACTTCCACATCGTCCGGTTCAGTGTGGAGGTGCCGCCGATATAGGCCTGGGTGGCCGCTCCATTCGCGCCGCGAGCGGGGTTGACCTTCCAGTACATCTCCATCGCCTGCTCGAACTGCCCGGTGCGGGCCAGCTCGAACGCACGCGGGTAGTAGTCGCCCATCCACTGCGTGTTGCTGGTGCCGGAGAACTGCATCTTCATCACGGCCATCAGCGGGATCGCATCGCCCTCGATCGGGCAACTGATGACCACCTCGTCGCGGAAGTGGTAGTACATCTCGCAGATCCCTGCCGGCAGCGGGAAACCCTGCTCCGACTTGATTGCGACGATGTTCGGGCAGTCCTTCAGCAGCCGCCGCACGAATGGCACCGACATGCCCGCGGGGTGGATGCGCTCGAAACCCCAGGCCGGCAGCGGGAACAGCATGACGGCCAGCTTCGTGGCATCGCAGAGCTGCTTGGTGTAGTCGTAGACCTCCTGCTCGGTGGTGGGCCAGAACTGCGCGGGATAGGAGAGCAGCACCATCGTGGCCCCCGCGTCTTCGGCCAGCTTGACGGCCTCGATGTTCTCCGCGAGCGTGTTGAAGGCTGCGTGGAAGAACAGGCCGAAGCCGGGACCCGCCGTCTCCGCTGCGAGGGCCGTGAACCGCGCGTTCTCCTGCGGCGTGATGGCCACTTCCGCGCACAGCAGCGTGTGCTTGAATCCGAGCTCCTTGGCGAGCGCGACGTCATGGCTGATGCCGCGATCGTTGAGTTGCTTGAGGTCTGCCGAGTAGCTCGGGATCGTGACGGCCGAGCAGCCGATCAGGTTCTCCCGGGCCCAGGCCCGGGCATCTGCGCGCTTGTAAGGAAGCATGATGAACTCGCTTGTGAGGGATAGGCAGCCAAGCCGCGGGAGCAGCGGCATGGAACACAGCAAGACTGTAGGTTCGCCGCGCGCCCGGGGCGAGGCTGCGCGCGCGATAGCAGCTATCCGCCCACGCGAAATCTCAGGCGATGTCGCCTTGGGACAGGATGTCCGGCGCCATCGAAAGCAGCAGCCCACGGATCTCCCGGGTTGCCAGCGTGTGCGGCCGGTGGCGCGCCACCGCCAGCACCACGGCACGCGCGAGCACCGGCTCGACGATCTTCAAGGCGACAAGGCGCTGGCGGTCGTGCGGAGCAATGGACAGGGAGGTGATGGCATAGCCGGCGCCGGACGCCGCGATCTCGTGCTGCAAACGGATCGAGTTCGCCTCCGCAGCGATCCGCAGCGTCACTCCCAGCTTGCGCGCGAGCAAGGAGAGCTTCTCTCGCAACGGGTGGGTTTCGCCGGGGAGCACCAGCGGCAAGTTGGCGACCTCGTCGAAGCGAAGCTCCTGCCGATTGGCCAGCGGATCGCTGCTGGCAAGGACAAGGCAGAGCGAACCTTCCATCAGGACCGGTTCGTCGGCGCTGGCCTCGCCACCGTCGCGCAGCAGCAGGGAAAGATCCAGTCGACCTTCGTCCAGCATTTCCTGCAGCTGCGAGCTCGAACCTTCCGTCAGGTGCAGACGCACCTGCGGGAATTGCTTCAGGACGCGCTGGTACAGCGGGCCCGCAAGCGAGGGCACCGTCGAGGGCAGCAGTCCGAGACGCACATCGCCGACCGGCACGCCCCGGCTGGCGCGGACCTCATCGGCGAAGCTCTCCGACTCGGCGATCAGCCGCTTTATGCGTGGATAGAGTTGCTGCCCGAGTTCCGTCAGGACGACGCCGCGCCCAGTCCGGCGGAACAGGCGCGAGCCTGCATCGCTCTCGAGTTGAGCGATATGTCGGCTGACCACGGATTGCGGAACGTCCGACGCGACCGCCGCGCGCGAAACCGACCCCAGCTCGGCCACCTTGACGAAGTGGTGCCAACCGGCGTCGATGATGGGTTTCATGCCTGCGATTCTCGCCGCGGTGCGACGCGCCGCGCGTTCCTATCGCTGCGGCACCGGCTCCCGAAGAAGCCAAAGCATGCCCGTGGCATCACGCTCGATGGGAACGGGGGTGAGCCTCTGGCCGAGGCAGGCGCCCTGGGTGCAAACGCCCGTCTCCAGGTCGAACACGGCCCCGTGCCCATAGCAAACGATCGCCTGGCCGTCAGCGCTGAGATAGGCATCCTTGCGCCAGGCCAGCGGCGCACCGTCCACATGAGGGCACGCATTGAGCCACGCTCTCACCGAGTCGCCACTTCGCACCACGAACATCGTGTCGCGCGGCGCGCCTGCGAAGGCAAAGCCGCGCGCGGTACCGTCGACGATCTCGTCCACCCTGCAAAGGGAGGTCGGCATGCAACCGCTCAGTGCCCCTGCGCTGGCGGCGGAGCGCCGCCGGGGGCCCACTTCTCGCGATGCTGGAACAGGAAGATCTGCGATTCATCGACCTGCATCGGTGCTTCGCGCGCGACCCAGCTGTCGTCGTGGAGATCCATGTCGGCGTCGTACTCCACATGGCATGCGACCGGGCTGTTGAAGTACCAGAACCAGTTGGAGCCGAACTTGTGCCGGCCCGGCCCCCAGAAGGACTCGTAGCCCTTGGCCACAAACCGGGAGCCGGCCTGGAGCACAGCCGTGGGCCCTGACATGTGGAAGGTGAAGTGCTCCACGCCCTTCATGAACGCCGGCGTCTGGATCAGGAAAAGCGTGTGGTGATCCAGCGTTCCGGCTGGACGCAAGAAGGTCCCGGCGTTCGTGAAGCGATCAGTCAAGCGGAAGCCGAGACGTTCCGCGTAGAACTTGGAAGCCTTCTCCAGATCAGGCACGAAATACACCACGTGCGACAAGGTCAGCGGTCGGGCTTCGGCGTTCACATTCGCGCCGACGACATTCGTGGCGCGCCCCGGCGCGCTGCCGGGCGAATTGATGACCTCGACTGGTACGTCGATCTTGCGCCGAATGGTCAGTTGGAATCCGAGCGCGAACCCCATGTCATCGCGAGCCTCGATCGAGCCATCGGGCAGGCGGCTGACCTCGCGGTCGCGCCCGAGTTCGAGGGCGATGGCGTCGAGCGTCGCGCGATCGGCGACGCCGTAGGTCGTCTTGCGCAGCATCGTCCCGGTCTCCATCGGGGCCGGCAACGAGGGATCGTCACGGCGGGCAATGACGATCGACGTGCCATCAACTGCCTCGAAGCGACCGGCCGCCGCCGTGACCCCCACCGGCGTCAATCCGTAGTCGGTGAAGTATTGGGCGCAAGCGGCGACATCATCGACGCCGAAGGTCAGGGAGTCTGGTCCAAGGATTTTCATGCTCTTCCTTCTCGGAAATGGTAGGGGCTCGCGACGCGATCATCGATGCGACGATTGTCTTAAATACTAGACGACTCGTATCGTAATTTGGTTGGTGGAAACCCTTGCGGACTTCGCCCCTCGCGTGCAGTCCGCTTTCGGATGTCTGAATGAACGAGGATTCGCCGCTCGCACGCGGCCTCGGCGTCGTAGAGACTCAGGCGGACTTGCGCCGCCTCGCAGGCAATGCGCGCGCTTCCTGTTCCGGGGGGGCGAGAATCTGCATCATGGCGACGCAATGCGCATCCGCGAACTTCTTGTCCAGCGGCAGGTGCCGCATGAGCAGGCGGAAGTAGATGGGCGCGTACAGCATGTCCATCTGGATTTCGGTGTCGATGTCGGTGCGTAACTCACCCTGTCGGCGCGCTTCTTCAAAAACCTCGCTAACGACGGCGCGCCGTCCGTACCAGAACCGCTCGCGAAATTCGCGCAGCACGTCCGGGTCGCCCTGCCCCTCCGCCAGGATCTGCGAGACGATCCGGCCGGACCATCCGCTGTACTCCTCCACCAGCAAATGGACGTGACGGATCAACGCATCGCGCGGGCTCACTCCCTTCGGCATCGGCGTGTGTCGAACGTGGGTATGTAGAAATGCGTCGATGACAACCGCGGCCTTCGAATTCCACCACCGGTAGATGGTCGCCTTGCCCACGCCCGCCTCGCGCGCGATCGACTCGATCGAGATCTGCTGCAACGGTGTGGTCTCCAGGAGCTTCAGCGTCGCATCGAGGATGGCCACGCGCGAAGAGTCGCTGCGCGCCCGCCCGGGCGAGCGGGGACGCGCCGGAACTGGCGCGGAGGTCGCGGTACGCTCGCCGGCCTTGGGCTTGGCTTTTGCCGATGGGGAAGCGGTTTTGGTGGGCAAGAGATTCCCGATAGCTACTGGGGCGCCCCATTATCCGGGATGGCGTCCAGCAGCACGAACGCCATGCGGCAAGGTTTGCCCGACCGGTTCGACCAACTGTGGTTGGTCGCTCGCTGAATGAGGATGTCGCCGGCTCGCATCAGCGTCTCGCCCTCGTCCATCAGCGCGTAGATCTCGCCCTCCAGCACGAATGCATAGTCCAGCGACTGGGTCTTGTGGAACCAGAAGTGGCGGGCATCGCTCTTGTCGCGCACGCCGTGTTCGTCCAGGAAGCGCGCCAGATGCGCGGTGTCGTACGTCTCGTCGGGCGGGAAGTCGACCACGCGAAGCAGCGAGCCCCCCTTCGAGTGAAACGCGAACGCCTGTCCGGCAGGCGCCGGATCGTCACCCGATGCGGCGGCCTCGCCCGTGACCCAGACCACCTGGGCAGTCGGTGTGCCCGGATCCGTGGTGTGGTTCGGAGTCGGCCCGTCCGACACGAAAACGGATTTGCCCAGGGCGTTCTCCCCCGTGACGATCCGGCGCACCGGCCGTGGCCCTGCAGTCGCCTGTTCACGCTGCTTGTCGATGATGACCTCTGTGTTCACGTCGAATCCTTCCTAATTGCATTATTACGAGTCGCTTCGTATCGAATCATATCGCGAACACGCCGCCATCATGTCCAGCTGTCGGCGTTGAGAGCGCACGCTGCTCAGCGCACGCTGTCGCCGGCGAGTGCGTCGGGCGAGAAGTGCTTCTCCGGCAAGCGCTGCGGAAGCAGCCTGTACTGCTCCTTGGCGGAGTTCATCAGTTCCGCGACGAAATAGGTTCCGGACAGCAGGTCATAGGTACCCCATGCGGTACCGACGACGGCAGGAATGTCAGGCATCGCGACCGGGATGGAGAAGGGCATGCGCCACAGCTGCCCATTGGCATCCCAACGGTCGGCCAACACCGGCCACCAGCTGTCCTCGTCGATGTAGTAGCGGCTCTTCACCGAGGTGTGCCGCTGTCCGGGCTTCAGCGCGGCTTCCACGATCCAGACCCGATGCAATTCCCAGCGAACGTTGTCAGGATTGAGGTGGTGCGGTCCGAGAACATCGGTGTCCTTGGTGGGCACGAGCATCCGGTTCGAGTTGTAGGGGATGAACATCTCCTTCTTGCCGACCAGTTTCCAGTCGAAGCGATCCAGGCGCGTGGCAAAGGTCTCGATCTCGTCGAAGGTCACGATACCCGCCGACGTAGGGTGAGGCGTGTCGCAACAGGAGTTGGGCAACTTGCGGACGCGGCGCTGCCCCGTCAGGTAGACCCAGGTGGCCGTCTTGCTTTCATCAAGGAACAGGTGCCCGAGGATCGCCTCGCCAGCGCGGATTGCAGGCCCCGAGGTCGACACGCGGACCATCCAGTAGGCACCGTCGAAGTTTTCCGGCTTCTCTTCGCGGTAGTAGTAAGGCGCAATGTTGTCGACGCTAACGGCGTGAACGAGCACGGGGCGTCCATCGGCGGTCACCTGATACCCGGTGCTTTGCTGGTTCCAGGCCGTGCCACGCCAGCGCACCTGCGTATTGAGCATGACCTCGGCGCCGGTCTTCGGCAGAGGGAACGGGAACCCACCGAATGCGCCCTTGCTGATCGGGCCCGCGGAGCTCTCCTGCACGGTCGCTCGGGTTGCGTTCTGAAGGGTGTTGTCGTAGACCCATTGAGGCGCCGCAGCGGTACGGTGCGTGGGATAGACGTCGACGCGGAAGCTGTCCGGGTACTTCCGGAGCATGGCCTTCGCGCCGTCGGTGAGCATGTCCGCGAACTGGTCCATGTTCTTCGCGGTGATCTGTAGCGTCGGCTTCTCCGACGCAAACGGGTCGGGACGCCGCCCGCCGTTCTGGAATCCGGGCGTGACCGTGGTCAGCCCGCCGCTCCACGCCGGAATCGTGCCTTCTCGATTGCCGGCTCGCTCGGCCCCGAGCGGCGTGAGCTCGCCTTTGAGCTTGGCCGCCTCTTCGGCGCTGACGCCGGCCTGCGCGCTGCCGGCCGCGACGAGCACGGCGACGATGACGGCGGAGCACTTGATCGTGTTGGGTTTCATGGAAGATCCTCGATGGCAGGTGTCAGAACGTACGGCTCGCCGACAGCGCGACGAACGCGCGGTCGCGCAGGAACTGTTGGTAGGAGAAGTTGTTGTTCGCGTCCAGCAGCGTTGCCTTGGGGCCAAAGAAGCCGGTGTAGGCCAGGCTGAACTTCCATACGCCCAGGTAGGTGCCGTTCAAGCCCAAAGTGAAGTCGCCCCCGCCCTCCGGCGGCATGGCGATCCCGAGCGCCTGCGAGCGTGAACCCTTGAGGCTGTAGCCGACACCGATCGGAACGCCGAGATCCAGGCCCGCTACGACTTGCCGGTACAGCGGCTCGAACTGCATGCGCAGCGCGACGGCATCCCGCGTGGAGTTGGCGTCGACGGCGCCGGCATTCTTGCTGATCGACAACACGCGGTTCCAGGCGATTTCGCCGAGGAAAGTCGCCTCGTTGAAGAGCGGCGTGCGCGGAACCGTCCACAAGGCGTTGAGATTGATGTGGGCCGTCTTGCCAACGGCGTATGCAGGGTTGTCGCTGTTGTTGTTCGCCGGCCCGCCGAAGAAGGACGCGTCCACCGCGCCACTGGTGCTGGCGAGATCCTGGTTGTGGCGCACCGAGGCTTCGGCCGCCACGTTGACGTCGCCGAAGGTGCGCGAGGCACTGACGCCGAAGGCCGTGATCGCCTCCGGGTACACGAGCCGGTATCCGATGGGGCCGGGAACGACACCGCCGCCCGCCGCCGGCGCCAGGCCCACTGACACGATCTGCTGGTGCGTCTTCTCATGGAAGCGGACCAGGTACACGCCGTAGTCGGTTTCGTCGGAGCGCAAGCGCAGCTGCACCCCGCCCTGCCCGCTGTTGCGGGCGCGCTGGTCGGACAGCCGCGGCGCGTTGGCCGCA
This sequence comes from Rhizobacter sp. P5_A1, assembly GCF_056400745.1. NCBI lineage: Bacteria > Pseudomonadati > Pseudomonadota > Betaproteobacteria > Burkholderiales > Sphaerotilaceae > Rhizobacter > Rhizobacter sp. P5_A1. The sequence continues at coordinate 22,056 of NZ_JBFUKR010000036.1, forward strand.
AATGGGCTGCCGGGCCCGGCCAGCAGGAGTTGCTCGCTGCCTTCCGGGTTGACGTCGATGCCGGAGAAGTAGCTGCCCACGGCCGGCAGGCGATTGGGCTGCCACTTGAACTGGTAGTAGGCGCCGAGCGAAATGCTCTGCGTGAGCTGGAATTGCGCAGAGACCTGCGGAACCGGACGGATCGCCTCCTTGAACTGCGTGTTCGGCACGGAGACGAGCTTGATGACATCGACCGAGTTCATGCCGCCGGCGATGGCGTTGCCGCCGAAGAAGAGGCTCTCGCCCCAGACCAGGCTGTGCTGGCCCAGCCGCACCGTGCTGCGCACGCTGCCGAGATCGAAGCCTGCGAAGGCGAACGCGTCGAGCGCCTCGAGCTTGCGACCATGCAGGCGTCGCGTCGGCTCCGTGAACTCGTTGTAGGAAACGGAAGTCTGATTCGGGAACGCCCCGCCGGCAAACCCGGGGTTGTCGTTGGCGCGGTTGTAAACCGTGTCGTACCAGCCCGCGGCACTCAAACGCAGGCCATAGCGCTTGGCATAGACGGCATCCAGTTCGGTCAGCAGATCGAGGCGATTGGAAATCAGGCCCTTGTTGAAGTTGCGGTCCCCATCGTCGAGATTGGGATTGCCCAGCAGGGCGGGGTCCTGTGCGTGCAGGCGCGAGGCGGCGCTGTACTTGATGGTGTTGTCCCAGCGGATGCTCAGATCGGGATTGCCCGCGTCGATCTCGACGGCGAGCGCGTTGGCCCCGATGACGCACATGGCAGCGGCGACGGCAACCGGTCGCAGTGCCCCGTTATTCGGTCTGCAGATTCTTTTCACTTTCGTCTCCTCGTTGAAGTGCTCATTGATCTCGGTCTCCGTCGCGTAGGCAAAGCTTCGCCATCGGGGTGGCACGAGCGCACCCCGCCACGCTGGTACGGGAACATGGACGACTACCGGGTGAAGGTCACATCGGCTGACCGAGGTACTGGTAGGTCTGCAGCAGCAGGGCCGCGGACCGCTGCGGGTTGGGAACGGGCTCCTGCTCGTACTTGCAGAGCTGCAGCGACGCGTCCCACACGGTCTTCACCCGGTCGAAGCGCCGCTTCGCATAGGCCCCCAACGCCTCTGGCACGCTCGTCGTCTGGGCCAGGCATTCGGCGAGGACCACCGCGTCCTCGATGGCCATGCCACCGCCGGACGTCATCTGCGGGGTAGGCGAATGCGCCGCATCCCCCATCAGAACCACCCGCCCCCGGTGCCACGGTGCCGGCACCAGGTTGACGTCGAAGGGGCGGAAGATCACCTGGCTCGGCGCTGTCACGTGCGCCAGCGATTCGCGCACCGCGGGCGCGCTGAAGGCCTCGAGCCGCTCGAACAGCAGCGTGTGCAGCTGGTCGTTCGGCAGGTGCATGTATTCCTTGCTGCTTTCGAGGAAGAAGAAGTAGCAGGTCTCCTTGGACGTAGGGAAGGCACCCACTGTGCGCTTGCCATCAGCGGACCGCCATAGGCAGAAGGCATCCACGTCGCTCGGACGCGGAGCGATGAAGCGCCAGCAACTCTGGCCAGCAAACCAGACCCGGTGTTCCGGGCCGAAAACCTTGTCGCGCAGTTTCGAATAGGCGCCGTCTGCGGCGACCACCAGGTCGTAGGTTTGCTGGCGGCCATCCGACAGGGTGACTTCCACCCGGTCACCCCGGTCGGCCAGATCGGCGACGGTCAAGCCCTTCTCGAGCACCGCGCCGGCCGACTCAGCTGCCGCCTCGAGAATCCGGGCGAGCTCCGGCCGGCGGATGCCGCAGCAGGGGGGTGCCGGGTTGGTCATCAGCAGTTGCCCGCTGGCGGCGTGCTGCTTGAAGGCCTGGAAGGGAAAGCCGCTGTCCGTGCACTGTTCGGCCAGGCCGATACCGCCCAACGCCCGCAGCGTGTTGTGCATCAGATTGATGCCCGACCCGGTGCTGGGGGTCGATGGTTTGATGTCGATGCAGTGCGCTTCAAGCCCGACCCTGCGCAATGTGTACGCCAGGGTCGCGCCGCCGATGCCGCTACCGACTACAAGAACCCGCTTCATGTGTGTCATGTTTTTGTCTCCTTGGCGGCAGTGCCGCCATCACATTTGTTTGGCGCTTTGCTGCCGCGTGCAGACGTTGCGCTGTTGGCCCAGGCCCTGGATCTCCGACTCGACGACGTCACCGTCCCGCAGGAAGCGGTTGTAGTGAGTGCCGTTCCCGGCAGGCGACCCTGTGGCGATCAGATCGCCGGGCCAGAGCTGCACATGCGCGGTGATGTACTCGATCTGCCGCGCCACGTCGAACAGCATGTCGGCCGTGGACTCGTCCTGCATGGTCTGGCCGTTCAGTTTCAGCGTGAGCTTGAGATCCTGTGGATCTGCCACGAAGCAAGCTGGAACCAGCGTAGGGCCGAACGGCATGAAGGTCGGCGGCGACTTGGACCTCAGCCAGTCGGTGCCGAGCATCTTGTAGTCGGTGCGTGCAATCAGGTCCCGGGCCGACACATCGTTCACGATCGAGTACCCGGCGACGTAGTCGAGCGCCTCTTCGCGCCGCACGTTGCGCGCAGGCCGGCCGATGATGACGGCGAGCTCCAGCTCCCAGTCCGGCTTCTCGGTCGTGGCAGGCAGCACGATGGAATCAAACGCACCGGTGATCGCCGAAGGCAACTTCGGGAACACATAGGGCTCCCCATGTTTCGCGCGCTCGTCCATCATGTCTTCGGCCCACTTGCGCAAGGCCGCACCCTGCAGGCCTTCGGGACCGACGCCCATGTCCAGCGTGAGGTCGACCACGTGCTTGCGGTAGTTGGCCCCGGTGCAAAGCACCTGGCGCGGCAAGTCGACGGGAGGATGGACCGTCAGGTTGGACATGATGACGGCCGATGCGTGCTGTGGCGAAAGCCGTTCGGCCAGTGCGCGCAGGACCGCCAGGTTTCGCTCCCAATCCTGCAAGATGTCGAGGACGGTCGCCCCCTCGGACCAGCGGGCGCCGCAGTCGACCGCCTGCCCATGCAACACCCGCAGGGAGAGCACGCGGTCGCCGAAGCACAAGCCGGCGAATCGCACGCCGTCGGCCTGCGAAAAGGTTCCCAGGGAAAAACTCACTGCAACTCCTCTCACATGAAGGGCTTGCGGGGCGTCGGCCACCAGGTGCCCTGCTCGCGCGGGCCCATGCGATTGCGCAGAACGCCCACGCCCGCCACCTCCAGCTCGACCACATCGCCGGGGTTGAGACTGCGGCCGAGCTCCAGCGCCGACCCATTGCCCATCGTGCCCGAGCCGATCACGTCGCCGGGTTGCACGTGATCGCCGAGGGAGACGTAGGCAACCAATTCCTCGACGCTCCAGAGCATCTCGGAGGTGTCGCCCTCGCCCCAGGTCTCGCCGTTCACCCGGACCGACATGCGAATCTGGTCCAGCCGGGCGAATTCGTCGATCGTCGTGATCCAGGGTCCGATGCCGTAGGCGAAGTCCTTGCTCTTGGTCGGACCCATGCCGATCGCGAACTCGTTGGCCTGCAGGTCGCGCGCCGAGAAGTCGTTGAAGATCGTCACGCCGAAGAGATGCGAACGCGCCGTGTCGGGCGTGATGTTGTGGGCCCCGCGCCCGATGACCCAGCCGATCTCCAGCTCGTAGTCCATCTTCTCGGCGCGCGCCGGCCAGGGCACCTCGGCGTCGTGCCCGATCACGGTCCACGGCGAGCCCTTGAAGTAGCCCGGGACCTGCAGCAGCGCAGGTGCCGGCGTGAGCTTCATGCGCTCGTGGAACTGTCGGATGTGCTTCACGAACGTCAGGCCGTCCCGCACGACGGACGGGTCGCAGGCGGGCGCCCAGTGCAGGCCCTCGAACGGCAGCGACGCATCGTCGCCGTGGCACCGAGCCGCTTCGGCCGCAGTCTCGAGAAACTGCTCTCCCAAGGCGATCGCCGCCGACATGCTCGGCGGGAACACGACCGAGGCGTAGCGCAAGGCCGCATCGCGACTGGCGCCTCGCACCTCTTGACGCAGCGTTTCCGCGGCACGCAAGTCGATCACGCGGCACTGCTCCGGCAGGACCATGCAGATGCGCTGGACGGGGCCATCAAGGCCTTGAACGACAAATCTTCCGAGTTTCACAGTGACTCCAGCTTCGCGTGATTGATTTACGAAACTATACGTCTCGCATTTAATAATGCGGATGGTGTTTTCCCTAGTGAAATCGTCTGCGAATTGCCGATTCTACCCATTGACGCCACTGCGGCCGGCACCTACTATCGTGACGATACGGTCCGTATCATAAATAGCCTCGCTCAGCAGCCCGCTCGGGGCGCGAATGCAGGCCTCAAAGAATCATGGAGACTTTCAGTTGAGCCTCGACATAGGCATCTCCCCGTCGCACCCACAAGCGCCGGCCAACCCCGCATCCGCACGGCCTCGTTCGCTTGGAGCGCCACCGGCATGAAGCGGCGCGCGCTTCTGGCGTCGCTCGCCGCGTGTGGACACGCCTGGTCCATCCCCGTGGGGCCGGCGCTGGACCGGACCGCAGTGGCGGCGCACGCTCCGTCGCACGCGGTACTGTTGGGTGCGGCGCTTGCAGGCGCGCGCTGGGTGGCGGTGGGCGAGCGGGGGCTGGCGCTGGTCTCGGACGACCGCGGCCAGAGCTGGCGCCAGGCGCAGGTGCCCGTCAGCGTCACGCTCACAGCGATCGCTTTCGCCGACGCCCAACGTGGCTACGCCACCGGACATGGCGGCACCGTGCTGGGCAGCAACGACGGCGGCCTCACCTGGACGCGCCTGCTGGACGGGCGCGCCATCGCCGCCATGATGCGGGAGGCCGCAGAGCGCAGCGGGGATGAATCGCGGCGCAAGGCCGCCGAGCGCATGACGGCCGACGGACCCGACAAGCCGTTGTTGGATCTCGTCGTCTCCAGCCCGACCGAGGCGCTGGTCGTCGGCGCTTACGGCCTGGCACTGACCACAGGCGATAGCGGCAAGACGTGGTCGCTCGCGTCTGACCTGCTGGAGAACCCGAAGAGCCTTCATCTCTACGCCGTTCGGCGCCGCGACCGGGTTGTCGTGATCGCGGGTGAGCAGGGGCTGCTGTTGCGCTCCGAGAATGGCGGTCGCAGCTTCCGCCGGTTGGCCTCGCCCTACCAGGGCAGCTTCTTCACGCTCGAACTGCCCTCGGCAACGGACATCGTCACGGCGGGCATGCGTGGCAACGTCTGGCGCTCGGCCGATGCGGGCGGCAAGTGGCATCAGTTGCCATTGCCCTCGCCCGCAGCCATCACCGGCTCGAGCCTGCGATCGGACGGCAGCTTCATCCTCGTCAGCCAGGCGGGCCAATTGATCACCGGCACCGCCGACTCGCTCCAGGTGCTGCCGTTTCCCGCGTTGCCGCCGCTGACCGCCGTGCTGTCCGTTCCGGGCGACAGACTGCTCGCGCTGAGCCTGCAGGGCGTGCACGTCCTCTCTTCCGTCGGCGCAGCCGGGAACGCCAAGTGAGTTCACTCATGCATTCTTCAGTGGACGCCGCCGCCTCGAGCACGCCGTTCGACCCGGCTTCCGGCTCGGTCCTCGAGCGCGCAATCTTTCATCACCGCGGCCTCATCGTGCTGCTGTGCGCCCTCGTCACCGTCGTGCTCGGCTGGCAAGCGACTCGCCTGCAGCTCAATGCGAGCTTCGAGAAGACCGTCCCGGCCCATCACCCGTACATCCAGAACTACCTGAAATACCAGGGAGACCTCAGCGGGCTCGGGAATGCGGTGCGCATCGCGGTCGCCAATCCCAACGGAACGATCTACGACGCCAAGTACCTGGACGTTCTGCGTCGGCTGAGCGACGAGGTCTTCCTCATCCCCGGCGTGGCGCGCAACCAGATGAAGTCGCTTTGGACGCCCACGACGCGATGGGTCGGCGTCACCGAGGACGGGCTTGAAGGCGGCCCAGTGATTCCGGACGGCTACGACGGCTCACCGCGGAGTCTCGGCCAGTTGCAGGCGAACCTGGCGCGCTCTGGCGAGTTCGGCCAAGGGGTGGCCCTGGACGCCCGCTCCAGCGTCATCTATGTGCCGCTGCTGGCGAAGGATCCCGAGGGCCGCGCACTCGACTACGGCGCGCTCGCCACGCGGATCGAGCAGCTGCGAACCCAGTACGAAGCGCAAGGCGTGGTCATCCACGTCACCGGCTTCGCCAAGATCGTCGGCGACCTGATCGAAGGCGTGCGCTCCGTATTGGTCTTCTTCGGCTTCGCCGTCGTGATCGCGGCGTGCATGGTCTATGGGTACACGCGCTGCGCCCGGTCGACCGCACTCGTGCTCGTCGCCTCGCTGACGGCGGTGTTGTGGGGGCTGGGGCTGCTGCCGGCGCTCGGGTTCGCGCTCGACCCCTATTCGATCTTGGTGCCGTTCCTCATCTTTGCCATCGGCATGAGCCACGGCGCGCAAAAGATGAACGGCATCATGCAGGACATCGGCCGGGGCACGGACAAGCTGGTCGCCGCGCGGCTCACGTTCCGGCGCCTGTTTCTCGCCGGATTGACGGCGCTGCTGGCCGACGTCGTCGGCTTCGCCGTGCTGCTCGTGATCGACATCCAGGCCATCCGTGAACTGGCGATTGCTGCCAGCTTGGGTGTCGGCGTGCTGATCCTCACCAACCTGATCCTGTTGCCGGTGCTGCTGAGTTTCACAGGCGTCGACGCGAAGGCGGCGCAGCGCAGCCTCGGGGCGGAGCAGCCCGGTGCCGCCAAGCACCCCCTCTGGGCGGTGTTGGACAAGTTCACCCAGAAGCGCTACGCGACCATCGCCGTGGCCGTAGCCGCCGTGATGGGTGCGGCCGGGCTTGCGGCCAGCACCCAGCTCAGGATCGGTGACCTCGACCCAGGCGCCCCGGAGCTGCGACCCGACAGCCGCTATAACCGCGACGTCGCCTTCATGAACACTGCCTATGGCGCCTCCAGCGATGTACTCGCCGTGATGGTGCGCACACCCGACGGCCAGTGCTCCGCCTACGAGACGCTGAACCGGGTCGACGCGCTGGAATGGGAGCTGCGTCAGCTGGAAGGTGTCGAAAGCACGAACACGCTCGCGCTGCTGAACCGGCGCGTGCTCATCGGGCTGAACGAGGGCAATCCCAAGTGGTTCGAGTTCCTTCCGAACCAGGACATGCTGAACACGGTGACGGCCGGGGCACCCCGCGGCCTCTACAACGAGGCGTGCAACCTGCTGACGCTGTACGTCTTCGTCAAGGACCATCGCGCCGACACGCTGACTCGCGTGCGCGAGCATCTGGAAGGATTTGCCCGCCAGAACGACACGCACGACGTGCACTTTCTGCTGGCGGCCGGCAACGCGGGTATCGAGGCCGCCACGAACATCGTGGTCAAGGACGCGTGGCGTCAGATGCTCTTCCTCGTCTACGGGGCCGTGGTCGTGCTGTGCTTCGTCACCTTCCGGTCATGGCGCGCGGTGCTGGTGGCGGTTCTGCCGCTGATGCTGACATCGGTGCTCGCGGAGGCGCTGATGGTGGCGCTCGGGATGGGCGTCAAGGTGGCCACGTTGCCGGTGATCGCCCTCGGCGTCGGCATCGGCGTCGACTACGCGCTGTACATCCTCTCCGTCACGCTCGCGCAGCTGCGGCTGGGCAAGTCGCTGTCGGAGGCCTACTTCCATGCCCTGCGCTTCACCGGCAAGGTGGTAATGCTGACCGGCCTGACGCTGGCCATCGGCGTGGTCACCTGGGTCGCCAGCCCGATCAAGTTCCAGGCCGACATGGGCATCCTGCTCGCATTCATGTTCCTCTGGAACATGCTCGGCGCGCTGGTGCTCCTGCCCGCCCTGGCGTGCTTCCTCCTGCCCACCATGGCGCCGGCTCGAGTACCCGGCGCACAGGGCGTCGTTCTGCCGAGCGCGTCCCGGTGACTCGAGCAACCCGTCGCCAACCTCAAGCCAGCACCCCATGAACAAGCGAACTCCCATCATCATTTCCTGCGCCCTCACCGGGGCGGGCGACACCCGGCCGAAGAACCCCGGGGTCCCCGTCACACCGCGCGAGATCGCGGATCAGGCCATCGATGCCGCGCGCGTCGGGGCGTCCATCGTCCACATCCACGTGCGCGATCCGGAGTCCGGCAAACCCTCGACCAAGTTCGCGTACTACGACGAAGTCGTGCAGCGGATCCGGGATTCGCGCTGCGACGTCCTGATCAATTTGACGACCGGACCGGGCACGATGCTGACGGTGCCCACGGATGCGCCATTCCGGGTTGCGCCGATCGCGAACGCCGAACTGATGACGCCGCAAGAGCGCGTGGCGCATGTCGTGAGCCTCAAGCCCGACATCTGCAGTCTGGACGTGGCCACGATGAATTTCGGCGAAGCGGCCTTCGTGAATCCACCAAACCACCTGCGAGAGATGGCCGCCTCGATCGACGCCTCCGGCGTGACCATGGAACTCGAGGTGTTCGATCTCGGCCACGCGCGCCTGGCGAACCATTTGATCGCGACTGGTGCTATCCCCAAGAGCGCCTACTTCCAGCTCTGCATGTCCGTCCCCTGGGGCGCTCCGGCGACGCCCGGCGTCGTTTCTGAAATGCAGCGCCTGCTCCCGCCAGACGCGCATTGGAGCGCCTTCGGTGTCGGACCCGACCAGTTCCCGATGGTCGCCATCGCCGCCATCCTCGGAGGTCACGTGCGGGTCGGGCTCGAGGACAACCTTTATGTCGCGCCGGGCCAACTCGCGCGCGACAACGCCGAACTCGTCGCGAAGGCGGCCCGGATCATCAAAGACCTCGGGTACGAGGTCGCCACCGCTGCGCAGGCGCGCGCCACGCTGCTGACGCGGTGACTGCGAACGAGCACGTTTTGGAGACACCATGAACCGACCCGTCGATGGCTTGAAGGGCCGCATTTCACTTGTGCTGTGCCACTGCGCCGGCATGATCGACATCGTTGCCCTGCCCGTTTGGGTCGGCATCGTGCTGATCGGTCAGTACGGCCTCGATCCGCAACGGGCAGGCGCGCTGGCCACGTTGTTCTTGGGGTCGGTGGTTGCCAGCAGCCTATTCTTTTCACCGCGCATCGATCGGATCCGCGGCACGCTGGCAGTGCCGGCCGGCTTCGGGATCGCAGCAGCGGCATTCTTTGCACTGTCGACCACGAAGGACTACGGCACGATGGCCGCGCTGCACGTGCTCGGTGGCCTGGCGGTCGGATGCGGCCTGTCGTTCGCCCATTCGACGATGGGATCCAGCGCGAACCCACACCGGTTGATGGCCGTTGCATTCATCGCGCTGAGCGTCCTGTCATTCGGCTTCCTGGGCGCAGTGCCAAGGCTGGTGCAAGCGCAAGGCGGCTCCCTGCTCTTCCTGATCCTGGGCGCGATCATGCTGGTCGCGGCGCTGTTCGCGCTTGCCGGATTTCCAGCTCGGCAGGGCAAGCCCCTGGTGCCTGGCAAGCCCGTCGTTCATTCCCCGCTGACTCGCAGCGTCTGGTTTGCGATGGTTGGCACCACGCTCATGACGGTGAGCCACGCGATGATGCTCAGCTTTCTCGAGCGGATCGGCGTGGCCCATGGCTTCAGCCAGCACCAGGTTCTGGGCGTGCTGCTTGCAGTGGGTCTGGTGAATCTGTTCCCCGGCGTGCTCGCCGCCATCTTCGAGCGCAAGGTCGCAGCAGGAGCCGTGATGGTGGCGGGGCCCGTCCTGCAGGGCGTCCTGGGTCTGACGCTCACCCAGTCGCCGATCTTTGCCTTGTACGCCGTGGCCGCCGCCGCTTTCCCAGCGGTGCTCATCTTTACCCACACGTTCATCTTCGGCTTTCTCGCGCGCAACGATCCTTCCATGCGAGCGCCCGCGGCGACGCCGGTAATGGCCATGAGCGGGTCGGCAATCGGACCGATCCTGGGCGGTGTAGTGGCCCAAAACTTCGGCTACGCAACCATCGGATGGACCGTTGCGGTGTTCGCGTCGATCGGTGTCGCCTGCTTCTGGCAGGCGCGGCGCGGCGCACCCCATGCCGCCGTGCCTGTCGCCAGCCCGGTTCATTGAAGTCGCTTTGCGCCGTACACCATGCAGACAACACCCTTGCGAGTCATGTGGTTCGTACCGCCCACGATCGCGGTACTGGCAGAGCACTGGGGCCTGACACCCGACGGTCTGCTGCAGGCAAGCCGCAACCAGTCTTCCGACGAGCAGTTCGAGCGCTTCCAGGCAGGCACCATCGATGCCGCCGTGACCGCCATGGACAACATCATGGACTGGAACCAACGGGCAGGGCCGCGGGACTTTCGCATCGTCGCGCAGATCGAGCGCACCACGCCGCTCACGCTGATCGCGCGCGCCGGTCACGGCGAACTGCTCGACCTGCGCAATGCCAGCATCCTTGTGGACGCGCCTGACAACGGCTTCGTGGTTGCGCTTCGGCACCTGCTGGCAGCAGCGGGCCTCGAAAGTGGCAGTTATCGGCTGATCCCTAGCGGCGGCGTGAAGGAACGTTTCGACGCGCTGGTCGGCGGGCAGGGTGACGCCACCCTGCTCGGACCACCTTTCGACTCGATGGGCATGCAGGCGGGGCTCGTGCGCCTCGCTCGCGTGCAGGACCATCACCCCGACTTTCCGGGCCAGGGGCTGGTGGTTCGCGCTTCGGCGATCGAGCGGTTGCGCCCGGCACTTACCTCATGGCTCGCGGGACTGACCTCAGCCTGCGCGAGCAAGCGCGCCAACGAAGACGGCGCCCTGGGCGTTCTGACCGCGGCAGGTTTCCCCGCGATCGCGGTTCAGGCCTTGCTCGCCACGGTTCCCGACTCGCTGATGCCTGCGCGGGATGGTGTCGAGCTCTTGATCCGGCAGCGCCGTGAACTCGGGCTGCGGGGCGGGGACAGCAGCTACGAGTCCCTGGTGGATGCCTCCCTGCTGCCGCAGGCGGCCCCATGAACCTGTCGAGCGCATCAATGGCCGAACCAGCGGACAACCCGACCCGCGCCTTTGTGGCCGATGCGGTCGCTTGCGGGCGCCGCGATCTGCCGCTGGGCATCAACCCCGCACTGGCAAGCCTGTCCGCCATGCTTGTGGACAGCAAGGACGGCGAGCTGGTCATCCGATTCACTGCCCCACTTTCGACAACGCAGGGAAATAGCGTTGTCGGCGGCGGCACCCTGGCCACCATGCTCGACCTGGCCATGGCCATGGCGCTCCTCTCGCAGCTCAAGCCGGGGACCACCTGCGCCACCATCAGCCTGACCGTGAACATGCAGTCGGCAGCGCTGCAAGGGCATCTCTTTGCTGTGGCGCGGGTGGATCGAATCGGCCGACAAGTGGCCTTCGCCCGCGCGGAACTCTACGATGGCGAGCGGGAACGCCTGATCGCCAATGGCACATCGTCCCTGACGATCCTTCCCGTTCGCAGCTGAAAAGCCGCCCTGACGTCTTCGAGAAGCGCCTTTTGCATTGGAAACAAGACCATGAAAATGTTGCTCCGCCTTTGCGTCGTCGTCGCCTCCTTGCTGTCGGCGGCGTCCGCGCAAGCCGACCTGAAGGTCGGCGTGCTGATCTCGTTGACGGGCTACGGCGCCGCGTTAGGTGCGCCGGCTCGAAATGCCGTGGAACTGCTACCAAAAACGCTCGGCGGCCAGAAGGTCGAGTACATCGTTGCCGACGACACGAGCGACACGACGGTGGCGGTGCGCCTGGCACGACGCTTCGTCGAAGAGCTGCATGTCGATGCGATCATCGGCACGTCCATCACGCCGACGTCCCTGGCGGTGCTGCCAGTTGTCGGCGCGTCGCAGACACCGCTGATCAGCCTCTCGGGATCGGGGACGATCATCGTTCCGCAGGCCGGGGACAAGCGTTGGGCATTCAAGCTGGCCCCCAATGAGTCCACCATGGGCGAGCGAATCTTCGCCGACATTCGCGCGCGCAAGTTCAAGACACTCGCGTACGTCGCCTTCTCGAACGCTTATGGAGAGTCGTTCGTCCGCGAGATGAACCTGTTGGCGAGCAAGTACGACGTGAAGATCGTCGCTGACGAACGATACGGGGGCAACGACACCTCCGTGACCTCGCAAGTCCTGAAGATCATCGCCGCTCGTCCGGATGCCGTTTTCATTGCTGCGGCGAGTTCGCCGGCGGCGTTGCCGCTGCTTGAGTTGAAGAGCCGTGGATATGCGGGACAAATCTACTTGCAGCAGGGAGTCGCAAGCGCGGACTTCCTGCGCCTCGTCGGCCGCAACGGCGATGGCGCCCTGTTGCCGGTTGCCCCCGTGCTGGTCGCCGAGCAGCTGCCGGACTCCAATCCCGTCAAGAAGCCCGCCGTGGAGTTCACCTCAAAGTACGAAGCCAAGTTTGGCGCGGGAACACGTTCACTGTTCGGTGCAACACTTTGGGACGCGTTCCTCCTGCTTGACAAGGCGGTACCTGCAGCGCTGAAGGCGGGCCAACCTGGAACGGCCTCGTTCCGGACCGCACTTCGCGATTCACTCGAGAAGGGCGGCGCCGTGGTTGGCACGCAGGCCATCTTTTCCCTTACCGAGACCGACCACAACGGCACCGACGATCGATCCCAGGTCTTTGTGAAGATCGACAACGGCCGTTGGGTTCTCGTGCCATAGGAGCAGCCGCATGTGGCCAATCTGGGAATGGTTCGTCGACGCAGACTCCTATGTCGCTTGGGCCGATCGCCCAGGCGCGTCATCCAAGCTTGCAGTGTCATTCGGATCTGGGCCACCTAAGGCTGACGGCGATGGCAACGTCCCGTCTCTCCAATCCAAACATATGCCACTGGCGAGCGAAATCGCGACAGCTGTCACTTTGTGACGCGACAAGATCGAGTCGCGTTCGCGCGGGCCGGAGCGATGATGACATCAGACAAGGATTGCGAGGCCGTCGACCGCGCCGAGCTTCGCTTCTAGATCGTCGATCATGCGACCGCGCGGCTTTCGCCTGCGGCAGCGATCCGCTCGACAAGTACCTGCGAGAGCAAGCGTCGCAGGACATGCGCCGACGCACCAGCGCCTGCTACGTCGCCATCGACGAAGCGACGAATGCGATCGCTGGGTACTTCACCCTCGCAGCAGGCAGCGTGCCTCTCACCGACCTATCCGAAGCGATGGTGAAGAAGCTGCCGCGATATCCCCTTGTTCCCGTCGCACGCGTGGGCCGCCTTGCGGTGAGCTTGGCGTACCAGAAGCGTCAGCTCGGCGTGGCACTTCTGTGGGATGCAGGGCTGCGCGCCATGCAGTCAGGCATGGGCGTCTTCGCTCTGGTTGTCGATGCCAAGGACAAGACCGCCGCCGCGTCCTACGAGCATCACGGCTTCGTCAGTTTCAGCAGCAACCCGCTGACCTATGTCCTGCCGATCGCGACCCTTGCGAAGAAGAACTGAGCGCATACGCAAGGGCTCGGGGTCGCGCTCGAAAGCGTGGCGATCGCGGCGAGGCACACCCTGTTCAGTCTCGACAAAGCCATCAAGGCGAAAGTGCACTTCGCTGTCTATCCGGCGCGGCACGCCCGGAAACGCCCGGCGAGGCATCGAAAGGCTGAAGGTGCACGGCTGAAGAGATATTCACTTATCAGATAAGGAAAGCATTTTTTGTTGCTTCCTCGATTGACGACCTACCGGAATACTGCGTGGCTCGACAAGCTTCACCATCGCCGGGCCTCGAACGCCGGTTCTCATTCTTGTACCCATGAACTTCCAACAGCTGCGCTCCGTGCGCGAAGCGCTGCGCTGCGGCTTCAACCTCACCGAGGTGGCCAAGGTTCTGCACACCTCACAGCCCGGCGTGAGCCGGCAGATCCGCGAACTCGAGGAAGAGCTCGGCGTCGATCTGTTCGTGCGCGCCGGCAAGCGCTTGACCTCGCTGACGGAGGTGGGCACCTTGATCGTGCCCATCATCGAGAACATGCTGAAGGATGCCGAGAGCCTGAAGCGCGCCGGCGAGGAGTTCACGCAGCAGACATCGGGTCGGCTCTCGATCGCGGCGACCCACTCGCAGGCCCGCTACGCGCTACCGGGCGCGGTGCGTGACTTCCGCCAGCGCTATCCGCAGGTGAGCCTCAATCTGCACCAGGGCACGCCCGACCAAGTGGCCGAAATGCTGATCTCGGGCGAGGCCGACATCGGCATCGCCACCGAAGCGCTCGCGACGTACGACCCGTTGGTGGCCCTGCCCTGCTTCCGCTGGACCCACAGCGTGATCGTGCCGCCGGGCCACGCGCTGCTCGATGGCGCACCGCTCACGCTCGAGCGCCTGTCCGAGTACCCGATCATTACCTACAACCCGGGCTACACCGGGCGCACGCACATCGACGAGGCCTTCGAGAAGGCCGGCATCGAGATCGACCTGGTAATCACCGCGATGGACGCGGATGTCATCAAGACCTACGTGGGCCTCGGCCTCGGCGTGGGCATCGTCGCCTCGATCGCGTTCGACGACGAGCGCGACCGCGACCTGCGCGCGATCGATGCGCGCCACCTGTTCGAGATCAACCTGACCAAGCTGGCCGTTCGTCGCGGCACCTTCCTGCGCAGCTATGTCTACGACTTCATCGAGACCTTTGCGTCTTCGCTGAAGCGCGAGGTCGTCGAGCGTGCGATGGCCACGGCTCCGGGCACCCGCATCGAACTCTGACCTTCAGATCATCGCGGCCGGATCGGTGAGTTCGGTTTCTGCCTGTGCGTGGGCACCCGCCGAGAAGCGCGTGATGCGCCGCGGCTTCAGGTGCACGAGGCTGCCGTTGCTCAAGCCGAGCCGATCGCGCAAGGCCGTGTAGTCGGTGCGCGTCATCTCGACATCGACGTAACTGCCGTCGTCCAGCCGCTTGAACTCGATGCGCGTCTGCGGCCCGACGGTGAGCGCCTGCGACAGCGTCACGGCGAGCGTGCCTTCCTGCGCCTCGGCAACGATCTCGAGCTCGTGCGGACGCACGTAGCTCACGTCTGCGGCCGGCGTCGAACCGCCGCGCGCATGTCCAAAGCGGCCGTGGAACAGGTTCACGTCGCCCAGGAACTGCAGCACGAAGGGCGTGGCCGGGTGGTCGTAGACCTCGTCGGGCGGGCCATCCTGCTCGATGCGCCCCTGGTTCATCACGACCACGCGATCGGCGACCTCCATCGCCTCGTCCTGGTCGTGCGTGACGAACACGCTGGTGATGTGCATCTCGTCGTGCAGCCGGCGCAGCCAGCGGCGCAGCTCCTTGCGCACCTTCGCGTCGAGCGCGCCGAACGGCTCGTCGAGCAGCAGCACCTTGGGCTCGACCGCGAGCGCACGCGCCAGCGCAATGCGCTGGCGCTGACCGCCCGAGAGCTGGTGCGGGTAGCGGTCGGCGAGCCAGTCGAGCTGCACGAGCTTCAGCAGCTCCATCACCTTGGCCCTGATCTGCGCTTCGGTCGGCCGGGATGCCTTCGGCCGCACGCGCAAGCCGAATGCGACGTTCTCGAAGATGCTCATGTGGCCGAACAGCGCGTAGTGCTGGAACACGAAACCGACTTGGCGATCGCGCACATCGTCGAAGGTCGCGTCCTCACCGTGGAACAGCACCGAGCCCGAGTCGGGCCGCTCGAGGCCGGCGATGATGCGCAGCAGCGAGGTCTTGCCCGAGCCCGAGGGGCCGAGCAGCGCGACCAGTTCGCCCGACGGGATGTCGAGGCTCAGGTTGTCGCAGACAACGGTGTTGCCGAAGCGCTTGTTCAGGTTACGTATCTCGATGCTCATGGCCGTGTCCTCATTCGTTGCGTTCGGCGGCGCTGTGCTTCTGCTTCTTCACGCGCTGCTCGACCGCGTACTTCAACACCAGCGTGACCAGCGCGAGCAGCGCCAGCAGCGATGCCACCGCAAAGGCCGCGGCGAACTGGTATTCGTTGTAGAGGATCTCGATGTGCAGCGGCATCGTGTTGGTCTGGCCACGGATGTGGCCCGAGACCACGCTGACGGCACCGAACTCGCCCATCGCCCGCGCGTTGCACAGGATCACCCCGTAGAGCAGCGCCCACTTCACGTTCGGAAGCGTGACGCGCCAGAACATCTGCCAGCCCGAGGCGCCGAGCACGCGCGCCGCCTCTTCCTGCTCCTGCCCCTGCGCCTGCATCAGCGGGATCAGCTCGCGCGCGATGAAGGGGAAGGTCACGAAGATCGTCGCCAGCACGATGCCCGGCACCGCGAAGATCACCTTCAGATCGTGATCGCGCAGCGAGGCGCCGAACCAGCCTTGCAGGCCGAAGATCAGCACGTAGATCAGCCCGGCGATCACCGGCGAGACCGAGAACGGCAGGTCGATCAAGGTCAACAGCACGTTCTTGCCGCGGAAGTCGAACTTGGCGATGCACCACGCGGCCGCGACGCCGAACACCAGGTTCAGCGGCACCGAGATCAGCGCTGCGATCAGCGTCAGCCAGATCGCCGACAGCGCATCGGGCTCGACGATCGCCGCGAGGTACACGCTCCAGCCCTTCTTGAAGGCCTCGAAGAACACGGCCGCGAGCGGCACGAACAGAAAGAACGCGAGGAACGCGAGCGCCAGGCCGATCAGCGTTCGCCGCACCCATGCGGGCTCGGCAGTAGCCGCCAGCGCGGTTCGCGGCGAGACGGATCGGCGCGCCGCGGGCATGCGCGGCAAGGTGGTCGTGGTCGTCGACATGATGGGTTCAGCGCCCCTGCCGGTTGCGCGTCCAGGCCTGCAGCAGGTTGATCGCGAGCAGCAGCGCGAATGCCGCGACGAGCATCACCACGGCGATCGCCGTGGCCCCGGCGTAGTCGTACTGCTCGAGCTTCGTGATGATCAGCAGCGGCGTGATCTCGGACACCATCGGCATGTTGCCGGCGATGAAGATCACCGAGCCGTATTCGCCGAGCGCGCGTGCAAAGGCCAGCGCGAAGCCGGTCAGCAGCGCAGGCGTCAGCACCGGGAGGATCACGCGCGTGAAGGTCTGTGCCCGCGTCGCGCCCAGCGTCGCCGCGGCTTCTTCAAGCTCCTTCTGCAAATCCTCCAGGACCGGTTGCACCGTGCGCACCACGAACGGCAGGCCGATGAAGGTCAGCGCCACGAACACGCCGAGCGGTGTGTACGAGACCTTGATGCCGGCGAGCGCGAGGTACTGGCCGATCCAGCCGTTGGCCGCGTACAGCGAGGTCAATGCGATCCCCGCGACCGCGGTCGGCAGCGCGAACGGCAGGTCCACCAGCGCATCGATGAGGCGCTTGAACGGGAACTCGTAGCGCACCAGCACCCAGGCCACGACCAGGCCGAAGAACGAATTCAGCAGCGCCGCCGCGAGCGACGCGCCAAAGGTCAGCCGGTACGACGCGACGACACGCGGCGAGGACACGGCTTCCCAGAACGCCGGCCACGTCATCGTGAACGTCGTCAGGAACGCCGCCGACAGCGGCACCAGGACGATGAGCCCGAGATACAGCAGCGTGAAGCCGAGCGCCAGGTCGAAACCGGGCAGCACGCTGTGGCGCTTCAGGAGAGTGCGAGACAGGAACACGGCTGCTTCAGCGCTTGGTGGCGGCGACGATCTGGTCGTACAGGGCGCCGTCGTCGAAGTGGTCCTTCTGGGCTTTCTTCCAGCCACCGAAGAGCTCGTCGACGGTGAACAGCTGCAGCTTGGGGAATTGTTTCGCGTACTTCGCGATGACCTTGGCCGAGCGCGGCCGCAGGTTGTGCTTCGCGGCGAGCTCCTGGCCTTCGTCGGACCACAGGTACTTGAGATAGGCCTCGGCGAGCTTGCGCGTGCCGCGCTTGTCGACGACCTTGTCGACCACCGTCACCGGGTTCTCGGCCAGGATGCTCCAGCCCGGGTAGACGACCTCGAACTCGTTGCCGAATTCGCGCAGGATCAGCGGCACCTCGCTTTCGAAGGTGCCCAGCGCGTCGCCGAGCTTGCGCTGCGCGAACGTCGTGGTCGCCGCGCGGCCACCGCCGTCGAGCACCGGCACGTTCGCGAAGATGCGGCGCACCAGCGCCTGCGCGGCGCTCGGGTTCACGCCCTTTTTGAGCGCCGCGCCCCAGGCCGCGAGGTAGGTATAGCGGCCGTTGCCCGAGGTCTTCGGGTTCGGGATGATCACCGAGACGCCAGAACGCCCGAGGTCGTCCCAGTCGCGGATCTGCTTCGGGTTGCCCTTGCGCACGAGGATGACCGAGGTGGATGTGGTCGGCGCGCTGTTGTCCGGCAGGCGCCCGGCCCAGTCGGCCGGGATCAGGTTGCCGCGATCGTGCAGCACATCGATGTCGTTGGCCTGGTTCATCGTCAGCACGTCGGCCTCGAGGCCATCGACGACGCTGCGCGCCTGCTTGCTCGAGCCGCCGTGCGACTGGTTCAAGGTCACGTCCTCGCCCGTGGTCTTCTTCCAGTACGCAGCAAAGAGCGCGTTGTATTCCTTGTAGAACTCGCGCGAGACGTCGTAGCTGACGTTGAGCAGCGATTGACGGGCGGCGCGCGCGCTTTCGCCGACGCCGGTCAACAGGGTACCGACCGCCAAACCGAGGAGGGATCGACGCGGGATGCAAAGGGAGCGATGAAGGGGCATCGGGAACCGGCAGCTCGCCAAGAGGCGAAACCGTCGATCGTAAGGATGCGATCGCGTTCAGGAAACGACCGAAATTCAACTTGCTTATGCGCAAATCGATTAAGCGCAAGGCTTGGGACCACACGATGGCTCGAACGATTTGCGCATATGAAAGCTCGCATTGCTTCGTTCCTCCATCACGGGCAGATCCGTAAGCTGACCTTCTGCTGGCCATAGCCACCATTCGGCTGCCAGCCGCACCTCGAATCAGGAGACCGCCATGTCCGCCGTGCTCGCCGATACCTCACTTCATCCCGTTCTGGAGCGTGCCCGCCACGAGGCCCGCACCGCGGCACTTTCCTTTGCCGGCAGCGTGCCCCCGGTCGATGCCTGGGCGCTGGTGCAGGCCAGGGCTGCGGTGCTCGTCGATGTGCGCTCGGCCGAGGAGCGCAAGTTTGTCGGTCACGTGCCGGGCGTCGCGCATGTGGCCTGGGCCAGCGGTACCAGCCTGACCCGCAACCCGCGCTTCGTGCGCGAGCTCGAGGCCAAGGTGCGCAAGGACGAGCCGGTGCTGCTGCTGTGCCGCAGCGGCAAGCGTTCGGCGCTTGCGGCTGAAGCGGCCACGAAGGCCGGCTTCGCCCACGTGTTCAATGTGCTGGAAGGCTTTGAAGGCGAGCTCAGCGATGCGCAACAACGAGGCACCGGTGACGGCTGGCGTTTCCGCGGCCTGCCGTGGATTCAGGACTGATGAACCCGGTGATGGACCTCGCCACCATCGTCGCCCAATTGCGCGACGTGCGCGAGACGTGGCGTCACGCGCAGAAGCGTCCACGCGACATCGGCGGTCGTGAGCTGCCGTCACGCGAGGCCACGTCGGCCATCGCGACCGCGTTGCGCGGTGCCTTGTTTCCGATGCGTCTCGGTCCTCCAGACCTGCGCCAGGAGAGCGAAGACTATTACGTCGGCCACACGCTGGACGCCGTGCTCAGCGCCTTGTTGCCCCAGGTCTGTCTGGAACTGCGCCATCAGGCCCGCCACGACAGCGACGCACTCGCTCACGCCGACGCCCGTTCGCTCGAAGTCGTGCGTGACTTCGGGGCCGCCCTGCCCGGGATTCGCGCACTGCTCGACAGCGATGTGCTGGCCGCCTTTCACGGCGACCCTGCTGCCCGCAGCGTCGACGAAGTCTTGCTGTGCTACCCCGGCGTTCACGCGATGATCTATCACCGCATCGCGCATGCGTTGTACAAGCTGGGCGTGCCCTTGCTCGCGCGCCTGGTCGCCGAGCTGGCCCACGGCGAGACCGGCATCGACATCCACCCGGGCGCCACCATCGGCCCCGGCTTCTTCATCGACCATGGCACCGGCGTCGTGATCGGCGAGACGGCGCTGATCGGCCGTAACGTGCGCCTGTACCAGGCCGTCACACTCGGCGCGAAGCGCTTTGCGACCGACGACGACGGCCATGTTCAAAAGGGCGGCGCCAGACACCCGATCGTCGAGGACGAGGTGGTGATCTATGCCGGCGCCACGATCCTCGGCCGCGTGACGATCGGATACGGCTCGATCATCGGCGGCAACGTGTGGCTCACGCGCAGCGTGCCGCCGGGCAGCCGCATCGCGCAAGCCAGCACGCGCGAAGACAGCGTCGTCGAAGGCAGCACGGCTCAGGCGCACGATGAGCAGCGTCAGTAGCCGTTTCGCCATCGTGGTCCGGCAACTTCGCGAGGCACGCGGCTGGTCGCAGGAGCGCCTGGCCCACCGCGCTCAACTGAACCGCTCGTACATGGGCGAGATCGAGCGTGCCACCGCGATGCCCTCGCTCGCCACGGCCGGCAAGCTCGCGCACGCGCTGGACGTACCGCTCTCCGAGTTGATCTCGCGCTGCGAGGTATCGGCGTCTGCGTGATCTGCAGGAACCCGGTCGCGCCAAATTGCCGTCTATAGCCGGTTGATTCCCGGGTACGGGAACCCGAGACTCGCTCATCTGATTTCCGCATAAACATCCTCACTCTTCGCATACAGGACTCCCTCATGGCAGACACCACCCCCGTGCAACTGGCCCTCGGCGACAACGCTGCGCGTCAGCTGGCCAATGCCACCAAGACCGCGCCGGTCCTGTCGACCATCAGCCCGCGCTGGCTCACGCATCTGCTGCAGTGGCTGCCGGTCGAGGCCGGCATCTACCGCCTGAACCAGGTCAAGGACCCCGAGGCCTTGAAGGTCTTGTGCGCCAAGCGCGACGAATCCGAGCTGCCGACGACCTACGCCGACTACGACGAGAGGCCACGCGAGTACTTCCTGAACGCCGTCAGCACGGTGCTGGATGTGCATACCCGCGTGTCCGACCTCTACAGCAGCCCGCACGACCAGATCAAGGAGCAGCTGCGCCTGACGATCGAGACGATCAAGGAGAAGCAGGAAAGCGAGCTGATCAACAACGCCGACTATGGTCTGCTGGCCAGCGTCGCGCCCGAACAGATCGTCTACCCGCTGACGGGCGCACCGACGCCCGACGACCTCGACGAGCTGCTCACCAAAGTGTGGAAGGAGCCGGCCTTCTTCCTGACGCACCCGCTGGCCATCGCCGCGTTCGGCCGCGAGTGCACGCGCCGTGGCGTGCCGCCGCCGACCGTGAGCCTGTTCGGCTCGCAGTTCCTCACCTGGCGCGGCATCCCGCTGATCCCGTCCGACAAGGTGCCGGTGGCCGACGGCAAGACCAAGATCATTCTTCTGCGCGTCGGTGACAAGCGCCAGGGCGTCGTCGGTCTGTTCCAGCCCGGCCTCGCCGGCGAGCAGAGCCCGGGATTGTCGGTGCGCTTCATGGGCATCAACCGCAACGCGATCGCGTCGTACCTGATCTCGCTGTACTGCTCGCTCGCGGTGCAGACGCCGGACGCGCTGGCAGTGCTCGATGACGTGGAAATCGGCAAGTACCACGAGTACCCGGACACCTACCAACAGTAAGCCACATGTCCACGACCAATGTCCTGAGCCCGACGCTGCCGTCGGGCCTGCCCGACGTGACCGTGCTGGCGCAACTGGCGAACGAGTTCTTCGCGACGCTGCCGGGCCGATCCGCCGCCGGCGGTGTGCCGGTGCCGGCCAACCCGCAGCCCGCGGGAGTGTCCTTGCCGCCGGGCACGGCTGGCCCCGCCACGCCTGCAGCGCTGCCGTTCGGCGCCGTGCCGCCCGGCGCGAATCTGGCACCGACCTCGCCGCAGACCGCGGCCAACGCCGGCGCCTCCATTCAGGCGCTCGTGCCGCATGCGCAAGCGCCGAACGGCGTGCCCGACCACGCACTCGTCGCCGCGCCCGGGTATGACGGGCGTGCCGGCAGCGCTGTGCTGGGCGTGCCCGAGGCTCACGCCGCATCGGCTGCATCAACCGCGCCGGCAGACGATCGCCTCGTCGCGCGCTCCTTCGGCCTGCCTGGCGAAGACGCGCTGCGCGCGCTGCTCGGCGGCCTCTCGACCGTGCCGGCGCAACCGACGGCGCCGACCGCCGCCGCGCCGTCGTACTACTTCGTCGGGGCGAACACGCCACCGCAGGCCGCGCCGTCGGCGCGCCCGGCGTTCGATGTGAACGCGATCCGGCGCGATTTCCCGATCCTGCAGGAGCGCGTCAACGGCCGCCCGCTGGTCTGGTTCGACAACGCCGCGACGACGCAGAAGCCGCAGGCGGTCATCGATCGCCTGTCGCACTTCTACGCCCACGAAAACTCGAACATCCACCGCGCCGCACACGAGCTCGCCGCACGCGCCACCGACGCCTACGAAGGGGCGCGCGAAATCGTGCGGCGTTTCATCGGCGCGAGTTCGACCGAAGAGATCATCTTCGTGCGCGGCACCACCGAGGCGATCAACCTGGTCGCGAAGAGCTGGGGCGCGAAGAACATCGGCCCGGGCGACGAGATCGTCGTCTCGCACCTCGAGCACCACGCCAACATCGTGCCGTGGCAGCAGCTCGCGTCCGAAAAGGGCGCGAAAATCCGCGTCATCCCGGTGGACGATTCGGGTCAGGTGCTGCTGGAGGACTACCAGCGCCTGCTCAACGACCGCACGAAGATCGTCTCGGTCACGCAGGTCTCGAATGCGCTCGGCACCGTGGTGCCGGTCAAGCAGATCGTCGACCTCGCGCACCGCGCTGGCGCGCGCGCGCTGGTCGACGGGGCGCAGTCGGTCTCGCACATGCGCGTCGACGTGCGCGCGCTCGACGCCGACTTCTTCGTCTTCTCGGGCCACAAGATCTTCGGACCGACCGGGATCGGCGTGGTCTACGGTAAGCGTGAGGTACTAGAAGACATGCCGCCCTGGCAAGGCGGCGGCAACATGATCGCCGACGTGAGCTTCGAGCGCACCGTCTATCACGCGCCGCCGACGCGCTTCGAGGCCGGCACCGGCAACATCGCCGATGCGGCGGGCCTGGGTGCCGCGCTCGAATACGTCGAGCGCATCGGCATCGAGAACATCGGCCGCTACGAGCATGGACTGCTCGACTACGCGACGCAGCACATGCAGCCCATCAAAGGCATGCGGCTGATCGGCACCGCAAAGGACAAGGCCAGCGTGCTGTCCTTCGTGCTCGACGGCTACAGCACCGACGAGGTCGGCAAGGCGCTGAACCAGGAAGGGATCGCGGTGCGCACCGGCCACCACTGCGCACAGCCGATCCTGCGCCGCTTCGGGCTCGAGACCACCGTGCGGCCATCGCTCGCGTTCTACAACACCTGCGAGGAAGTCGACCGCATGGTCGCGGTCGTGAAGCGCCTGGCCGGCTCGCGGCGCTGACATAATCGGGATAGGAGCCGATCATCGCTGATCGGGCCCCTCCCACACCACCCGGCATGCGGGTCCGCACCGGGCGGTTCGAGAAGTTGAGGTCAGGAGAATCGCGGGACTCCCAGACAGTCGAAGAAGATGATGGGCAGCACGCGGTTCAGGCCCATGGCGCTGTTGCGCCACCAGCTTCTTGCGTTGCAGGCAATGCGCGCGGCCAGATCCGGCGTCGCGCCCAGCTTGCGCAGCTCGCGGAACATCGTC
>NZ_JBFUKR010000037.1:0-43849 GCF_056400745.1 Rhizobacter sp. P5_A1
GGCCCGGCCGGTGCGGCCGGCGCCGCTGCGCTTCCGAGCGTCGTGCAGGTCACGAGCCCGCCCCCGGCAAGCGCCGCCGCGTCGCTACCCGAGAGCGTCGGCCGCCGCGTCCGGCCGAACGCCGCTGCGCCGCTGGCGCCGTCGCGCCGCGACGAGGCGCTCGCTGCCGGGCCGACCAGCGCCCGCGAAGCCTGCGGCGAGCGCGGCTTCTTCGCGCTGGCCCTGTGCATCGATCGCGAATGCGAGCGCTCGCGCTATCGCGGCACGCCCGAGTGCGTGCGCCTGCTCGAGGCCAAGCGGCGCCGCGCCGAGCGCTGAGTCACGGCGGCATCGGGCAAGGGGTCGATTGACCCGCTCGAAAGATCCCTGGGCCGACATCAGCCGACCTGTGCGTTAGTCCGGATCTGCAAGCGCAGCGCTAGACTTCGCGTGACTGACGGAGCGCGCCGTGACCGACTCGACACTGCGGGAGACGCTGGCAGCGATTCTCGCCGCCGACATGGCCGGGTACTCGCGCCTCATGGCCTTCGACGAGCTCGGGACCGTGGCGGCGCTGGATGCGGCGCGGGCCGCGTTCGCGCGCTGCATCGAAGCCCACCGCGGCCGCGTGATCGACATGGCCGGCGACTCGGTGCTCGCCGTGTTCGGCACCGCGGCCGGCGCGCTGCGCGCGGCCCTGGCGGTGCAGCAAGCGCTCGACGCGAACGCAGCCACCCAACCCGAAGCGCTGCGCGTGCAGTTTCGCATCGGCGTTCACGTGGGCGACATCATCGAGAAATCGGACGGCAGCGTGTATGGCGACGGCGTCAACATCGCCGCGCGCCTGCAAGCCCTCGCGAACCCGGGCGGGATCTGCATCTCACAGGCCGTGTACGGCACGGTGCGCGGTCGGGTGCCGGCAAGCTTCGACGACGGCGGCGAACAGCACGTCAAGAACGTGGTGCCGGCGGTCCGGGTCTTTCACGTCACATCCGACGACGGGGCGGCGCCCGCGCATTCGCCGTCGCCTGCGACGGCATCGACGCTGCGCCAGACCAATCTGCCGGTCTTCAACGAACCCCTGATCGGCCGCGACGCCGATGTGGAAACGTTGACGCGTCTGGTCGACGAACACCGACTCGTCAGCGTCCTGGGCCCCGGTGGCATCGGCAAGACCCGGCTCGCGCAAGCCGTGGCCCATCGGCTCGTCAGCGACTATGCCAACGGCGTCTGGTGGGTCGACCTGGCCGCGTTGACTTCGGGCGACAAGATCGCTCCGGCCATTGCCAACGCGGCGAACCTGCAGCTCGGCGACGGCGACGCGCATGACCTGCTGTTGCGCGCGTTGGCTCAGCGTGAAACCCTGCTGGTGCTGGACAACTGCGAGCACATGATCCCGGCGGTCGCCACTCTGTGCCACGACCTGCTGACGACTGCGCCGGGCGTTCGCATCCTCGCGACCTCGCAGGAGCTGCTCAACACGCGCGGCGAGCACCTGTACCGGCTGGAGGGGCTGGCCGTGCCGCCTGCCGGCGCCACGCTCGACCTGGCGCGCGGCTTCGGCGCGCTGCAATTGCTGGAAAGACGCACGCAGGCAGTCGACCGGCACTTCGGTGTCTCCGACGCGAATCTCGGTGAAGCGATCGAGCTCTGCCGGCGCCTTGACGGGATTGCGCTGGCGATCGAGATGGCCGCACCACGCCTGCCCCTGCTCGGCGTGGACGCGGTGATCCGCAGGCTCGACGAAAGGCTGCGGCTGCTGCACGGTGCCGCGCGGGATGCGCCGCAGCGCCAGCAGACGTTGCGCGCGACGCTGGACTGGAGCCACTCGATGCTCGATGCCGAAGAGCAGGCGGTGTTCCGCAGACTCTCGGTGTTCGTCGGCAACTTTCGGCTCGAGACCGCGCAGCGCGTGGCCGCTGGCGCCGACCTCGACGAATGGGCCACGCTGGACGCCTTGGGCGCGCTGGTCGACAAGTCGCTGGTGCAGGTGCAGCGACAGGAACCGCCGCGCTACCGGCTGCTGGAAACCGCGCGGCTCTATGCCGCAGAGCAACTGCGCGAACACGGCGAATTCGAAATGACGATGCAGCGGCATGGGCACGCCATCGCGACGCTGGCGCGGGCCGTCGAGCGCGCCTACTGGATCATGCCCGACGCGCCGTGGCTGGACGACTTCGCACCGGACTACGACGACTTGCAGGCGGCCTTCGAACGCGCCTGCGATCGGCGCGACGCCGATGTGGCGGGAGTCGCCGGCAACGCGTTGCTCCGTCTGGATCACCTGCGCAACGTGAACCCGCCCGTGCGCAGCCGTGGCGAGGTCGCCAGTGTGCTGATCCCGCTGGCCCGCGACGATGCGGTGGCGTGGCTGTGGAACTGTGTCTCTCCGCACGGCTTGATTGCCGTCTCCAGCGTGCCGCGAATGACGGCAGCGCGCGAAGCGGTGGCGGCATGGCGCCGGCTCGGCCGCACGCAAGACCTGTACATCGCGCTCGGTTTCCTGGCCTTCGAGTGCGCCAAGGCCGGTGATCACGCGATGAGCGAGCGCGCGCTCGACGAAGCCGCACGCCTTCAAGACCCGGGCTGGCCGGCACGCCGGCGCATGCGCGGCGCCGCTGCGGTCGCGGGAGCGGCGATCTATCGCAAGGATGCGGCGGGGTACAGGGACGCGAGTCGACGCGAACTGGCCCTGGCCGAGGAAGCCGGTGCGGAGCGAGCTGCGGCGTGGGCCAGGCTCAAGCTGGCCGACGCCGCATTGATGGCAGGCGACACCCGGGAGGCGATCGCGCTGGGAACGCGCGCGGTGGCCCAGCTCGACGCACTCGACCAGCCGTCCAACCTCGGTCTGGCGCTGAGCAACCTGTGCGCGGCCTACCTGCTCGCGCACGACCTTCCCGCCGCGCACCGGGCTGCGCAGCAGGCGTTCCCGTTGATGTGGCAGAACGAATGGGGATACCTGCTGTTGGACCAGGTCGCGCTGATCGTGGCGCGCAGCGGCCGGCCCGAGACGGGCGCGACGATCCTCGGGTTCACGGACGCCTGGTACGCCGCCAACCACGAGCCGCGCCAGCCCAACGAGGCGGAGATGGCCAGGCTCGCCGCCGAATCTGTCGTGTCGACCCTCGGCCAGCAGGCGCACGACCGGCTCCGCGCCGAAGGGGGCACGATCGCGAAGGCGCAGGCGCAGCTGCTGTTGCAAACGGCGCTGGCTGCGCCGCTTTGATCCTGCGCGCGGCCCCGGAATGTGGCCGGGCTTGGCAGGCCGCGCGCGTTTGGCCTAAAGTCGCGCACTTCGGCGGTTCCTTGGGCATCCTGCGTGCTGCGCACTTCGGAATCCGCCTTCGGAGCGGCCTGGCGGCTCATGAGGCTGGCGCAGGAGCACTACTTGCCATGGTGTCGATGACAACAATCACAACTCTCTCGTCCCGCCCCGGCCTTGCGCCGCCGCGGCTCACCCTCGCAACTCGGCGTGGTCTGGCCATCGGGAGCTTCTCGATGCTGCTGGCCTGCATCGGCGGCTGCGGCAAGTCGGCCGATGCCCAGCCAGGCCACGGGCCGGGCGGTGGTGGCCCGCCGCCGGCGATGCCGGTCGCCGTGGTCGCGGCGAGGCTCTCGAGCGTGCCGGTGCTGATCGAGGCGGTCGGGCGCGCCGAGGGCTCGAAAGAGGTCGAGGTCCGTGCGCGCGTCACCGGTCTGATCGAGCAGCAGCGCTACCGCGAAGGCGATCGCGTGAAGGCCAATGCGCCGCTGTTCGTGATCGAGCAGGCGCCGTTCGAGATTGCGCTCGCGCAGGCGCGAGCCGCGCTCGGCCAGGAGCAGGCGCGGCTCGAGCAGGCGCGGCGCGAGGCCAAGCGGCTCGCGCCGCTGGCCGAACAACGCGCGATCAGCCAGCGCGAGTCCGACGACGCCGCGTCGACCTTGCGCCTTGTCGAAGCCTCGGTGGCTGCCGCGCAGGCGCAGGTGCGGCAGGCGCAGCTGAACCTCTCGTACACGCGGGTCGTCTCGCCGATCAACGGCCTGACCGGGCGCTCCGAGAAGTCGCAGGGCAGTCTGGTCAGCCCGAGCGACGGCTTGATGACGCGCGTGACGCAGACCGATCCGATCTGGGTGCGCTTCTCGTTCTCCGAGAGCGAACTCGCGCGACTGCGCAGCGGCACGGCCGGCGCGGTCAAGCTGCTGACGGCCGAAGGCAAGCCGCTGGGTACGAGCGGCAAGCTCAACTTCTCGGGCTCGACGGTCGACCCGCAGCTCGGCACCGTGCAGCTGCGCGCCGAGTTCGCGAATCCCGAGCTGGCCGTGTTGCCGGGCCAGTTCGTGCGCGCACAGGTCAACGCCGGCGAGGAGCGCGCCTACATCGTGCCGCAGGCCGCGGTCATCAACGGCGAGCGCGGCAAGGCCGTGTGGACCGTGAAGGATGGCAAGGCGCTGCCGACGCCGGTCGAAGTGGGCGCCTGGGTCGGCGACGGCTGGGCCGTGCGCAAGGGCCTGAACGAGGGCGACACCGTGATCGTCGACAACCTGCTGAAGCTGCGGCCCGGCGCGCCGGTCGCGCCGCACGCGGCCTCGGCGCCGGCCGCAGGCGCGTCCGCAGCGCCTGCGTCGGGCGCGGCATCCGCCGGCGCGCCGGGATCGGCGAGCGCATCGGCATCGGCGTCCACGCCTTCACGCTGAGGGGGCCGCCGTGTTCTCGCGCTTTTTCATCGAGCGGCCGGTGTTCGCCGCGGTGCTGTCCATCATCATCCTGCTGGCCGGCGCGGTCGCGCTGAAGATCCTGCCGATCGCGCAGTACCCGGAGATCGCGCCGCCGGTCGTCACCGTGACGGCCAACTACCCGGGCGCTTCGGCCCAGACGCTCGCCTCCACCGTCGCCGCGCCGATCGAGGAGCAGCTGTCGGGGGTCGAGAACCTGCTGTACTACAGCTCGACCTCGGCCTCGAACGGGCAGGCCGAGATCCAGGTGACCTTCGAGGTCGGCACCGACGTCGACAAGGCCACCTTCGACGTCAACAACCGCGTGCAGCTCGCGACGCCGCGCCTGCCCGACGAGGTGCGGCGCCAGGGCGTCACGGTCCGCAAGGCCTCCAACAACTTCCTGCTCGTGATGGCGCTGAACTCGCCGAAGAGCACCTACGACCAGATCTACATCTCGAACTACGCCACGCAGAACGTCGTCGACGACATCAAGCGGGTGCAGGGCGTTGCCGACGTCTTCATCTTCGGTGCGCGCGACTACTCGATGCGGCTGTGGCTGCAGCCCGAGAAGATGGCGCGGCTGGGCGTCACGACCGGCGACATCCGCACCGCGGTGAACGCGCAGAACGCGCAGTTCGCGGCCGGCAAGATCGGCGCCGAGCCCTCGCCCAAGGGCCAGCAGATCGAGTACACGGTGACCACGCGCGGCCGCCTGCTCGAAGCCGAGCAGTTCGGCGACATCGTGCTGCGCGCGAACGGACCGAACGGCGTGCTGCGGTTGAAGGACGTGGCCCGCGTCGAGCTCGGCGCGCAGAGCTACGACGCGACCAACAGCATCAACGGCCAGCCGGCGATCGCGATCGCGGTGTTCCTCGCGTCGGGCGCGAACGCGCTGCAGGTCGGCGACGCGGTCAAGGCGCGCATGGGCGATCTCAAGTCCGAGCGCTTCCCGCCCGACCTCGACTACTCGATCCCGTACGACACCACGCGCTTCGTCTCGGCCTCGATCAAGGAGGTGATGTTCACGATCCTCGAGGCGGCGATCATCGTGCTGATCGTCGTGTTCGTGTTCCTGCAGACCTGGCGCGCGACGCTGATCCCGATGCTCGCGGTGCCGGTTTCGCTGGTCGGCACCTTCGCAGGGCTGTGGCTGTTCGGCTTCTCGATCAACACGCTGACGCTGTTCGCGATGGTGCTGGCGATCGGCATCGTCGTCGACGACGCGATCGTCGTGCTCGAGAACGTCGAGCGCCTGATACGCACCGAGAAGATGACGCCGATGGCCGCGGCGATCGAGGCCATGCACGAGGTGCAGGGCGCGGTGATCGGCATCGTGCTGGCGCTGTGCGCGGTGTTCATCCCGGTCGCGTTCCTCGGCGGCATCGCCGGGCAGCTCTACCGGCAGTTCGCGGTCACGGTCACGGTGGCGGTCGTGCTGTCGGGCATCGTCGCGCTGACGCTGACGCCAGCGCTGTGCGCGGTGCTGCTCAAGCCCGGCGATCATGACGGCGACCACTGGCAGGCGCGCATGTTCCGGCCGTTCAACCGTGCGCTCGCCTGGGTCACCGAGCACTTCGTGCGCGGCGTGAGCTTCGTGCTGCGCAACCGGGTGCTTGCGTTGCTCGGGTTCGCCTCGATCATCGCGATCGCCGCGGCGCTGCTGTGGCGCGTGCCGAGCAGCTTCGTGCCGCCGGAGGACCAGGGCTACATCGTCGCGATCGCGGTGCTGCCCGACGGCGCCACGCTCGAGCGCACGACGCGCACGACCGAGCAGCTGCGTCACATGATGGACGGCAACAAGGCGGTCGAGAACTTCTTCAGCGTCAACGGCTTCGACTTCATCGGCGGCGGCAGCAAGGCCAACTCGGCGACGATGTTCCTGCCGATGGTGCCGTGGGAGAAGCGGCAGCAGACCTCCGAGCAACTGACCGCCGAAATGAGCGGCAAGGGCTTCGCGCTGAACGACGGCATCTCGTTCGCGTTCAACCCGCCGGCGATCCAGGGCCTGAGCCAGGCCGGCGGCTTCGAGGTGTTCGTGCAGGCGCGCAACGACCCCGATCCGCAGCGCCTCGCGCAGGTCACCGGCGCGTTCATGCAGGCACTGCAGCAGCGGCCCGAGATGGGGATGGTCAACACCTTCTTCCGGCCGACCGTGCCGCAGCTGCAGGTCGAGGTCGACCGCGAGAAGGCGATGGCGCTGGGCGTCAACGTCGACGACGTGTTCACCGCGCTGCAGGCGCAGATGGGTTCGCTCTACGTCAACGACTTCAACAAGGCGGGTCGCACCTACCGCGTGACGATGCAGGCCGACGCGCAGTTCCGCGCCAAGCCCGACGACCTCGGCGCGATCTACGTGCGCTCGGCGACGAGCAACCAGATGATCCCGCTGAAGGCACTGATCCGCGTCGACAACGTGATCGGGCCCGAGCAGCTGCAGCGCTACAACGGCTTCGTCGCGGCGCGCATCCTCGGCAACGCGAAGGAAGGCTACAGCTCGGGCCAGGCGATCCGCGCCGTCGAGGAGACCGCGAAGGCCTCGCTTCCGCCCGGCTACGACATGGCCTGGACCGGCCAGGCCTACCAGGAGAAGCGCACCGGCAACGCCTCGGTCTTCGCGTTCGGCTTCGCGATCGTGATGGTCTACCTGATCCTGTCGGCGCTCTACGAACGCTGGGGCGTGCCGTTCGCGGTGGTGCTCGCGGTGCCGTTCGCGCTGACCGGCGCGCTGCTGTTCGTTTGGATACGCAACATGGAGAACGACATCTACTTCCAGATCGGCCTGATCGTGCTGATCGGGCTGGCGGCGAAGAACGCGATCCTGATCGCCGAGTTTGCGATGCAAGGCATGGAGGCCGGCAAGCGCGCCGCCGATGCCGCGCGCGACGCGGCGCGGCTGCGCTTCCGGCCGATCGTGATGACCTCGCTGGCCTTCGTGTTCGGCGTGGTGCCGCTGGTCACCGCCACCGGTGCCGGCGCCGCGGCGCGGCAGTCGATGGGCACCGGCGTGTTCGGCGGCATGATCGTCGCGACCTTCATCGCGCCGATCTTCGTGCCGCTGTTCTTCACGCTGCTCGCGCGCAAGCCGCGGCCGCGCCACGAGCATCAGTTCCCGCACGCCGACCAGCCGGCCGTGCCGCCGGCAGTCCCGCAGGCCGACACGAAGGGCAGCACATGATGCGGTCGCCGTTCGCTGCCGCGCTGCCCGCGATCGCCGCCGCGCTGCTCGCCGGCTGCGCCGTCGGGCCCAACTACGAGCGGCCGGCGCAAGCGCTGCCGGCGCAGTATCCGGGCGGCGCCGACGTTGCCGGTGCCGCGGCCGCCGCCACGGCCGACGTGCCCGCGCAGTGGTGGACGCTGTACCACCAGCCCGAGCTCGACCGCCTCGTCGCCCAGGCGCTCGAACGCAACCGCGACATCGAGCAGGCCGTCGCGCGCGTCGAGCAGGCCGATGCGCTCGCGCGCCAGGCCGGTGCCGCGCTGCTGCCGCGCGTGGACCTGGGCGCGA
This sequence comes from Rhizobacter sp. P5_A1, assembly GCF_056400745.1. Lineage (NCBI taxonomy): Bacteria > Pseudomonadati > Pseudomonadota > Betaproteobacteria > Burkholderiales > Sphaerotilaceae > Rhizobacter > Rhizobacter sp. P5_A1. Next base: position 8,180 of record NZ_JBFUKR010000037.1, read on the forward strand.
GCGCCGGGCGCGCGCACGTCAGCCCGCTGACCCTGCCGCCGAACGGTGCGACCGGCAACCAGTATCAGCTCGGCCTGTCGGCCTCGTTCGAGCTCGACTTCTGGGGCAAGCTGCGCCGCACCCGCGAGGCCGCGCGCGCGTCGCTGCTCGCGACGACGTATGCGCGCGACACGGTCCACCTGAGCGTTGCGGCGCTGACCGCGCAGGCCTGGTTCGGCCTGCGCGCGCTCGACGAGCAGGTGGTGCTGACCCGCAACACGCTGCAGACGCGCGAGGAAGGCCTGCGCCTGCTGAATCTGCGCCTGCAAGGCGGCACGAGCTCGCAGCTCGACGTCGAACAGGGCGAGGGCTTGCGCGCGGCCTCGGCCGTGCTGCTGCGCGACCTGCAACGCCAGCGCGCACTGCTGCAGATGCAGCTCGGCGTGCTGACCGGCCAGCTCGACCTGGCGCTGCCCGAGGCGCCGCTCGCCGGCTTGCCGCCGCCGCCACAGCCGCCGGCCGGCTTGCCCTCGACGCTGCTCGAACGCCGGCCCGATGTGCGCAGCGCCGAGCAGCAGCTCGCTGCGGCAAGCGCCCGCATCGGCGCGGCGCGCGCCGCGCAGCTGCCGAGCGTGTCGCTGACCGGCAGCCTTGGCTTCGAGAGCGCCGAGCTCGGCGACCTGCTGAAGAGCCCGTCGCGCATCTGGTCGATCGGCGCCGGCCTCGCGCAGCCGCTGTTCGAGGGTGGGCAGCTGGCCGCGCGCACCGACCAGGCCGTTGCGGCGCACCGCGAGGCGCAGGGCGCGTACCGCGGCGTCGTCGAAGACGCGTTCAAGGATGTCGCCGATGCGCTGTCGAACCTGCAGGCCGCGAAAGGCTCGCAGGAAGACCTGGCACGCGCCGACCGCGCCGCCGCGAACGCGCTGAAGCTCGCGCAGTCGCGCTACGACGTCGGCTATTCGGGCCACCTCGATCTGCTCGACGCGCAGCGCAGCGCGGCCGCCGCGCAACTCGACCTGGTGCGCAACCGGCAGCTGCAGCTCTCCGCGAGCGTGGACCTGTTCCGCGCGCTCGGCGGCGGCTGGCGCGCGCCGGGGGCCGACGGCGCGGCGCTGTCGGCGCGCTGAGGGCTGCTCAGCGCTGCGCCGGGTTCGTCAAGCGTAGTCGCCGTCGGTGCCGACCGTGAGCGGCCGCCAATGTTCGAGTTGGGCCTGCATGTCGGCGAGCTTGGCCTTGATCGAATCGAAGGCGATCGATCCGGCGACGAAGCGCAGCGGCGGTTCGGGCTCGCTCGCCAGCCGCACCACGGCCTCGGCGAGCTTGACCGGGTCGCCGGGTTGCTGCCCGTGGCGCTGCTCGAACGAGGCACGCAGCGCGGTGCGCTGCGCGTCGTAGTCCGAGACCGCATCGGCGGCGAAGCGAATCGACTCGGCGCTCAGGAAATCGGTGCGAAACGGGCCGGGCTCGACGATCGTGACCCGGATGCCGAACGGCGCGACCTCCTGCGCCAGCGATTCCGAAAATCCTTCGAGCGCGAATTTGCTCGAGCAATAGAGCGAGCCGAACGCCACGCCGCGCATGCCTGCCAATGACGAGACGTTGAAGATGCGCCCCTGGCGCGCCGCGCGCATCACCGGCAGCACCACGCGCGTCACGCTGAAGACGCCGAACAGGTTGGTGCCGAACTGCGCTTCGGCATCTTGCACCGTGGTCTCCTCGAACAGCCCGAGGTGGCCGTATCCGGCGTTGTTGACGAGCACGTCGATCGTGCCGAATCGAGCCACCGCGGCGTCGACGGCGGCTTGCGCCTGCGCTTCGTTGTTGACGTCGAGCTCGACCGACAGCAGCTGCCTGCCGTCGGGCCCGAGGCTGTCGCTCACGGCGGCGCGGTTGCGGCCCGCGGCGACGACGCGGTCGCCGGCACGCAGCGCGGCCCGGGCGATTTCGGCGCCGAGCCCGCGGCCCGCGCCTGTGATGAACCATGTCTTTTGCATCGAGGACTCCTTGGATAGGCAAGCTTCGATTGGAGCGCGCGGCGCACCGCGCCGATAGACCGATGCTGGCGTGCTCTTGCACGATCCTGCCAACCCGGAGCGGTTCGTGCGTGCAGCCCTTGCGCCGCGGATGCGCGGCGGTTACGGTCGGGCCATGGAACCACTCGAGGAACTTCGCCTGCTGATCACCCGCCACGCCGGCTCGGCGCCGGGCATCCTGGCCGCATCCGGCATCAAGGCGGTGACGGCGGATTCGCCCACCGAACTGGCGCACCACGTGCTCGAGCCGACGTTCGCGGTCGTGGCCCAGGGCGCCAAGCGGGCAGTGCTCGGCGACAAGGTCTTCGAATACGGCGCGGGGCAGTACCTGGTGGTGTCCGTCGACCTGCCGATCGCCGGGCACGTGTTCCGGGCGAGCCGCGAGCTGCCCTATCTGGCCGCAGGCCTCACGTTGAAGCCGGCGTCCATCGCGACGCTGCTTCTCGAGATGGCCGCGAGCGAGCGGCCCGGCGTCGAAGCGGCGGGATTCGGCGTCAGCGACGCGCCGCGCGAATTGCTCGAATCGGTGGTGCGCAGGCTGCGGTTGCTGGATCGCCCGCGTGACGCGGCGGTGCTCGCCCCGATGCTCGAACGCGAGATCCTCTGGTGGCTCCTGAACGGCGAGCAAGGGGCGATGGTGCGGCAGATCGGCATGGCCGACAGCCGGCTGTCGCAGGTCAGCCGGGCGATCCGCTGGATCCGCGTACACCATGCCAAGCCGTTTCGCATCGAAGCGCTCGCCGAGATGGCGGCGATGAGCGCGTCGTCGTTTCATCGGCACTTTCGCGCGGTCACGACGATGAGCCCGTTGCAGTATCAGAAGCTGATCCGTCTGCAGGAGGCGCGCGCCAGGTTGCTCGCGGCGCCGGACGACATCGCGGCGGTGGGCTTCAGCGTCGGCTACGAGAGCCCCTCGCAGTTCAGCCGCGAATACAGCCGCCTCTTCGGCGCGCCGCCCGGACGCGACGTGGCGCGCCTGCGGACGGTTGCGGTGGACGCCCCGAGCCTCGCCTGACCGCCCGCCGGCACGCGCCTATTTGCGCGCGAACCGCACGACCATCTCGACGATGCTGTCGCGCCTGGCGCGCAGCGCGGCCGGCGTAGCGAGCGTTCTGGCGAAGATCAGCGCGAAGGTGTGCCGGTTGGCCACGTTGAAGAAGCACAGCGCCGAGATCGACATGTGCAGATCGACGGGGTCGATGCCGCGGCGAAACACCCCGGCCTTGACGCCGCGCTCGTAAACGGTCTGTACCGCGCTGATGGCCGCCATGTTGAGCTGGCGAATCGTCTTGCTTTGCGACAGGTATTCGCCGCGGTGCATGTTCTCGTTCATCACGAGGCGGATGAAGTCCTCGTTGTCGTGCTGGTAGTCGAACGTGAAGGCCACCAGTTTGCGCAGCGCGTCCTCGGGTTCGAGGTCCTCCAGGTTCAGGTGCGACTCGATCTCGCGGATGCGTCGGTAGGACTCTTCGAGCACGGCCAGGTAGAGGCCCTCCTTGCTGCCGAAGTGGTAGTAGATCATCCGCTTGCTGGTCCGGGTCGCGGCCGCGATCTCGTCGACACGGGCGCCGCTCAGCCCCTTCTCCGCGAACTCGGCCGTCGCCACCGCGAGGATGTCCGACATCGACCCTTGCGCGTCGTAGGCCCGTTTCCGCTTGCGTTCATCGGTCGCCGCCGAGGCCGAGGGTTCTTGTACTGTCTGGTTCATTCAACAAGACTAGCACGCGCATCCAAAGGTAAATCATCAGGCATTTAGGGGTTTTCACTGAGATAAACAAGCGAACTAGTTAGTACAGTCATCACTGCGGTCACGCTTCGATGGCCAGCTCAAGGAGACAGACATGACCCAGGATTCCCTCCGCGCAGGGCAGCCGCCCGTCGTCGCCGCCCCGAAGAAAGCTGCGCTCGCTAGCTGGATCGGAAGCGCGGTCGAGTACTACGACTTCTTCATCTACGGCACCGCGGCGGCGCTCGTGTTCGGCAAGATCTTCTTCCCGTCGATCGATCCTCAGCTGGCAACGATCGCGGCCTTCGCGACCTTCGGCGTGGCCTACATCGCGCGGCCGTTCGGGGCGTTCGTGCTCGGCCACGTCGGCGACAGGTTCGGCCGAAAGAAGGTGCTGACGTTCACCTTGCTGCTGATGGGCGTGTCGACCTTCCTGGTCGGTGCCTTGCCCACCTACGATCAGATCGGCATCGCCTCGCCGATCCTCCTCGTCGTCCTGCGCCTGTTGCAGGGCATCTCGGCCTCGGGCGAGCAGGCCGGTGCGAACTCGATGACGCTGGAGCATGCGCCGGCGCATCGCCGCGCGTTCTTCACGAGCTTCACGTTGTCGGGCACGCAGGCGGGCCTGATTCTCGCGACGCTGGTCTTCATCCCCGTCTCGGCGCTGCCGGAGGCCGACCTGCTCGCGTGGGGCTGGCGCATCCCGTTCTTCCTCAGCGCCATCGTCGTCGCGGTAGGCTTCTGGGTGCGGCGCACGCTCCCCGAGACGCCGGCCTTCAAGGCCGAGGAAACGCAGCATGTCACGCCGAAGCTCCCGGTCGTCGAACTCTTCACCCAGCATGGCGTGGACGTGCTGCGCGTGATCTTCGCGGCCCTGGTGTCCGTCGTCAGCACGATCTTCAGCGTCTTCACGCTGTCGTATGCGGTCAACACGGTGCACATCCCGAGAACGACGATGCTCACGGTGCTGGTGCTCGCCAATGTCATCGCGCTGGGCGCGATCCCGCTGTGGGCGATACTGTCCGACCGGATCGGAAGGCGGCCGGTGTTCGTGCTGGGCGCACTCGGCTCGGCGGCACTCATCTGGCCCTACATGTGGGCGTTGAGCACGGCCAACATCCCGATGATCTTCTTCCTCGGCCTGCTGCTCTCCGGCGTGGTCTACAGCGCGGCGAACGGCGTGTGGCCGGCGCTCTACGGCGAGATGTTCGACACGCGGGTGCGGCTCTCGGGCATGGCGATCGGTACGCAGATCGGTTTCGCGCTCGGGGGTTTCGCGCCCACCATCAGCGCGGCGGTCATGGGGCAGGGCCCCAACGGCTGGATGCCGGTCGCGGCGTTCACCACCGCGGCGGCGATGGTCTCTGCACTCTCGGCCTGGTCGGCGCGCGAGACCTTCAACGTGCCGATGGAACGGCTCGGCAAGAAGTCGCTCGTTCCCGCGTTCGCCTGAGCGCGCAAGCCTCGGAGACACCGCATGATCAACGGCAGCACCTTGCTCATCGCGCACCTCGGCTATCCCACCGAGGCTTTCAAGGCGCCGATGATCTACAACCCGTGGTTCGAGAAGCACGGGATCGACGCGGTCGTCGTGCCGATGGGCGTCAGGCCGGACGACTACAGCGCCGCGCTGGCGTCGCTGGCGCGGGTCACCAACCTGCGCGGAGCGCTCGTCACGATGCCGCACAAGGTCACGACGCTGGCCCTGGCCGACGAAGTGACGATGACCGCGCGCATCGCCGGTGCCTGCAACGCGCTGCTCAAGCGGCCCGACGGTTCGCTGCTCGGCGACCAGTTCGACGGTGCGGGCTTCGTGCGTGGTGCGCGGCGCAAGGGCTGCGCGATCGAAGGGGCGCGCGCCATGGTGGCCGGCTCGGGAGGCGTCGGCTGCGCGATCGCCGCGTCGCTGGCGGCCGCAGGTGTCGCCGAGATCGCGCTGTTCGACGCGCATCGGCCGTCGGCCGAAGCGCTGCGCGGGCGCCTGCTCGACCACTACCCCAAGCTCGTGGCGACGACCGGCTCCAACGACCCGGCAGGCTACGCCATCGTCGTCAACGCGACGCCGCTCGGCATGAACGAAGGCGACCCGCTGCCCTTCGACGTCGAGCGCATCGCGCCCACCGCATTCGTCGGCGAGGTGGTCATGAAGGCCGAGTACACGCCGCTGCTCCGCGCGGCGCAGGCCAAGGGCTGCCGCGTGCAGGTCGGCACGGACATGCTCTTCGAGATGATCCCCGCGTACCTCGAATTCTTCGGCTTCGGTACCGCCACGCCCGACGAGCTGCGCGCGGTTTCGACCATCCGCTACTGAACACCAAGGATCCTTGCCATGACCCAGCCCTGCATCATCTCCGTCGCCATCACCGGCTCGCTGCCGCGCAAGCGCGACAACCCCGCCGTGCCGATCAGCGTGAACGAACAGATCGAATCGACGCAGGCCGCCTTCGAGGCCGGCGCGACGCTCGTTCACCTGCATGTGCGCAACGACGACGAATCGCCGACCTCCGCGCCCGAGCGATTCGCCCTCGTGCTCGAGGGCATCCGAAAGCATGCGCCGGGCATCATCACGCAGGTCTCGACCGGCGGTCGCTCCGGCGCCGGGCGCGAACGTGGCGGCATGTTGTCGCTCAAGCCCGACATGGGTTCGCTGGCGACCGGCTCGGTGAACTTTCCGACGCGGGTCTACGAGAATTCGCCCGATCTGATCGAGTGGCTCGCCGCCGAGATGAAGGCGCACGACATCAAGCCGGAGGTCGAGGCCTTCGACCTGTCGATGATCTTCCAGGCCGTCGCGATGCAGCGTGCCGGCAAGATCGTCGGACCGCTGCACATCCAGTTCGTGATGGGCATCAAGAACGCGATGCCGGTCGATCGCGAGGTGTTCGAGTTCTATGTCAGGACGCTGAACCGCCTCGCGCCCGATGCCACCTGGACGGGGGCCGGCATCGGCAAGGAGCAGCTCACGCTGGCGAGGTGGTCGCTCGAGCTCGGGGGCCACTGCCGCACCGGCCTCGAAGACAACGTTCGGCTCGACCGCGACACGCTCGCGCCCTCGAACGCCGCGCTCGTCGCGCAGGTGGCCGAGCTCTGCCGCGAATACGGCCGGCGCCCCGCGACCGTCGAGGAAGCACGCAGCCTGTTGAGGCTGCCCGCCCACGTGAACGCCGACGTCTGAGCGACGAACCATGCGCAAGGCCATCGCCACCGTCTCGTTGAGCGGCACGCTGCGGGACAAGCTCGCGGCGGTGGCCGCCGCCGGCTTCGATGCCGTCGAACTGTTCGAGGCCGATTTCATCAACCACCGCGGCAGCGCGCAGGAACTGCGCTCGGTCCTCGACGATCTCGGTCTCGGCGTCGATCTCTACCAGCCGTTTCGCGATTTCGAAGGCATGCCCGACGACCTCTTCCGTCGCAGTCTCGACCGGGCCGAAGCGAAGTTCGATCTGATGCAGACCCTCGGCGCGCCGCTGATGCTGGTCTGCTCGAACACATCCGCCCATTCGTCGAACGACCGCGAGCGTGCTGTCGCCCAGTTGCATGAACTGGCCTCGCGGGCCGCGAGGCGCGGCGTTCGGATCGGCTACGAGGCGCTCGCCTGGGGGCGATGGGTCAATCGCTACGGCCAGGCCTGGGATCTCGTCAAACGTGCCGATCACCCGAACCTGGGACTGATCCTCGACAGCTTTCACACGCTCTCGTTGCAGGACGACCCGGCGGGCATCCGGGAGATTCCGGGCGACAGGATATTTTTCGTCCAGATGGCAGATGCACCGCTGATGGCGATGGATGTCCTGCAGTGGGCGCGGCATCACCGCAACTTCCCCGGCCAGGGTCAGTTCGATCTCGACAACTTCTTCGAACTGGTTCTCCAGGCCGGCTACGCCGGCACGCTGTCGCTCGAGATCTTCAACGATGTGTTCCGCTCCGCGCCGAACCGGCGCACCGCACTCGATGCGATGCGTTCGTTGCTGTTCCTGGAGAGCCAGGTGCGCGAGCGCCTGGAACTGGCGCATGACACGACGGTGCTCGGCCGCATCGAGCTGGCCGAACCGCCGAAAGCGCCTGCGCTGGGCGGCTTCGCCTTTCTCGAATTCGGTGTCGATGCGCGCAGCGGTCAGTCGCTCGGCGCGATGCTGGAGCAGTTCGGATTCACGCGCTACGGCCGCCACCGTTCGAAGGACGTGACCCTCTATCGCCAGGGCGACATTCGCATGGTCCTGAATGCCGAGCCGGGTTCGGCGGCGCAGGCTCGTTTCGAACAGCAGGGGACCAGCGTTTGCACCGTGGGGATTTCGACGCCCGACCCGCTGATGGCCGCCAATCGCGGCAGTGCGTTGCTGTCGGCACGCTGCGACAGCCCGCGCGGCGCACAGGAACTGGAATTGCCGGCGATCGTCTCCCCCGGCGGGATGGTGGTCCAGTTCGTTCCGGTGGGACAGGACATCGAGGCCGACTTCCTCGACGAGCGGCAAGCCGCGGGCGACAGCCTGCAGGGCTGCGATTTGACGGCCATCGATCACATCGCGCTGGGCCTGGCCGTCGATCAACTGGACACCTGGACGCTCTTCGGCCGTGCGGTGCTCGGCCTCACGCCGGGCGAGAGCCAGGAGCTCTCGGACCCGTTCGGGCTGATCCGCAGCCGCGGCGTCTCGAACGCCGACCGGAGCGTGCGCCTCGTCCTGAATGTCTCGATCGGAGACAACACGCGCACTGCGCGCCAGGTCAGCGCGGCCGGTCGTTCCGGCGGCGCGGTGCACCACATCGCACTGCGATGCGCCGACATCTTCGAGACGATGACCCAGCTGCGCGCTGGCGGCGCACGCTTCGTGCCGATCTCGCAGAACTACTACGACGACCTCGTCGCTCGCCTCGACCTCGACGAATCGCTGGTGCGGCGCATGCAAGCCCTCGACATTCTCTACGACGCCTCCGAGGGTGGGGGTCGCTACTTCCACGCCTACAGCGAGAACTTCGACGACAGATTCTTCATCGAGATCGTTCAGCGCGACCGGTACGACGGGTACGGCGTGTTGAACGCGCCGGCGCGACTGGCATCGCAGGCGCAGAGCTGACGATCCGCTAGGGCCTGTTAACAGGCCCTCTAGTGGATCGACGAGAGGAACTGTTTCAGCTCCGGCGTCTTCGGGTCGCCGAAGATCAGGTCCGGCGGGCCGATCTCGTGGATGCGGCCCGCGTGCATGAACACGAGCCGGTCCGACACCTTGCGCGCGAAACTCATCTCGTGCGTGACCATCAGCAAGGTCATGCCCTCGACCGCGAGCGACTCGACGACGCGCAGCACCTCGCCGACCAGCTCGGGGTCGAGCGCCGAGGTGATCTCGTCGCACAGCAGCACCGCCGGCTCCATCGCGAGCGCGCGCGCGATCGCGACGCGCTGCTGCTGGCCGCCCGAGAGCTGGTCGGGCTGCGCGTCGAATTTCTCGGCCAGCCCGACACGCGCGAGCAGCTTCTTCGCCTGCTCGGTGGCGGCCTCGGCGTGGCGCTTCTTGACCAGCGTCGGCGCGAGCATCACGTTGCGGCCGACGCTCAGGTGCGGGAACAGGTTGAAGCCCTGGAAGATCATGCCGACGTGCTGGCGCAGCGTGCGCATCGCGTTCGCGTTGCCGTGCAGCAGCGGGTTGCCGTCGACGCTCAGCGTGCCTTCGTTGAAGACCTCGAGGCCGTTGATGCAGCGCAGCAGCGTGCTCTTGCCCGAGCCGCTCTTGCCGATGATTGCGATGACCTCGCCGCGCTTGACCGACAGGTCGATACCCTTCAGCACCTCGTTCGTGCCGAAGCGCTTCTTCAGGCCCTTGATCTCGACGATTCCTGTCGCGGCTTCAACGGCGGGCATGCAACTTCCTCTCCAATGACTTGCTCCAGGCGGAGATCGGGTAACACAGCGCGAAGTACATCAGCGCGAGACACGCGTAGACCGTGAACGGCCGGAAGGTCGCGTTGGTGATCATCGTGCCGGCCTTGGTCAGCTCGACGAAGCCGATCACCGACGCGAGCGCCGTGCCCTTGATCACCTGCACCAGAAAGCCCACCGTCGGCGGCACCGCGACGCGCAGTGCCTGCGGGCCGATCACGTAGCGCAGCTGCTCGCGCAGGCTCAGCGCGAGCGCCGCCGAGGCCTCCCACTGGCCCTTGTGGACCGCGGCGACGCAGCCGCGCCAGATCTCGGTCAGGAACGCGCTGGTGTAGAGCGTCAGCGCGAGCGCGGCGGCCACCCAGGGCGACACGTTGATGCCGAACAGGCCCAGGCCGAAGTACGCGAGAAAGAGCTGCATCAGCAGCGGCGTGCCCTGGAACAGCTGCACATAGCCGCCTACCAGCGGCTCGGCACCGCGCAGCTTCGCGATGCGCGCGACCAGCAGCGCCAACCCGACGAGCCCGCCGCCGACGAACGCGATCAGCGAGAGCAGCACGGTCCAGCGCGCGGCCAGCAGCAGGTTGCGGAAGATGTCCCAGATCGAGAAGTCGACCATGGTTATCTTCCGAAGATGAACCGGGGGCCAGCCCAGTTCAGCAGCCGCCGCAGCGCCATCGACAGCGCGAGGTAGATCAGCGTGCCGATCAGGTAGGACTCGAACGCGCGGAAGTTGCGCGACTGGATCAGGTTCACCGCGTACTGCAGCTCGGGTGTCGAGATCTGGCCGCACACCGCCGAGCCCAGCATCACGATGATGATCTGGCTCACGAGCGCCGGCCAGACGCGCTTCAGCGACGGCGGCAGCACGACGCGCGTGAAGACCTGCATCTCGCTGAGCGCCAGGCTTTGCGCGGCCTCGATCTGGCCCTTCGGCGTCGTCGCGACGCCGGCGCGCACGATCTCGGCCGAGTAGGCGCCCAGGTTCACGACCATCGCGAGCACCGAGGCGATCTCGGGCGAGAGCTTCACGCCGATCTGCGGCAGGCCGAAGAAGATGAAGAACAGCTGGACGATGAACGGCGTGTTGCGGATCAGCTCGACATACGCGCCGGCGATTACCTTCAGCCAGCCCGGCCCGTGCAGCCGCGCCCACGCGCAGCCCACACCGAGCGCGACGCCGGCGGTCGCCGAGATCGCGGTCAGCCCCAGCGTGACGCCGACGCCCTTGACGAGCAGCGGCCACTCGGCGAGAACCGCCGGGAAGTCGAAGGAGATCACGAAGGCGTCAGCCGGTCGCGCGACGATTCGATGCGGCGATCAGGACGGCAGGTCGCCCAGCGGCCGGCCGAGCCACTTCAGCGCGAGCTTGTTCAGCTCGCCGGAGGCCTTGGCGGCGCCGATGATCTCGTTGACCTTCAGGCGCAGCTTGTCCTCGCCCTTGGCCACGCCGATGAAGTTCGGCGAATCCTTCAGCAGCAGCTTGTATTCGGTGCTGACCTGCGGGTTCTTCGCCATGAAGTTGCCGGCGACCGACGCACCGACACCCATCAGCTGCACCTGGCCGGCGGCATAGGCGGAGACCGTGCCGTTCATGTCCTCGAAGCGCTTGATGTCGACGCCGGGCGGGGCGATCTTGCCGACCTCCTGGTCTTCCATCGCGCCGCGCGTCACGCCGATGCTCTTGCCGGCCAGATCGGCCGGCGTCTTCACGACCAGCGCCTTCGGGCCGAAGATCGCCTGGAAGAACGGCGAGTACGCGATCGTGAAGTCGATGACCTTCTCGCGCTCCGGGTTCTTGCCCAGTGTCGAGATCACGAGGTCGGCCTTCTTGGTCTGCAGGTAAGGGATGCGGTTGGCGCTCGTCACCGGCACGAGCTCGACCTTGACCCCGAGCTTGGCGCCGATCAGCTCGGCCATATCGACGTCCAGCCCTTGCGGCTTCAGCTCGGTGCCGACGAAGCCGTAGGGCGCCGAATCGGTCGGGACGGCGATCACGATCAGCTTCTTCGCCAGCACGTCGTCGAGCGCGGTCTGCGCGAATGCGGTCGTGACGAAGGCAGGGGCCAGGGCCGCCGTCAGCGCGAGTGCGCCAGCGGCCTTCAGGAAGGAACGGGATTGCATCAACAGGTCTCCACGCGAAATGTGTCCGGCGTGGATAGCAAGGCCCGTGCCGGGCGCGCCGACACTAGGTGTTCACCAGCCGTCGGCTGCGCTGCGTGAGCGGAGCGCGCAGGCGCATCAAGGTGCGCTGCAAGACCTTGGCGTCGGAGCTCGCGCGGTGCCGCGGCAGGCGCATCTCGGTCGTGACCTGGGTCTTCACGACGCGCCAGAACGCCGCCTCCTGTTCGGTCAGCAGCGCGCGCAGGTTCTCGAGCTTGAACGAAGGGCTCTGGCCCGCGGCCTCGAACAGCACGCCGAGCCAGACGTAGTCATGCGCCCAGCCGTCGCAATACACGGTCAGCCCGTGCAGCCGCTCGTTCAGCTGGGTCGCGACCTCGGCGATGTCGCGGCCGTGCTGGATCACCGTCTCCAGCTTGATGTGGTGGATCTTCTCGGCGGCCGGGTCCCAGTGCGTCCAGTTCGGGGCCGGGCGGATCAGCGTGCAGTAGCTCTGCCCGTCGGACAACACGAAGCCGACCTCGATCGGATAGCTTTCGCGGCCGAAGCCGGAGGCCTCGATGTCCAGCACCGCGGGGGCTTCGGGGGTCGGCTCGGTGGAGAGGGTGGCGCTGACCATACCCACAGCTTAGGCGCGACCGGGCCCGAATGATTCGTGAACTAACACCGCTCGAAGGGTTCTTCTCGACGCTTCGCCAGCGGCCGCCCGGTTCGGGTTCCCGCCGTTGGACGCGCTTGCCGGCTGCGCTACCGTCGTTGATCCGCATCACAACCACTTTCGTGGAGCATCCCGTGAACCCGAACGCCGCCGCCGCCCCCGAACGCCCGCACCACAAGATCTGGCCGAAGCGGCTGCCGCGCGCGCTGACAGTGCCGAACACGACGCTGTGGTTCAACCTCGAGGTCTCGGCCACGCGCTTCCCGGACAAGCCGGCGTACCGGTTCTTCGGGCGGCCCCTGAGCTTCGGCGAGCTGAAGGCGCAGGCCGAGGCGGTCGCGGGCTGGCTGCAGAGCGTCGGCGTGCGGGCCGGCGATCGGGTCGCGATCTTCATGCAGAACTGCCCGCAGTACGCGGCCGCGCTCTACGGCATCCTGCGCGCCGACTGCGTCGTCGTGCCGGTGAACCCGATGAACCGCGCCGAGGAGTTCAAGCACTTCATCACCGACCCGCAGACCAAGGTCGTGATCTGCAGCGCCGACCTCGCGGCGATCGTCGCGAGCGCGAACGCCGGCGTGCCGGCGACTCAGCAGCTCGCGCAGGTGCTGGTCACGCGCTACACCGACGCGATGCCGGCGCACGAGATCGACCCCGCCGACGCGCCGCCGCCGGCCATGGAAGCCTGGCTGCGCAGCGACCCCGAACTGCCCGCCGGCCACCTGCGCTGGGACGACGTGCTCGGGCGCCGGCTCGTGCCCGGCCCGCACACCGCGCAGCCCGACGATCTGGCGCTGCTGCCCTACACCTCGGGCACGACCGGGCTGCCGAAGGGCTGCATGCACACGCACCGCACACTGATGTCGAACTCGGTCGGCGGCGGCGTCTGGGGTCACGCGAGCCCGGAGACCGTGAGCCTCGCGGTCGTGCCGATGTTCCACATCACCGGGATGCTGTACGGCCTGCTCGGCAACGTCTACATCGGCAGCACCAGCGTGATCCTGCCGCGCTGGGACCGCGAGCTCGCCGGGCGCCTGATCTCGAAGTACCGGATCACGCACTGGACCTGCATCCCGACGATGATCATCGACCTGTTCGGCAGCCCGAACTACAAGAGCTTCGACCTGACGAGCCTCAGCTACCTGAGCGGCGGCGGCGCCGCGATGCCGCAGGCCGTCGCGCAGCGCCTGCAGGACGAATTCGGCCTGACCTTCGCCGAAGGCTACGGCCTGACCGAGACCGCCGCGCCGACGCACGCGAACCCGTCGGAACGCGCGAAGCTGCAGTGCCTGGGCATCCCGATCTTCGGCGTCGATTCGCGCGTGATAGATCCGCTCACGCTGCAGGAGCTGCCGCCCGGCGAAGTCGGCGAGATCGTCAGCCGCGGCCCGATGGTGTTCAAGGGCTACTGGGGTCACCCCGACGCGACGCGCGATGCCTTCATCGAGGTCGACGGCCACACCTTCTTCCGCACCGGCGACCTCGGCCGCATGGACGACGAAGGCTACTTCTTCATGACCGATCGCCTGAAACGCATGATCAACGCGAGTGGCTACAAGATCTGGCCGGCCGAGGTCGAGATGCTGCTCTACAAGCATCCGGCGATCCAGGAAGCCTGCATCATCTCGGCCCGCGACGCCTATCGCGGCGAGACCGTCAAGGCCGTCGTCGTGCTGCGCGCCGAGTCGAAGGGCAAGACCACGGCCGATGACATCACGAACTGGGCGCGCGACAACATGGCCGCCTACAAGGTGCCCCGCATCGTGCAGTTCGTCGAGGCGCTGCCGAAGTCGGGCTCGGGCAAGGTGATGTGGCGGCTGCTGCAGGACCAGGAGACGCAAAGCGACGGAGCGGCGCGATGAAGCGCTTCGTCACGCACGGGCGCGCCGCGTTGTGCGTCGAGGATTCGCAAACGCCCGGCCCGGCGATCGTCTGCCTGCACGCCGGTGTCTGCGACAAGCGCATGTGGGCGCCGCAGGCCGATGCGCTGCGCGCCACGCACCGCGTGCTCGCGTACGACCGGCGCGGCTTCGGCGAGACGCGGTGCGAACCCGAACGGCACGCGCGCGTCGATGACCTGATCGCGGTGCTCGACGAAGCGCAGATCGACCGCGCGGTGCTGATAGGCTGCTCGCAGGGCGGCCGCGTCGCGATCGATGCGGCGCTCGCGCACCCGCAGCGCGTCAGCGCGCTGGTGCTGGTCGCGTGCGCGGTCAGCGGCGCACCGGACGATGCCAGCGGCCCGTTCGATCCGGCGATCCAGGCGCTGGTCGACGCGCTCGAAGCGGCCGAGGTGCGCGGCGATCGCGAGGCGCTGAACGAGCTCGAGGCGCAGGCCTGGCTCGATGGTCCGGCACAGCCGGCGGGCCGCGTCGGCGGCGCGTTGCGCGAACTCTTCCTCGCGATGAATGCGATCGCGCTCGCCGCGCCCGATCCCGGCGAAGCGATCGAGCCGCCGTCGGCCTGGGGCCGACTCGAGGAGATCCGCGTGCCGACGCTCGTCATCTGGGGCGATCGCGACTTTCCGCATTTCGAGCTACGCATGCGCACGCTCGCGCGGCGCATCGCGCTGGCCCAGGCGCTCGTGATGCCCGGCACCGCACACCTGCCGAATCTCGAGCAACCGGCGCCGTTCAACGCGGCCATCGCGCGGTTTCTGCGAACGATGTCGTCGCGCTGACGATGGTCCTCAGGCGACCTGCGCGTCGCGCAGCGCGCCGATCACCGAAGCCATCGCGTCGCGCGCCGAGGCCGGCTCCGTCAGGCGGCCGAACAGATCCTTCGGATTCGCACCCGGCGGCACCAGCGCCACGTCGTCGCCGATGTCGCGGGCCAGCGCCAACGCGTAGACGTAGCGCAGCGCCGAGTAGTCTTCGAGCGCGAAGCCGACCGAGTCGAACACCGTGACCTGCTGCGGGTGCTCGCGGCCCGCCGCGAGGCCGGCCAGCACGCGCCACAACTCGGTGACCGGGAAGTCCGCCGGCAGCTGCTGGATGTCGCCTTCGATGCGCGTCTGCGGCTCGTACTCGACGATCACGCGACTCGCCCGCAGCACGTCGGCATGCAGCTCGGTCTTGCCCGGGCAATCGCCGCCGACCGCGTTGATGTGCATGCCGGGCTCGATCATCTGCGGCGTCAGGATCGTCGCGAGCGCCTTGTCGGCCGTCACGGTCGTGACGATGTCGGCACCGCGCACCGCTTCGGCGATCGACGCAGCCCGACGCACGCGCAGCCCGGGGTAGGCGGCGAGATTGCGGATCAGCTTGTCGGTCGCGGCCGGGTCGACATCGAACGCGCGGATCTCGTCGATGCCGAGCAGCGTGTGGAACGCGAGCGACTGAAATTCGCCCTGCGCGCCGTTGCCGATCAACGCCATGCGGCGCGACTCGGGACGGGCGAGCTTGCGGGCGACCAGCGCCGAGGTCGACGCAGTGCGCAGCGCGGTCGTCAGCGTGAGCTCGGAGAGCAGCAGCGGGTAGCCGGTGTCGACCTCGGCGAGCACGCCGAAGGCCATCACGGTGAACAGCCCGCGCGCGGTGTTGCTCGGGTGGCCGTTAACGTACTTGAACGCGAAGCGCTGTGCGTCCGCGACCGGCATCAGCTCGATCACGCCGACCGGCGAATGGCAGGCCAGGCGCGCGGACTTGTCGAAGTCCGGCCAGCGCAGGTAGTCGTCGTGGATGGCCTGGGCCAGTTCGGTCAGGAAGCGCAGCACGCCGACTTCGCGCACCAGCTGGGTCATCGAAGGAACATCAAGGAAGCGCGTCATCGGTCTCTCCGGTATCGGGAGAATCTTCCCGGCCTTTGCAGCCAACGAAAAGACAGCAGACTGATCGATATGATCCATGTCTTGTGCAAATTGTTCACGAGAGGCGAACGATATGAACAACATTGACGACACCGACCGGGAACTGCTCGCGCTGTTGCGCCTAGACGCGCGCATGCCGGTCGCGACCCTCGCGGCCAAGCTGAAGGTCGCGCGCGGCACGGTCCAGAACCGCATGAAGCGGCTCGAACGCGACGGCGTGATCGTCGGCTACACGGTGCGCGTCAAGCCGCAGGCCGAAGCGCACCGCATCCGCGCGCTGATGACGATCGTCGTCGAAGGCAACCGCGGCGCCGAGGTGCTGCATGCGCTGCGCGGCCACCCGAACGTGACCGGCCTGCACAGCACGAACGGCCGCTGGGACCTGATCGCCGAACTGCGCGCCGATTCGCTCGAGGCCTTCGATCGGGTGCTCGGCAACATCCGGTTGATCGATGGCATCGCGAGCACCGAGACGAGCTTGCTGTTGTCGACGCACAAGGTGTGAGATGACCCTGCTTGCATGCGTTGGCGGGATCGCCGGCACGGGGTGGCCGCCCGGTGGGCAGACTGCTCGCCCCTCGCTGCGCGAGGGGTACCCTGCGATGCTCGGTCTCCTGGCCCGTCGCCGAACTCGCTCCGTTCGCTGCGCTCACTGCACTCAGACAGCCGCGACGAGTCAGTTGACGAAGCGCGCTGCGCGCGCGGCCACGAGCCCTGCGCTTCTCGGCGTCGCACACAGCCCACCGGCCGGCCACCCCGCACCGGCTCGGGCACCGTCGAGCGCTTCGGCGCCGCAGTCCTCAGCGGTGGTGCAAAGGCGAGAGCGGGCAGGCCGGCGAGGGCATCAGGAAGCCAGCGCCGAGCAGCGCAGCGCAGCAGGGTCGGGCCGCTTGCGGCCCAAGTCCGCGTGTTTGAGGTCCTGTACTCAGGGCCGAGTTTGCGGACTTGCCCTGCGTAGCGAGCAGCGCAGGGTACCCCTCGCGCAGCGAGGGGCGCGGCTTCAGCCCTCGACGGCCTGGTCGCTCTCGCCTTTGCCGCTCCGACGCCTGAAGGCTTGCTCGCCTCTCGCCGCGGCGGTGGACCCACAGAATGGCTGGGGTATCTCCCCGGCACCCCGCTGGATGTTCGGCCTTAGATTCGCCGACGCATGAGCAACGCCGCACTCGCCGACCGCTTCGACCTTCGCCAACTGAGCGATGCGTTCTACGATGACCCGTTTCCGACCTACCACGCGCTGCGCGAACACGCGCCGGTGAAGCGCATGCCCGACGGCAGCGTGTTCCTGACGCGCTACGCCGATGTCGTCGCGGTCTACAAGGACCCGAAGACTTTCAGCTCCGACAAGCACGAGGAGTTCGCCCCGAAGTACGGCCTGAGTTCCGCGCTGTTCGAGCACCACACGACGAGCCTGGTGTTCAACGACCCGCCGCTGCACACGCGCGTGCGCCGGCTCGTCGCGGGCGCGCTGACGCCGCGTCACGTCGCGGCGATGGAGGAGGGCCTCGTCGTGCTCGTCGACACGCTGCTCGATGCGATGCACGCGCAGGCGACTGCGGGCCAGTCGGTCGATCTCATCGAGTCGTTCGCCGCCGCGATCCCGGTCGAGATCATCGGCAACCTGCTGCGCGTGCCGCACGCCGAGCGCGGACCCTTGCGCGCATGGTCGCTGGCGATCCTCGGCGCGCTCGAGCCGGCGCTGACCGACGCGATGCACGCGCGCGGCAACGCCGCGGTGCGCGAGATGCTGGCCTACCTCGAAGGCCTGGTCGCACGCCGCGCGCAGGCGCCGGGCGACCCCGAGACCGACGTGCTGACGCGGCTGATCCAGGGCGAGGTGAGCGCGTCCGATGGTGCGACCGAGCGGCTGCTCGCGAAGGAGCTGCTGCACAACTGCATCTTCCTGCTCAACGCCGGCCACGAGACGACGACGAACCTGATCGGCAACGGTCTGAAATGCCTGCTCGATGCGCCGGAGCAGAAGCGGCGCCTGCTCGCCGAGCCCGAGCTGATCCGCAGCGCGATCGAGGAGTTCCTGCGCATCGAGAGCTCGAACCAGCTCGGCAACCGCATCACGACGGTCGAGACCGAGATCGGCGGCGTCCGGCTCGCGCCGCACACCCAGGTCACGTTGTGCATCGGCGCCGCGAACCGCGATCCGGCGCAGTTCCCGAACCCGGACACGCTCGACATTTCTCGCATGCCGAACCGGCACGTCGCGTTCGGCTCCGGCATCCACCAGTGCGTCGGCATGGGTCTCGCGCGACTCGAAGGGCGGGTCGCCATCAGCAGGTTTCTGGCGCGCTTCCCGAGCTGCCGGCTGGCCGGCGCCGCGGTGCGCTCGAAGCGCGTGCGCTTCCGCGGGCACCTCGCGATTCCGGTCGCGTTGCTCGGCTGAACGAATCCATTAACAGGAAGAAGGAGACATCGAATGAAGTCACGCCCGCTGCTCGCGCTGGCCCTGCTCGCCGCCACTGCGCTGCCCGCGCTCGCACAGATCAAGATCGGCGTCACGCTGTCGACCACCGGCCCGGCGGTCTCGCTCGGGATCCCCGAGAAGAACACGATCGCGCTGCTGCCGAAGACGATCGCGGGCAAGACGGTCGAGTACATCGTGCTCGACGATGCCAGCGATTCGAGCGCCGCGGTCGTCAACACGCGCCGCCTGACGCTCGAGGACAAGGTCGACGCGATCATCGGCTCGACGACGACGCCGAACTCGCTCGCGATGACCGACGCGGTCGCCGACAGCGGCACGCCGACGATCTCGCTCGCGTCGAGCGCCCGCATCATCGAGCCGATGAGCGCGAAGAAGGCCTGGATCTTCAAGACGCCGCAGACCGACACGATGATGGTGCTCGCGATCCTCGAGCATGCGGCGAAGCGCGGCATCAAGTCGATGGGCTACATCGGCTTCAACGATGCGCTCGGCGAAGCGTTCTACGCCGAGTTCGAGAAATTCGCGTCGGTGCGCGGCATCAGACTCGTCGCCAACGAGCGCTTCGCGCCGCGCGACACCAGCGTCACCGCGCAGGTCATCAAGCTGACCGCGGCGAACCCGGAGATGGTCGTCATCGGCGCCTCCGGCACGCCGGCAGTGCTGCCGGCACGGGCGCTGGGCGAGCGCGGCTACAAGGGCAGCGTCTACTTCAACCACGGCGTCGCGAACAACGACTTCCTGCGCGTCGGCGGCAAGGACATCGAGGGCGCTTACCTGCCGACCAGCCCGGTCGTCGTCGCCGCAGCGTTGCCGGCCGAGCACCCGGCGAAGGCGCAGGCGATGGAGTACGTGAAGCGCTACGAGGCGGTCAATGGAGCCGGCAGCGTCTCGGCTTTCGGCGCCTACACCTGGGACGCCGGGCTGCTGTTGAGCCACGCGATCCCGATCGCGCTGAAGACCGCGCAGCCCGGCACGAAGGAGTTTCGCGCCGCGCTGCGCGACGCGCTCGAGGGCGTGCGCGATCTGCGCGTCTCGAACGGCGTGACCAACATGTCGAAGAACGACCACCTCGGGCTCGATCAGCGGGCCCGGGTGGTCGTGAAGGTCGAGGGCGGGAAGTGGAAGCTGGATTGAACCTGCGGGGCCGCGCCGGGCCTCAGGTCGTCAATTCACGAGCACCTGACCGCGGATCTCGCCGCCGGGGTTTTGCGCGGTGTGCACGTTGACGTACCACTTGCCGGCCATCAGATCGGTGAGCTGCGCCGGGGTCAGCGTCGCCTGGCCTTCGGCCGGGCTCGCGGCGCTCGGGAACGGCACGACGACGCCGGCGTTCGCGCCCGGCAGGGCCGGGCCGTGGAAGTGCGCCATCGTCGCCGGGCCGGTCAGGCCCGAGTAGGTCACCTTCCAGCGCAGCACGTTGCTGGCCTTGTCGAAGGTCGCTTCCAGCGTGCCGGTGCCGGGGCTGGCGTTGGCCGGCACTTCGGCGGCGCTCGACAGCGTCGCGCGGAAGGTCTGCACCGGCATCGTCGGCGGCGCGCTGCCCTGCGACATCGGCGTCGAGCTGCAACCGGTGATCACGAGGGCCGCGGCGACGGCGCCGGCGCGAATGAGGGTGGGCAGGCTGATCATGTCGGTCTCCGGGAGTGGATGGAGTGGGCTGCGCTCATGCAGTGCCCCGCGCAGCATGAACCGCAATTCGGTACGCCGCTGTCGGACGAAGCGCCGTCTTCATGCCACCGGCCGCCGGTGACGTTGCCAGGCCTGCGGCGTCGGCGTCGTGCCCGCGCCGGGCTGCATCGGCAGGTTGAATGCGCCGTTGACGACCTCGGCCGGTTCGGTGAAGCAGTGCTTGATCCACGGGATGTACTCGAGCACCGCGACCGCCGGATGCGCATACGCGAGATGCACGTGGACCTGGCTCATGTCGCCGGCGTGCGGCGCGACCGGCAGGCGAAACGCATGCGCCGTATCGCAGACCTGCAGCACCTCGCTCAGGCCGGCCATGCGCGTCACGTCAGGCTGGACCCAGTGGATCGCCTGCTGTGCGAAGAACTCGGCGAACGCGTCGGTCGTGTAGAGCTGCTCGCCGAGCGCGATCGGGATGCCGGACTGGCGTGCGAGCTGTGCGTGGCCCTTGACGTCGTCGTACCAGAGCGGCTCCTCGAACCAGTGGAGGTCGTGCGGCTGCGCGCCGCGGCAAAAGCGCAGGCAGGTCGGCAGGTCCCACTTGCCGTTGCCGTCGACCGCGAGCGTCACGTCCGGGCCGATTGCGTGGCGCACCGCGGCGACGCGCCGCAGGTCGCGCTCGACACTCGAGCCGACCTTGATCTTGACGCCGCTGAAGCCTTGCTCGACCGCACGCGCCGCGCCGGCGACGAGTTCGCCGTCGGGGATGCTGAGCCAGCCGATGTCGGTGTTGTAGGCGCGCACGGTCGCGCGCACCTGGCCGCCGAGCAGCTGCCACAGCGGCTGACGCGCGGCCTGGGCTTTGAGGTCCCACAACGCGACATCGATCGCGGCGTGCGCCAAGGTCGTGATGCCGGCGCGGCCGACCCACTGCAGCGCCGGGTTGCGCGCGAGCTTGTGCCAGAGGCGGCGGATGTCGCGTGGGTCTTCGCCGATCAGCAGCGGCGCGTGGCAGCTCGCAATGCAGCGCGTGATCAGCTGGTCGCTGGCCAGGTGCGCGTGCGTGCCGGTGAAACCGTGGCCGGTCAGCCCGGCATCCGTCTCGATGCGCGCGCCGACGACACCCCAGTGCGAGAGCGTGTGCGTGCTGTCGGCGATCTGCGCGCCGGTGACCGGCACGTGCAGGATGAAGGGCGTGACGGCGGTGATCTTCATGGTCTCGCCGGCATCGACTCAATACGTCGCGCGCCCGCCCGACAGGTCGAATACCGCACCGGTGCTGAACGAGCATTCCTCGGACGCCAGCCACGCGATCATTGCCGCGGCCTCGCCGACCTCGAGGAAGCGCGCCATCGGGATCTTGCTCAGCATGAACGCGATGTGCTGCTCGGTCATCGAGTCGAAGATCGCGGTCTTCGCGGCCGCCGGCGAGACCGCGTTGACGAGCACGCCCTTCGTCGCGAGCTCTTTCGCGAGCGACTTGGTCAGCGCGATCAGCCCGGCCTTCGACGCGCTGTAGTGCGAGGCGTTCGGATTGCCCTCCTTGCCGGCCACCGACGCGATGTTGACGATGCGGCCATAGCCCTGCTTCAGCATCTGCGGCACGACCGCGCGGCAGGTCAGGAACGGCCCGACCAGGTTCACATCGATCACGCGCTGCCAGACCTCGGGCGCGAGTTCCCAGGTCGGCGCGTTGCCGCCGGTGATGCCGGCGTTGTTGACGAGGATGTCGATGCGGCCGTGTGCCTTGACGGCGTCGGCCGTGGCGGCGGCGATGTCGGGCGCCATCGTCAGTTCGACGATCGAGGTGCTCACCGTGCCGAGCCTGGCGAGCGCGTTCTCGGCCTGCGCGAGGCGCGCGGCGTCGATGTCCCAGAGTGCCACGCTCGCGCCGGAGTTCAGCATGCGCTCGGCCACGGCCAGGCCGATGCCTTGCGCGCCGCCGGTGATGACCGCGACGCGGCCCTTCAGGTCGATCTGGTTCATCTCGAGAGGCCCTTCAGGGTCTGGTCGGCGTTCGGCGCGGCGCTGCAGTCATCGATGTACTGGCGGATGATCTCGGCGAAGTCGGCATGCGGTTTCAGCCCGAGCCGGCCGGCGCGCGCGGCCGACGCGCCGCCCGGCCAGTTCGCGACGATGCCCGCGATGCGCTCGTCGCGCTCGAAGCGCACGCGCGCGCGCACCGCGGGGCCGGCGACCTGGGCGAGCGCTTCGAGCATGTCGGCGACGCGCACGTTCAGCGCCGGCAGGTTCAGCGCGGTGCGGCCGTTGAAGGCCTCGCGGCTGGCCTCGAACACCGCGATCAGGCCTTCGACGGTGCGGGTCGGCGACGAGACCGGGTGCGAGACGCTCGCGTCGACCGGGCAGATCGACGGGGTCCCCGCGAGCGGCTCGCGGATGATGCCGCTGAAGAACGACGAGGCCGCGCCGTTCGGCTTGCCGGGCCGCACCGTGACCGTCATCAGGCGCGCGGCGCGGCCGTCGATGTAGCCCTTGCGCGTGTAGTCGGCAACCAGGTGCTCGCAGATCAGCTTCTGTGCGCCGTACGAGGTCTGCGGGGCCGGCAGCGTGTCGTCGGCGACGATCTTCGGCAACGGCACCGCCGGGTCGGGGCCGAACACCGCGACCGAGCTCGAGAACACCAGCCGCGGCGCGCTGCCGCCGGCGTTCACGTAGGCGCGGATCGCATCGAGCAGCGCACGCGTGCTGTCGATGTTGGAGCGCAGCCCGAGATCGAAGTCGGCCTCGCACTCGCCGGACACGGCCGAGGCGAGGTGGAACACGCCGTCGAAGGCCTCCTGCCGCAGCGCGTCGGTCTGCGTCAGCAGGGCGCCGGTGCGGCCCTCGACCCGGGCGTCGGCGAGCAGGTCGGCGCGCGGCGGCGCAATGTCGGTCAGCACGACGCGGGTGATCTCGCGGCCCGCGAGCGTGCCGCGGGCGAGCAGCGCGCGCGCCAGGCGATCGCCCAGAAAGCCGCCGCCGCCGGTGATCAAGAGTTTCAT
Organism: Rhizobacter sp. P5_A1; assembly: GCF_056400745.1. Taxonomy (NCBI): domain Bacteria; kingdom Pseudomonadati; phylum Pseudomonadota; class Betaproteobacteria; order Burkholderiales; family Sphaerotilaceae; genus Rhizobacter; species Rhizobacter sp. P5_A1. Next base: position 31,439 of record NZ_JBFUKR010000037.1, read on the forward strand.
GCCAGTTCTCCCGCCGGGCCGTCCCAAGGGAGAACTGCGCCCCCTTGGGGGGCAGCGAACGAAGTGAGATTGGGGGTCAACATCTAGTCTCCTTGGGGTTGGTAGGGGCGCAGCCAGCCGAGGCCGGCCGATGTGCCCCCGCGTGGCCGGTATTCGCAGCCGATGTGGCCGGTGTAGCCGAGCTCGTCGATCAGCTCGAACAGGTAAGGGTGGTGCAGCTCGCCGCGATCGGGTTCGTGGCGGTCGGGCACGCCGGCGATCTGCAGGTGGCCGACACGGCCGGTCGGCAGGTACTTGCGAAGCTTCATCGCGACATCGCCTTCGACGATCTGGCAGTGGTACAGGTCCATCTGCACGCGCAGGTTCGGCGCGTCGATCTCGGCGACGATCTCGTGCGCGTCGTCCTGGCGGTTCAGCAGGTAGCCGGGGATGTCGCGCCGGTTGATCGGTTCGATCAGCAGATCGATGCCGACCGACGCGGCCTCGCGCGCCGCCCACGCGAGGTTCGCGAGATAGGTTTCGCGCAGCGCGGCCCGCTCGACGCCGTGCGGCATCAGGCCGGCCATCACATGCAGGCGCGGGCACTTCAGCGCGAGCGCATACGGCAGCGCCTGTTCGACGAAGCCGCGGCGGAACTCGTCGCGGCGATCGGCGAGGCAGGCGATGCCGCGTTCGCCGGCCGAGGCGTCGCCGGGCGGCGTGTTGAACAGCACCTGCTGCAGACCGTGATCGGCCAGCCGCAGCGCGATCTCGGGGTGCGCGTGCGCGTACGGGAACGCGAACTCGACCGCGTCGAAGCCGTCGCCCGCGGCCGCCTCGAAGCGATCGAGGAAGGCGTGCTCCGTGTACATCATCGTCAGGTTGGCAGCGAAGCGCGGCATGCGGGTCACCATCGCGCGCCGAAGGCGCCGCGCAGTTCATCGATCTGCGCATCGGCGAGCGGCGCGGGCTTCGGGTTGGTCGTGCGCCACAGGCGCGCGGTCTCTTCGAGCTCTTCGAGCAACGCCATCGCGGCGGCGGGCGAGTCGTGCCAGAGGACGGGGCCGAGGCGATCGAGCAGCACCGCGCGGATCGGTGCGTGGCGCGCCCGCCCCGCAGCCATCGCGGCGGCGACGAGCCCGGCCACTGCCGGATCGCCTGGCCGGTGGTAGGCGATCAGCGGCACGCGGCCGACCTTCATCACGAAGTACGGCGTGATCGGCGGCAGCACCGCGTCGGCGTGCCACACGCCTTCGAGCGTCAGCGCGACCAGCTGCGTGCTGTGCGTGTGCAGCACGCAGTGCGCATCGGGTTCGGCGGCGTAGATGCCGCGGTGCAATGCGAGCGTCTTGCTCGCCGACAGACCGGCAAGCGGCTTGCCGCCGGCATCGACATGCGTGAGCTGATCGGGCCGCAGCGCGCCCAGGCAGGCATCGGTCGGCGTGATCAGAAAGCCTTGCTCGTCGGGCAGGCGCATGCTGATGTTGCCGGCGCTCGCGTGCAGGTAGCCGCGATCGAACAGCGAGCGGCCGACGCGGCAGATCTCGGCGCGTTGTGTCGCGAAGGCTGTCATGGATTGCTCCCGGCTCGCAGCGCCTCGTCGAAGAAATCGGCACCCCCGAAGTTGCCCGACTTCAGCGCGAGCTGCAACGGTGAATCGAGGCCGGTGCCTTCGGCCTGGGTCCATGGCACGCCGGGGCAGATCGCGGCACCGATGCGCAGCTGCGTGACGCCCAGCGCCTGCACGACCGCGCCCGAGGTTTCGCCGCCGGCGATGACGAGCCGGCGCACGCCGCGCGCGACGAGGCCGCGCGCGACCTGCGCGAGGCAGCTCTCGACGAGCGCGCCGGCCTGCTGCGCGCCGAGCTCGGCCTGCACGGCCTGCAGCGCCGGCGCCGAGGCAGTGGCATAGACCAGCACCGGCTCAGTGAGCGACTGCGCCCACGCGAGGGCATCGTCGGCAACCGGTGCACCGCGGGCCAGCGCGCGCGGGTCGACCGCGAACGCCGGCCGGCCGGCGGCCTGCCAGCGCGCGACCTGCGCCTGCGTCGCGAGCGAGCACGAGCCGGCGAGGATCGCGGCACGGCCGCCGGCGGGGTCGAGATCGGCGGCGTGCGCGTCGGGGGTCAGCCAGCCGCGCGCCGCGTAGACCTCGGGCAGCCCGAGCGCGAGGCCCGAGCCGGCCGTCAGCAGCGGCAGGTCGGCGCAGGCCGCGGCAAGAACGCGCAGGTCGTCGTTGCTGGTGGCGTCGGCGATCGCGATCGCGATGCCTTCGCTGCGCAAGGCCGCGATGCGCGCACGCACCGCCGCCTCGCCCTGCGCGATCGCGTCGTAGCGCAGCAGCCCGACGCGTCGTGTGCCTTGCGCCTGCAGCACGCGCACGAGGTTGGCGTCCGTCATCGGCGTCAGCGGATGCTGGCGCATGCCCGAGTCGCTGAGCAGCTCGTCGCCGACGAACAGATGGCCGCGGAAGATCGTGCGGCCGTTCTCGGGGAATGCGGGGCAGGCGATTCCGAAGTCGGTGCCGAGCGCGTCGAGCAGCGCCTCGGTCACCGGGCCGATGTTGCCGGCGGGCGTCGAGTCGAAGGTCGAGCAGTACTTGAAGTAGCACTGGCGCATGCCGGCGGCCTGCAGCCAGCGCAGCGCCGCGAGCGATTCGCGCACCGCCTCGGCGGCCGGCACCGTGCGGGTCTTCAGCGCGACGACGATCGCGTCGGCCTGCGGCGCCGGACCTTCGCTTGCACCCGGAACGCCGATCACCTGCACCGTGCGCATGCCGGCGCGCACCAGCATGCTGGCGACATCGGTCGCGCCGGTGAAGTCGTCGGCAATGACGCCCAGCGTCATGCGTCGCCCCTCGCCGAGGATCACGGCTTCTCCATGGGCTTCGGCAGCTCGATCCCGGCCAGCTCGGCGTAGAACTTGATCACCGCCGAGTCGTCCTCGGCGCCGTGCCCGGCCGCGGCCGTCGCGAGGTAGAGCTGGTGCGCGGCGGCCGCGAGCGGCAGCGGGAACGACAGCTTGCGCGCAGCGTCGAGCACGATGCCCAGGTCCTTGACGAAGATGTTGACGGCCGAGAGCGGCGTGTAGTCGCCGTCGAGGATGTGCGGCACGCGGTTCTGGAACATCCAGCTCATGCCGGCCGAGTTGCAGATCACCTCGTACAGCGCGCGCGGCTCGGCGCCGGCGCGCATGCCCAGCGCCATCGCCTCGCACGCCGCGGCGATGTGCACGCCGGCCAGGTGCTGGTTCACCATCTTCACGGTCGAGCCGATGCCCGGCCGGTCGCCGAGGCGGTAGACCTTGCCGGCGATCGCGTCGAGCAGCGGCCCCGCGGCCTCGAACGCCTCGGGTGCGCCGGAGGCCATCACGGTCATCTGCCCGGCCGCCGCCTTGGTCGCACCGCCCGAGACCGGCGCGTCGATCAGCCACAGGCCGCGCTCGGCGAGGCGCTGCTGCCAGATCGGCGGCAAGCTCGGGTCGACGGTGGCCGAGGCGATCACGACCGAGCCCGGCTTCAGCGTGCCGAGCAGGCCATCGTCGCCGAACAGCACGGCTTCGGTCTGCGCGGCGTTGACGACCAGCACGACGACCGCGTCGCACTGCGCGCCGAGTTCGGCGAGCGAATCGGTCGTGCGGCCGCCCTCGGCCTCGAAGCGCGCGCGGCCCTCGGCGCGGGTGTCGAGGCCGACCGTCGCGACGCCGTTGCGCAGCGCGGTGACGGCGGCGCCGAAGCCCATCGAGCCGAGCCCGACGATGCCGAGAACCTTGGGATTGGATGCACTGGCTGTCACTTGCTGCTCCGTGGGGGTCGATGTGCGCCGGCGGCGGCGCGGCCGGGCTTCGCGATCACGCCGCCTTCGACGAGTCGCTGCTCGCTTTGCATCAGGTGCTCGCGCGCGCGCCGCCGCGCCAGCGCCGGATCGCGCGCGGCGATCGCGTCGACGATCGCGCGGTGTTCGATGCGCACTGCCTCCATGAAGTCGAGGCGGCGTGCCTCGTTGCCGCGTGTGATGCGCATGCCTTCGCGCAGGTACTGCTCGAGAAAGCCGAGCAGCAGCGTGAACTGCGGGTTGCCGGTGGCCTCGCCGATCGAGCGATGGAAAGCCATGTCTTCGGCGACGCCGTCGTGGCCGGCGGCGGCCGCCGCGTCGATCGCCTTCAAGGCGCGGCGCATCGTCGCGAGCTGTGCGCGTGTCGCGCGCTCGGCGGCGAACGCGGCCATCTCGGCCTCGATCACGCGCCGCACCTCGACGACATGCACGACCGCCTGCAGCGAGCCGAGCACGCTCGGATCGAACGCGAGCGGCTGATGCATCGGCGTCGGCGCGACGAACACGCCCGAACCCTGGCGCGAGACGACGAGCTGGCGCGACTTGAGTTGGTGCACGGCCTCGCGCACGACGGTGCGCGAGACGCCGTGCGCGGCCGCGAGCCAGGCCTCGGTCGGCAGCCGGTCGCCCGGGCGCAGCGCGCCGGAGTCGATCTGGTCGCCGAGCAGCACCGCGAGCCGGTCGGACAGCCGCAGCGGCATCAGGCGGGGCGGGGCGACGGGCAGGGCGGCTCGCGCGGCGGCGGTGGGTGGATGAAGCATGGTTATCAGGTCATCATACAAATTCCCGGTGGCCCGCGATCTAACGGTTTGCCCTGATGGCGGCGGCGCGCGGCAATGTCGATACTGCCGCGGCGTCGTGGAAGCGCCGTGCGCAACGGCCTCCCGGCGTCGACAGCGCATCACGAACCCCTTCAGGAACCGAGTGCATGGCCAGCGTGACGATCCAGGCAGTGAAGAAGAACTTCGGCGACGTGGCCATCCTGCACGGCGTCGACATCGAGATTCGCGACGGTTCGTTCACCGTGCTGGTCGGTCCCTCGGGCTGCGGCAAGTCGACGCTGCTGCGCATGATCGCCGGGCTCGAGCAGATCAACTCGGGCGAGATCCGCATCGGCGAGCGCGTCGTCAACGACCTGCCGCCGAAAGAGCGCGACATCGCGATGGTGTTCCAGAACTACGCGCTCTACCCGCACATGACGGTGCGCGAGAACATGGCGTTCTCGCTCGCGCTGGCGAAGATGGACAAGGCGACCAGCGAGGCCAAGGTCGCGCGCGCGGCCGAGATCCTCGCGCTCGGCGCGCTGCTCGATCGCTACCCGCGCCAGCTCTCGGGCGGCCAGCGCCAGCGCGTCGCGATGGGGCGCGCGATCGTGCGCGACCCGCAGGTGTTCCTGTTCGACGAACCGCTGTCCAACCTCGACGCCAAGCTGCGCGTCGCGATGCGCAGCGAGATCAAGGAGTTGCACCAGCGGCTCAAGACCACGTCGATCTACGTCACCCACGACCAGATCGAGGCGATGACGATGGGCGACAAGATCGTCGTGATGCGCGACGGCCGCATCGAGCAGACCGGCAGCCCGCTCGATCTGTACGACCACCCGGCGAACCAGTTCGTCGCCGGCTTCATTGGTTCGCCGGCGATGAATTTCCTGCCCGGCACGCTGCGCCGCAGCGCGGGCAGCGCGCACATCGAGCTGAACGACGGCACGCAGCTGGAGGCGCCGCCGCGCACCGGCGGCGTCGACGGGCAGCCGATCGTCTTCGGCACCCGGCCCGAGCACCTGACGCTGGCCGACGCCGGCGGCATTCCGGCGCGCGTCGTCGTGATGGAGCCGACCGGCATGGACACCTTCGTCGCCTGCCGGCACGAGGGCGTCGAACTCTCGGCGGTGTTCCGCGAGCGCCATGATTTCGCGCCCGGCAGCACGATCCACCTGCTGCCCGACCTGCAGCGCGCGCATCTGTTCGATGCGACCAGCGGCCGGCGCCTGGCCGCCTGAGCTTCCGTTTTCCCGCGTTCGCAAGCCTGATCAAAACGAAGGAGACACCGATGACCGAGTTCAATCGCCGCAAGTTCCTCGAGGGTTCGGCCGGCGTTGCCGCGGCCGCGACGATGGGCACCGGCGCTGCCGTGTTCGCGCCGGCCGTGCAGGCGCAGACGATCGCGTTCAAGCCCGAGAAGGGCGCGAAGCTGCGCGTGCTGCGCTGGAGCCGCTTCGTGCAGGGCGACATCGACGCCTACATGGCGAACGTCAAGAAGTTCACCGAGAAGACCGGCATCGAGGTGCGTGTCGACAACGAAGGCTGGGAAGACGTGCGCCCGAAGGCCGCGGTCGCCGCGAACACCGGCGCGGGCCCCGACATCATCCTGTCGACCAACGATGATGCGAACCTGTACCCCGACAAGCTGCTCGATGTGACCGACCTGGCCGAGTACCTCGGCAAGAAATACGGTGGCTGGTACCCGGCGGTGCAGCAGTACCTGCGCCCCGACGGCAAGAAGTGGATCGGCCTCGGCCTGGGCGCCGCCGGCTCGATGATCGTGTACCGCCAGAGCCATGTGAAGGCGGCCGGCTTCGACACCTTTCCGAAGGACACGGCCGGGTTCCTCGCGCTGCACAAGGCGCTGAAGGAGAAGGGCACACCGGGCGGCATGGCGCTCGGCAATGCGACCGGCGACGGCCTGTGGACCAACTGGCTGATCTGGTCGCACGGCGGCAAGCTGGTCGACAAGGACAACAAGGTCGTGATCGACAGCCCCGAGACGCTCAAGGCACTCGAGTACGGCAAGGAGCTCTATGCGACCTTCATCCCCGGCACGCTGTCGTGGCTCGACCCGAACAACAACAAGGCCTTCCTCGACAGCCAGATCAGCTGCACCAACAACGGCATCTCGATCTACTACGCGGCGAAGAACTCGAAGGACGAGAAGGTCCATGAACTCGCGGCCGACATCAATCACGCGTCGTTCCCGGTCGGGCCGGTGGGCGTGCCGACCGAGTCGCACCTGTTCTTCAACCAGATGATCTTCAAGTACACGAAGTACCCGCAGGCGGCGAAGGAGTTCCTGCGCTTCATGATGGAGCAGGAGCAGTTCAACGACTGGTTGATCGGCGCTGCCGGCTACATCGGGCAGCCGCTCGCGGCGTACGAGAAGTGCCCCGTCTGGACCTCGGATCCGAAGAACACGCCGTACCGCGACTGCGTCAAGAACATGCGCCCGGCGGGCTATGCCGGCAAGCTGGGCTACGCGTCGGCAGGCGCAGGCGCCGACTTCATCGTCACCAACATGGTGGCCGAGGCGGTCAGCGGCTCCAAGACGCCGAAGGAGGCGATGGAGCGCGCGCAGAAGCGCGCCGAGCGCTACTACAAGGTGTGATCGTGCAAGAGCCCGCGGTGCAAGGACAGCTGCGCGCCGGCGCGCCGCGGGTCGCGGCGAGGCGCCTGTCGCTGCTCGAGCGATTCCAGAACAACCGCAACGCGCTGGGCTGGGCGTTCATGCTGCCGGCGACGGTGCTGCTGGTGCTGTTCCTGACCTACCCGCTTGGCCTCGGCACCTGGCTCGGTTTCACCGACGCGAAGATCGGCCGCGACGGCGAATGGATCGGCCTCGAGAACTTCAGCTTCCTCGTCACCGACAGCGTCACGCAGCTGGCGCTGTTCAACACGCTCTTCTACACGATCGTCGCGAGCGTCGTGAAGTTCGGGCTCGGGCTGTGGCTGGCGATCCTGCTGAACAAGAACCTGCCGTTCCAGAGCTTCTTTCGCGCGGTGGTGCTGCTGCCGTGGATCGTGCCGACGGCGCTGTCGGCGATCGCGTTCTGGTGGATCTTCGACGCCCAGTTCTCGATCATCAGCTGGGTGCTGCTGAAGCTCGGGCTGATCGACCGCTACATCGATTTTCTCGGCAACCCGTGGAACGCGCGCATCTCGACGATCATCGCGAACGTCTGGCGCGGCATCCCGTTCGTCGCGATCTCGCTGCTTGCCGGGCTGCAGACGATCTCGCCCTCGTACTACGAAGCCTCGGCGATCGACGGCGCGACGCCGTGGCAGCAGTTTCGCCACATCACGCTGCCGCTGCTGACGCCGATCATCGCGGTCGTGATGACGTTTTCGGTGCTGTTCACGTTCACCGACTTCCAGCTGATCTACGTGCTGACGCGCGGCGGCCCGCTGAACGCGACGCACCTGATGGCCACGCTCGCGTTCCAGCGCGCGATCTCGGGCGGCGCGCTCGCCGAGGGCGCGGCGATCGCGACGCTGATGGTGCCGTTCCTGCTCGCGGCGATCATGTTCAGCTACTTCGGGCTGCAGCGGCGCGCGTGGCAGCAAGGCGGCGACAAGTGAGCACCGGACGATGAGCGACGCCAAGAACAACGACGCCTCGCAAGGCATGGACTACCTGCAGTCGATGCCGCGGCGCTGGGTCACGGTCTACATCCCGATCATCCTGTTCGTGATTGTGCTGCTGTTCCCGTTCTACTGGATGGCGATCACCTCGTTCAAGCCCGACAACGAGCTGCTGTCGCGCGACGGCAATCCGTTCTGGATCGTCGGGCCGACGCTGGCGCACTTCGAGAAGCTGCTGTTCAAGACCGAGTACCCGGCTTGGCTGTGGAACACCGTGATCGTCTCGGTGGTCTCGACCGCGCTGTCGCTGGTCGCGTCGGTGCTCGCGGCGTATGCGATCGAGCGGCTGCGCTTCCAGGGCTCGAAGCCGGCCGGCGGCGCGATCTTTCTCGCGTACCTGGTGCCGCCGTCGATCCTGTTCATCCCGCTCGCGGCGATCGTCGTCAAGCTCGGGCTGTTCGACAGCCGCATGGCGCTGATCCTGACCTACCCGACCTTCCTGATCCCGTTCTCGACCTGGCTGCTGATGGGCTACTTTCGCTCGATCCCGTACGAGCTCGAGGAGTGCGCGCTGATCGACGGCGCGACGCGCTGGCAGATCCTGATCAGAATCGTGCTGCCGCTCGCGGTGCCCGGGCTGATCTCGGCCGGCATCTTCGCGTTCACGCTGTCGTGGAACGAGTTCATCTATGCGCTGACCTTCGTCTCGTCGAGCGAGAACAAGACCGTGCCGGTCGGCGTCGTCACCGAGCTGGTCGAGGGCGACGTCTATCACTGGGGCCCGCTGATGGCCGGCGCGCTGCTCGGCTCGCTGCCGGTCGCGTTCGTGTACTCGTTCTTCGTCGAGTACTACGTGTCGGGGATGACCGGGTCGGTGAAGGAGTGACGGCGCGGCGCGCCGAGCCGCGGTGACGCTTCGCGTCGGCGACGCCGCGTCGAACTGCCCATATCCGTCGCCTCGGTATCGCTTTGTCGCGACCTTGCGCGGCGTGACATCCGCACGACCGCACGCCCGGACTTGCTGGCAAATTGCTTCGCACGGAAACACCTGTTGCGAGGCTTGTCATGAACTTCCATCGTGCCCCCTTCGTCCTGGCGAGCTTGCTGTTCGCGCTGCTCGCGGAGCCGGCCGCGGCCCAGGCCGTCCGGAAGACGCCCCTCTCCGGCGATGCGTTCGGCTACCGCACCGGCGCCGCGCGCCACATCTACGCGACTTACGCGGATCGCATCTACAAGGGCATGCTGCCGCCGCTGGTGCATGCGATCGTCGTCATCGAGACCGAGGTCGACGGCACGGGCAAGGTGCGCGACGTTCGCGTGGTCCGCTCGCCGAGCCACGCGCCGGACGTGACGGAGACGGTCAAGAAGATGATTCTGCGTGCCTCGCCGTTCCCGGCTCCGGGCAGCGCCGCGAACACGAAGTTCGTCGAGGTCTGGCTGGTCGATCACAGCGGACGCTTCCAGCTGCACGCACTGACCGAAGGACAGCACTGAGGCAAGCGCGCGGCCGTTTGCGCCGCTGCGTCCCCCGGAAGACCGGAACCCGCCGATGCGCCGGCTCAGCGCAGCACGGCCTTCGCGCGCGCCTTGAGCCGCGGCGCCGGCAGGCCCAGCGACGGCAGCTTGCGCCGCGTGCTCAGTACCGCCTCGATGTCGTCGTTCGCGCCGTCGATCAGCACGATGATCGCGCGCTCGGCCTTCTGCGGCGAGCGTGCGATGACCGCATCGAGCACCGCGCGGTGCAGCGGCAGCGATTGCGCCGGGCCGTCGGGCCGCGAGGTCGAGATCTCGAAGCTGGTGCGCAGCAGCGCGCCGAGTGCCTTGCTCATCTGCGCGACCATGCGGTTGTGGCAGGCGCGCAGCAGGCCCTGGTGGAAGCGCAGGTCGCTGCTGACGTAGTCGCCGCCTTCGTCGATCGAGAGCTTCATGCCGGCGTAGGCGGCCTCGATCTCGGCGATGTCGTGCGGGGTCGCGCGCTCGGCCGCGAGGCGCACCGCGGCGGGCTCGACGAGCCGACGCAACTCCTGCAGGTCGCGCAGGAACTCGCGCGACAGCCCGGCGCGCGATTGCCATGCGACGACATCGGGATCGAACCAGTTCCACTGCTCCTCGGCGAGCACGCGCGTGCCGACCTTCGGCCCGGTGACGAGCAGCCCCTTCGCGATCAGCGACTTGACGGCCTCGCGGATCACGGTGCGGCTGACGCCGAGCTCGTCGCACAACACCGGTTCGGGCGGCAACGAGCTGCCGACCGGATAGCGGCCGGTGACGATCGCCTCGCCGAGCAGATCGACGGTGCCGCCGTGAACGTTCTTGATCATTGCGCGGTGCGCTCAGCAGCGCACGAAGGCGGTGACGAGCGGCTCGTCGCCGAGCTGGCGACTCCAGTGGCCGTGGATGTTCGGGTCGAAGATCGCCCCCGCGGGCAGCGTGTCGGTCGAGTAGAAATGCTGACCGGCCTTGAACACGCGCGAGCTGCCGTCCTGCAGGCCGATCTCCATCTGGCCGCCGAGGATGAACACCCACTGCGGCGTGGTCGTGACGTGGAAGCTGCTGCGAAACCCCACCGGGCTGTGGCGCAGCTGCAGACCGCCGCTGGGCATCAACGCCGACAGCATCGACATCGGCGTGCCCTCGGGCAATGCAATCTCGTGCTCGCGAAAGCGCGCGCGGCCGTCGGTGTCGGTGAAGAGGGTGACTTGCGTGAAGGTGGTCATGGGTCTTGGCGCTGCTGCTGTCAAAGCGTGGCGGTCACGCCGCCGTCGACGTAAAGGATGTGGCCGTTCACGAAGCGCGATGCGTCGCTGGCGAGAAAGACCGCCGCGCCGGCCAGATCCTCGACATCGCCCCAGCGCCGGCTCGGCGTTCGGTTGATCAGCCACGCGCTGAACGCGGGGTCGTCGACCAGCCTCTGATTCAACTCCGTCTTGAAGTAGCCCGGGCCGAGGCCGTTGACGTTGATGCCGTGCGGGCCGAGGTCGATCGCCATGCCTTTGGTCAGCATCTTCACCGCACCTTTCGATGCGGTGTACGGCGCGATGCCGGGGCGGCCGAGCTCGCTCTGGACCGAGCAGACATTGATGATGCGGCCGCGGCCGCGCGCGACCATGTGCCGCGCGACCGCCTGGCCGACATGGAACACGCTGTCGAGGTTGGTGCGCATCAGCTCGGCCCAGTCGGCCGCGGCGAACTCGTGGAACGGCGCGCGGCGCTGGATGCCGGCGTTGTTGACCAGGATATCGATCGCACCGATCTCCGATTCGATCGCCGCGACGTTCGCATCGACCGCGTCGCGCTGCGTCACGTCGAACGCGCGTGCATGCACCGTGTGGCCTTCGGCGGCGAGCAGCGCGGCCGTCTGCGCGAGCTTGGCCGCGTCGCGCCCGTTCAGCACGATGGCAGCGCCGGCCTGTGCCAGCCCGCGCGCGAGCGCCAGGCCGATGCCGGCGGACGAGCCGGTGACGAGGGCGAGCCGGCCGTCGAGGCGAAAGGTCTGGGTCGTGATCATTTCTTGCGTGTCGAATCGGGAGCGGGTCGGGCCAGCCACGCGGCCGCCTGCGCGGCGAGCTCGGCGGCCGGGAGCGCGGCGTCGAGCGTGATCGCGCGTTCGTCGGCGCCGGGTGGTTCGAGCGTCTGAAGCTGGCTGTCGAGCAGCGAGCTCGGCATGAAGTGGCCGGGCCGTGCGCGCAGCCGCGCCTCGAGCAATTCGCGGCTCGCGTGCAGGTGCACGAACGCCAGGTCGCTGGCGGCGATGCGCAGCATGTCGCGGTAGCTGTGCTTCAGCGCCGAGCACGACACGACGAGCGCGTGCCGGCCGGCGCGCGCATCGGCGAGCTGCTGTGCAATCTCGAGCAGCCAGTCGCGCCGGTCGTTGTCGGTCAGCGCGATGCCAGAGGCCATGCGTTCGATGTTGCGCGGCGGATGCAGCTCGTCGCCTTCGAGAAACTCGGCACCGAGCCGCCGTGCGAGGAGAGCGCCGACCGTGCTCTTGCCGCATCCGCTGACGCCCATCACGACGACGAGCGGGGCGTCAGTGCTCATTGCGGTTCCATTGCGCTTCGCGTGGCAAGAATGTCCCGACTGCGGTTCGCGCGTCGCGGCAGGCGGTACCCGGTGCGGGCTCATGCTGTGGCGGTCGGTGCTGCGCACCGACTGCACTGCGCTGCTCGGTCCGGGGTCGCGCCGCCGAACTCACTGCGCTCACTTCGTTCGCTGCGTTCAGACAGCCGCGGCGAGTCAGACAT
>NZ_JBFUKR010000038.1:0-42729 GCF_056400745.1 Rhizobacter sp. P5_A1
GGCGGCGCACCGGCGGCGCCGCCGCCGCCGGACGGCGCACCGACGCCGGCGCCACCCGCCAACCCGGACGCCTTCGGCGACTTCAGTTCCGCGGCACTGGGCGTCGGCGCCGCGCTCAACGGTGCGGTCGCCTTCCCGGCTGACAACGCGTGGAACACCGACGTCTCCGCAGCCCCGGTCGACCCGAACTCCGATGCGCTGATCGCGAGCATCGGCCTGACGACCGGCCTGCACCCGGACTTCGGCGCGGGCCTGTACAACGGATCGCCGATCGGCATTCCGTACGTCGTGGTCGCCGGCACGCAGGCGCTCGTGACGATCGGCTGGACCGCCTACGGGGACGAAAGCGATCCCGGTCCGTACCCGGTGCCTTCGAATGCGCCGGTCGAAGGGGCGCCCGACACCAGCGGCGACCGGCACGTGATCGTGATCGATCGGGATCACGACCGTTTGTACGAACTGGCGCGCGCGTTCATCCATCCCGACGGCTCCTGGAACGCCGACTGCGGCGCCGTCTTTCACCTCGACAGCAACAACGTGCGGCCGACGGCGCAGGCCGGCTGGACCAGCGCCGATGCGGCCGGACTGCCGATCTTCCCCGGGCTGGCGCGCTACGAGGAGGCCGCGCTCGGGCCGGGTGGCATCCGGCACGCGCTGCGGTTCACGGCGCAACGAACGCGCCGCGCCTATGTGCCGCCGGCAACGCACTTCGCGTCGAGCAACACCAGCCTGAACCTGCCACCGATGGGCATGCGCGTGCGGCTCAGGTCGAGCTTCGCGATCCCGGCCGGCTTCAGCGCCGCGACCCGCGCGCTGCTGACCGCGATGAAGACCTACGGGATGATCGTGGCCGACAACGGCAGCAACTGGTACGTCAGCGGTGCGCCCGACGAGCGATGGGACAACGACGCGCTGGTGAGCGAACTGTCGCAGGTGCACGGCAGCCAGTTCGAAGTCGTGCGCATGGACGGGCTTGTCGCCGGCTAGGGCCTGTTAACAGGCCCTAGGAACGCGCTCGCTTCGCTGCCGACAATCGGTGGCGTGCTGCCGGGCCCCGGCTGAGCGCCCGTGGCGCCGACCCGTGGGCACGTCGTTTCAGGCTCGCGGTCTCGCTGCGAACCTTTGTTGCGATCGAGTGGGCCGGCAGCGCTGCCCGCGCGACCAGATACCTGGACAGGATCTGCTTCAGCGCACTCAGCTCGAACGGCTTGCCGAGGACCGCGTCGGCCCCGACTTCCGTGGCTCGCGCGTAGTCCACGCCCAGCATGCTGGCGGTCCAGATGACGATCGGAAGGCGCCCGCCTTCGCGCCGTTGCGCACGGATGGCGCGGCAGGCATCCAGCCCGTCCATGTCCGGCAGAAGCATGTCCAACATCGCGAGGTCGTAGTGCTTTCGCGCCGTCGCCGCGACGGCAGCGGCGCCGTTGTCGACCACGTCGACCGTGAGTCCGAGGGCGTTGAGATGCAACTTCGCCACCAGCTGATTGACAGGATCGTCCTCGCAGATCAGCAGGTGGCCGCTGAAGCTTTGCGACGCGTCCGCGCACCGGGTCGGCACCGGCGCGATCGCCGCGCCTTTTGGGAGGCACACCGTGAACCAGAAGGTGCTTCCCAGGCCGAATTCGCTGCGCACGCCGACCTCGCCGCCCATCAGGTTGGCGAGCTTCTTGCAGATGGCGAGGCCCAGCCCGGTGCCCTTGTACCTTCGCGTCATGGACGCATCGGCCTGGGTGAAAGGTTCGAACAAGGTTCGCTGCGCCGTCTCGGCGATCCCGATGCCGGCGTCCTCGACCTCGAGCCTGATCGTCGCGTGGGTGTCCGTTTCGTCGAGCAGGGCACAGCGCACGCTGACCCGGCCCGAGTGCGAGAACTTGATGGCATTGCCAAGGTAGTTGGTCAGTACCTGCCGGACGCGCGCCGGATCGCCCTTCAATTCGTCCGGCGTCTCGAACGCGATGTCGAGTTCGACATCGATTCCCTTTTCACGGGCCTGGTACTCCAGCAGCTCGACCACGTCGCTCACGGTTCGCCGCAGGCTGAAATCGATGCTCTCCAGATCGAGCTTGCCGGCCTCGACCTTGGAGAAGTCCAGGATGTCGTCGATGATGCCGAGCAGTGTCTTTCCGCTCTTCGCTGCGGTCGCTGCGCAGTGGCGCTGGTCCGGTGACAACCCGTCGGCGAGCAGGTAGTCGAGCATGCCCAGCACGCCGTTCAGCGGCGTCCTGATCTCATGGCTCATGACCGCGAGAAATTCGCTCTTCGTTCGATTGGCCTGCTCGGCAACCTCGGTCGCCAGCATCGCCACCTTCAGATTGTCCTTCTGCTCCTTCAGCCTTCGCGACAGTTCCTGCGCATCGGCCAGGGCCTTGTTCTTCGTCTGCAGCAGGAACAGCAGGTCGACGGCGGGGTCGTGCACCGCGAAGTCGTTGAGCGACAGCCCGGTCTGCTGCACGTCGGTCATGCCCGTTACCCAGGGCGAACCCAAAAAGAAAAGCTGCTGCCCCTGTGCGACGATTTCCCCGCGCAGCCGCAGTGGCCCCCCTCGATGCTGCAGCACGAGCAGTGAATTGTGGTGCTTCAGCAGCGCGTCGAAGTCCACGCGCGGCAGCACGGGGCGCTGGACGGAAAAATGGTCGCCAAGCGCCGCGCCCTCGGTCAGCCCCGGACAGAGCCGGCTCAGCACCGCGCCGGTTTGGAGCACGCGCAGCCGATCGTCCAGGACCATGTGAAACGGGAACGCTGCGGCGAACGCTTGCGCAGACAGGTTCAGTGCAGCGGCACACATGGCATGGCTCAGCGCGACGCGCCCGCTCCGACGTAGTCGATGCGAAACACGTCGTGGTCGTCGAGGCCGCGATGAGCCGTCTGGCGGACGTCGATGTCCTGCGAGAACCGGCGCCCCAGGCCCTTCAGCAATCCGATCACCATCGGCGCCAGTCCCGCGCGCTCGCTGCGGTAGTGCAGCAGCAAGCCCTGTCCGCGTTCGATGCGCTCGACCTGGAACGATGGCGGCCGAAGTGCGGGGAACGTCAACCCGACGTGGCTGTGCAGGTTGTCCAGGTTGAGGAGGAATTCCTCGAGGTTCGAGCCGAACATCGACAGCATCTGCCCGTAGCCTTCTTGCGCGGTGTAGAGCACCCAGTGCTCTCCGAAGGCCTCGAGGATTCGCGCCGCATCGAGATTCAGCACCTCGGTGGCAGCTCCGACGAGCTTGTACGTGACCTCGTCCGGATAGCTGTCCATCGAGACGAACATCTCCAGGTTGACGCCTGCGTCGTCCCGAATCTGCTTCCATGCGGCATCGCCGAATCCCCGCCTGACGAAGTCTTCGAGCGCCTGATTGACCAGACCGTACATGCCGTGTCTCCCCGAACCGTTGTGTTGATGGTCATGCTCACTATCGGCCTCGTCCTGCCGTGGGGCCAGTCGGCAGAGTGCCGAGGGCTGTCGGTGCATTGACTACAGGGGTCGTCCCATTTCGGCGAGTCGGCCGGCAAATTCAGGGACGATCTGCAGCAGCCTCTCGAGCTCCGTGCCCTTGTGCAGAAAGTGATCGGCGCCACAAGCGAAGGCCTCGGTGCGCATCGCGTGCTCGGAATGCGCCGTCAGGATGATCGCCAGACAGCGCGTCTTGCCCTCTTTCGCGCGAATCGCCTGCAGCACCTGGAACCCGTTGAGTTCGGGCATCTCGATGTCGAGCACCACGGCATCGGGCGAGGCGTCGTCGAACAGCCGCAGCGCCTCGGCCCCATCGCGGGCCGGGCCGACGATCGCGGCGCCGGCTTCGCGCAGCAGTGCGCTGACGAGGGCCGCCATCGCCGGCATGTCGTCGGCGACGAGAAACCGGGGCCGTGCGCGCTGACTTTCCATGCGCAGATCGTGCCACCGCGCACCCGCCGGGCCTGTGCGCAATTGCGCTGGCCGCTGTAGGCATTTTGCCGACGCGGCGGCGCGCGTCGCACTCAGTCGACGAGGCCGTTCTTCAGCGCGTAGCGGGCGATCTCCACGTGGCTGGTGAGGCTCGTTTTTTCTCGGATGCGGGCCAGATAGGTCGCCACTGTCTTCTCGCTCAGGCCCAGATCGAAGCCGATCTCCTTGATTGCCCGCCCGAGGGCGATGCGCCGGAAGATGTCGAGCTCGCGTGCCGACAAGTCATGGTGAGGCAAAGTGGGTTTGCGCGCCTGCAGCGTCTTCGCAATCGCGGCGGCCGTGTCTGCGTGCAGATAAGTGCCGCCGTCGGCAATGCGCTGCACGGCGCGCAGCAGATCGTCGACCGCGTGGTGTTTGTGGATCAGGCCGTTCGCGCCAGCCTTCATGGTCTCGATGACGTATTCGATTTCGTTGCTGGCCGTCAGGACAAGCACCGGTACGCTCGGGTTCACCCCGCGGATCAGGCCGAGCAATTCGAGGATGCTCGGGCCCGGCATCATCACGTCGAGCAGAATCAGATCCCACGCCTGTGACGGGAGCGCGGCCAGCGCGGCGTCACCGTCCCCCACGCCGACGACCTGCACCCCTTCGAAAGCGTCGCGCAGGAGCTCCTGGATTCCGTGGCGCGTCACGGCATGGTCGTCAGCGATCAGAACGTGCTGCATGCCTGCTCTCCGTGTCGGGTGGGCGAGGGATCGTCACGGTGGCGAGCGTGCCGCCGTCCGAGAGACGCTCCACGCAGAAGGTGCCGCCGATGGCTTCGGCGCGCTCGATCATGCCCAGCAGCCCCAGCGAGGATACGCGGCCCGTCATCTCGACCGGGATGCCGACCCCGTTGTCGCGCACCCGCATGACCCAGGCCGCGGCTTCGTCCGCCAGCGTGATGTGGAGCGAAGACGCATGGGCGTGGCGCGCGGCGTTCGTCAGCAACTCCTGCAGGATGCGAAACAGCGTCGTCGCGGCCACTCGATCCGGAGGCGCCGACGTGCCGGCCTCGACGACAGTGATGACCCCGCTCCGGTCTTCGAACCGGCGCGCTTCGTCGCGGATCGCGGCCGGCAAGCCGAGCGCATCCAGCACGCTGGGGCGCAGTTCGACCGCGATTCGCTGCACCGATGCGACGGTCTGATCGACCAGCGCTTCGGTCTCGGCGAGTTTGGCAAGCAGGTCTTCGGCCGCAGCCCCCGCCGTCAGCCTGCGGATCATCCAGCGTATGTCCATCTTCAGGCAGGTGAGCAACTGCCCGAGGCCATCGTGAACCTCGCGCGAGATGCGTGTGCACTCCTCCTCGCGCAGCGTTCGCAACCGGGACGTCAGATCGCGCAGCAGCCGTTCGCGGGTGGCCTGTTCGGCAACGAGTCTCTGCAATTCGGCGTCGCGGCGCTCAGCCACGGTGACGATCGCGTCGTCGGAGGACTCGACGATGGCTGCCAGTCGCTGGCGTGCCTCGTCCACGCGTCTGCGCTCGGTGACGTCGAAGAACGTCGCCAGGAAGTCGTTGCCGATGCCGATGCCGGAGATCACCATGGCACGCACGGCACCGCTCTTGCACGTGACGCGCGTTTCAGCCGGCTCCATGGGTGTGGTCGTCGCGCCGACACGCGCGACGGCAGCGTTCCAGGCGTCGATCGCCGAGGACCGGGCGGCCGGGTCGGGATAGGCGCGCGGCCACCAGTCGGACAACGTGGGCACGTCTTCCAGGCTGTAGCCAAAGACCTGCTCGAAGCGCGCGTTGAGATCCACGAACGTGCCGTCCCTGGCGATCAGTGCCTGCGGCAGCGGCCCTTCGTAGAAGAGGCGGCGAAAGCGCTGTTCGCTGGCGAGCGACGTGACTTCGGCCGCCTCACGCCTTTGCGCGGCTTCGTCGAGCAGGCGCCGCACGGTGGCGATTTCGGTGATGCCCGGCGCCTTGCTCCCGGGCGCCGATGGCTGCGCCAGCGATGTCACCGATCTTCCGAGTCGGCGACCGGCCAGCGTGCCGCCGACGACACCCGCCAGGGTCGCACCGAGGACGGCGAGCGCCAGCACCACAGCGGCTTCCAGCAGTGGTGCCCGATAGACGTCGCGCGGGATTTCGAGCGCGACGGACCACGGCGATGCCGCCGACTTCACGACAAAGCGCCCGCTGGCGTCGACGTCCGCGGCAGGGTCGAGGCCCGGCGGCGAGCGGCGGGCGATCGTCGCGCCGTTGCCGTCGAGCAGAGCGAGCGACCAAGCGGATGGCAACGCCATCGGGTCCATGTGCTTCTGGAACTGGTGGGCCTCGAAGACCGTGAGCAGCAGCGCGACGGTCTTCCCGTCGCGCAGTGCCGGCACGGCGACTGCAACCAGCGGCAGCGTCGCGAGCGGGCCCTCGAAGGTATCGCCGACCGCGGGTCTTCCGCTTTCCGCCGCGATCGGCGCAGCGGCGCGACCCTTCGGCCGCGGCAGCATCGGCAGCGGCGATCCGAACGGCACGCGCGTGTTGAACAGCATGTGCATCTGCAGGTCGGCAAGAATGACGTGGCTGCCGAAACTCCGGCGAAAGCCTTGAGCCTCCTGGTAGAGATCCTTCCAGCGCGAAGCATCGTCCACCAGCGGCGACTCGGCCAACATCTTCAGCGCGGCGATGCGCGCGTTCAAGTCCTGGTCGACCGCGGTCGCGAGGGTCTTCGCCAATTGGGTCGCTTCGAGCCGGCGCTCGTCATGCACTTGGCGGACGCGGTCAACGGCCAGATAGGCAGCCAGCAGCACCAGAGGCCCCACGCACAACCAGATCAGGCGAATGAGCAATGCATCGAGCGACATCCCCGGATGAGTGCGAGCCATGTCACGTCGACCGAAAAGACGGACGTTCATGGACGCCGGGGGTCTTCACGGGTCCCAGGTCCGGCACCTGGTGCGGATGGCCTCGCCCAGGCCATCCACCCCGCCGGTCGCAAGCGCTGCTCGATGTTTTGTCGGTCCTTGCGCCACATCTGCCTGCTTCCCGCGCGGAGCTGAAGCGCCGACCGACGCGCCCGCCTAAGCCGCCTGCAGCGAGGCGAGCCGCGCGGCTGCCTCCTTCTTGCCCAGGTGCCTGAGCGCCGCGATCGCCGACAGGTGCTTGGCCCGCGGGCGCACCGTGCCGGCCTCCCAGTTGTAGATCGACTGCCCCGAGGCGCCGACGAGCAGCCCGCAGTCCTCCGCCGAGAGCCCGAGGCGCTGGCGCTGCGAGGCCAGGCCCTTGGCACTGAAGCGCAGCGCCTGCGGCGACGACTCGTCGGCCGTCGCGGCCGGTGTGGCGCTCGCGCCGGCCTTGGCGAGGCGGCGCAGTTCCTGCTCCAGCGCCTGGGCACGTCGTTTCAGCGCGGCGATCTCGGCGCGGTACGTGCTGACCGCTTTCTTCAGGCTCGCGGTCTCGCTGCGAACCTCTTTGCGGGCGACGCGCGAAATCTCGTCTTTGAGGATGGAGGCAATGTTTGGCATGAACGTGATTGTGCCCGGGTCGCGAGCGTGCCGATTCCCCAACAACCCGCACCTAGAATCGCCCGGCCCGCAGATTTCGGGCGCATCTCAATTTCAGGACACACACGACCCCATGGCAACTGCAAAGAAGACGACGACCAAAGTTCCGGCCAAGAAGGCCGCGCCGGCGACCAAGGCGGCGAAGACCGCGAAGACCGCGGCCCCGGCGAAGAAGCCCGTCATGGCCGCGAGCCTGAAGCCGATCAAGAGCGCGTTCAACAAGACCAGCCTGATCAGCCACCTGGCCGAAACGGCCGCGGTCGAGATCAAGGCGGTGAAGGCGATCATCGCGTCGCTGGAGGCCACGATCCTGGCCTCGGTGCACAAGAAGGGCCTGGGCTCGTTCACGCTGCCGGGCCTGCTGAAGGTCAACGTCATCAACGTGCCGGCGAAGAAGAAGCGCACCGGCATCGACCCGTTCACGAAGGTGGAGCGCGTCTTCGCGGCCAAGCCCGCGACCGTGAAGATCAAGACGCGCGCGCTGAAGAAGCTGAAGGACGCCGCGCTCTGATCTGAGCCGAGCGAATCGCGAATCGCGCACCTTCGCGGGTGCCGGGCCGGCCGTGGCACGCAGTGCCGCCGCCGGCCTTTTCGTTGTCGAGAATGTCGTCGGGAACGTCGAGTGCCGGCCATCTGTCGTATCGAGGGCGTGAACTCGATCGCGCGCGAAAGGACCGGAAATGGACGAGCCGAGACACGACGAGGCGGGGTCATCGCCGCCGCGATCACCGCAAGACATCTATCGACGCGGCCGAGACCGAGCCGCCGACCCAGACCGAGCCCTGACCGCATCGGCGCAGCGCGTGAGCTGTGGTTATCCACAGTATCATCGCGCGATGCCGATGCGCCGCCACCCAGGGTTTGCAGGCTGTCCGAGTGGCGGCGGCGGCTGACTGTGCAGTGGCCGTTCGCGAACTCTGCGAGTTCGCGGCCAAGCAAGGTGACCTCGACCTGCGGTTCACGCCGTCGCCGACCGCCGAAGAAGGCATCGCCGGGCATCGAAAGGTCGCGGCGCGGCGTGGCGCGGCGCATCGCGCCGAGGTCGTGGTCAGCGGAAGGTACGAGGAGCTGCTGGTACGCGGCCGGGTCGACGGCTACGACCCCACCCGGCAACGGCTCGAAGAGGTCAAGACCTACAAGGGCGAGCTCGACCGACTGCCGGCGAACCACCGCGCGCTTCACTGGGCCCAGGCCAAGGTCTACGGCTGGCTGCTGTGCCAGCAGTTCGGTCTGAGTGCGTTGACCGTCGCGCTCGTGTACTTCGAGATCGGCTCGCAACGCGAGACGCCGCTGCAGCAGCACTGCAGCGCCGACGAGCTCCGGCAGGTGTTCGAGACGCTGTGCGCGCGCTTTCTCGTGTGGTCGCGCCGGCAGGCGGCGCATCGCGCCGCGCGCGATGCGAGCCTGCTGTCGCTGCAGTTCCCGCACGCGTCGTTTCGCGCCGGGCAACGCAGCCTGGCCGAGAACACGTTCCGGGCGGCGCGGCTCGGGCGTTGCCTGATGGCGCAGGCGCCTACCGGCATCGGCAAGACTGTCGGGACCCTGTTCCCGTTGCTGAAGGCCGCGCCATCGCAGAAGCTCGACAAGGTCTTCTTCCTCAGCGCGAAAGGGTCGGGGACGGCGATCGCGCTCGAAGGCATCGAGCGGCTCCGGCGCGATCAGCCGACCATGCCGTTGCGCACGCTCGAACTGGTCGCGCGCGACAAGGCCTGCGTGCATCCCGACAAGGCCTGCCACGGCGATTCGTGCCCGCTGGCGAAGGGCTTCTACGACAAGCTGGCCGATGCGCGTCGGGCGGCCGTCGCGGTCAATGGGCTCGTCGCAGACGCGCTGCGCGAGCTGGCGCTCGCACATGCGGTCTGCCCGTACCACCTGGGTCAGGAGCTCGCCCGCTGGGCCGACGTGATCGTCGGCGACTACAACCACTACTTCGATGCCGGCGCGCTGCTGCACGGCCTGACCGTCGCGAACCAGTGGCGCGTGGCGGTGCTGGTCGACGAGGCCCACAACCTCGTCGAGCGGGCCCGCGCGATGTACAGCGCCGAGCTGAGCCGGGAGTCGCTCGGCGCGCTCGCGCGATCGGTACCGCCGGCGCTGAAGGCGCCGCTGGGCAAGCTGAAGCGCGCGTGGGACGCGCTGACGAAACAGCAGCACGGGCCCTACCAGGTCCACGACGAACTGCCGCCGCGTTTCATCGCGTGCCTGCGCGAGTTCACCGGCGCGGCCGCCGACGTCCTGTCGGGCCCGGGCGGGCCCATCGCGGACGACCTGCTGCGCTTTCACTTCGAGGCGCTGCGCTTCTGCGGTCTGAGCGAGTCGTTCGGCGCACACTCGCTGTTCGATGCGCGCGCTGCGCCGGCCGACGTGGGCGCGGTGCCGTCGGCGCGGGCTTCGTCGACGCTGTGCATCCGCAACGTCGTCCCGGCCAGTTTTCTCGCGCCGCGCTTCGCCGCGGCGCGCACGGCGGTTCTGTTCTCGGCGACCTTGGCGCCACAACGCTTCTATGCCGACACACTCGGCTTGCCCGCCGACACGGCGTGGCTCGATGTCGACGCGCCGTTCGGCGCCGACCAGCTCTCGGTTCGCATCGTCGACGGCATCTCGACCCGTTACCACCGGCGCGCCGCGTCGCTGGTCCCGATCGCCGCACTGATCGCCGCACAGTACGCGGCCGCGCCCGGCAACTACCTCGCGTTCTTCAGCAGCTTCGACTACCTGCGCCAGGCGTTCGACGAGTTCGCGCGGCGCCATCCCGCGGTACCCACCTGGCAGCAGACGCGCGGCATGAGCGCCGCCGACCGCGAGGCCTTCCTGGCGCGCTTCGCGCGCGATGGCGCGGGGATCGGGTTTGCCGTGCTCGGCGGCGCGTTCGCGGAAGGCATCGACCTGCCGGGCACGCGCCTGATCGGCGCGTTCATCGCCACGCTCGGGCTGCCGCAGTTCAACCCGGTCAACGAGCAGATGAAGCGCAACATCGACCGTGCCTTCGGGTCGGGGTACGACTACACCTACCTCATCCCCGGGATCCGCAAGGTCGTGCAGGCCGCGGGCCGGGTCATCCGCACGCCGACCGACCGCGGCCACGTGATCCTGGTCGACGACCGATTCGGGCAACCCGAGGTGCTGCGCCTGCTGCCGCGCTGGTGGCGGATCGAGCGCGGCCCGGCGCGTGCCGTTCAAGTTCGCCGTGACCTGCCGATAACCATGGATGCAGCCGACATCGAACCCGAGACACGTGGCCGACCAGATGGTGATGGCAGACCGCATCCTGAGCGCGTTCGCGAACGGCGCGATGCCGATGCACCCGGTCGGCTACCACGAGCTCGCGAGCTGGGTGACGGCGTCGTTCCGCGCGTTGGAGTCCGGCGCGTTGCGGATCCTGCGTGAAGCCGCGCCGCCCGAATTGCGCGAAATCGTCGAGAACGTGCTACACGAGCGCCGCGTGATCTCGTGGGCGTTCGACGACAGCGTCGGGCTGAGTTCGCTCGCGGAGTCCGCGTCGCTGCTGCGTCGCTGTCGGCGCGGCGGGAACATGTAGAAGCGTGCCCGCGCTCGCCGCACAATCGCGACGAGCCCGACACCGCGGTTCGACCGCGATGGCCTGATCCATGCACATCGACATCCGCTCCCTGCTGCTCGCCATGACCATCGGCATGGTGACGATGGCCGTCGCGTTGCCGGCGGTGATGGGGCGGGTCGACGCGCCGGCCCGCCGGGCGCAGATCGGGGTCATGATGCAGGCCGCGGGCTGGGCGCTGCTGCTGGCCTCCGGCCTCGTCATGGCCGGTTCCTGGGCCGATCGTTCGCTCTCCACCCTGGCGATGGCCGGCATCTCCGGCGGGCTCGCGCTGAACGCGACCGCCTTCGACCTGTGGTGCGGCCGGGCCGCCCACGACCGCGCGCCGGCGCTCATCGCGATGCTGCTGACGACCGGCTACGGTGCAGGCTTCTCCGACTATCCGTTTCGCGTCGGCTGGGCCAACGGGCTGCTGACGCTGCAGATGGCCTTCGTCGCCTATGCGTTGTGGCGCGCGCCCGCGGTGGCGGTCGGGAGGTGGCGCTGGCTGCTCGTGC
Organism: Rhizobacter sp. P5_A1; assembly: GCF_056400745.1. NCBI lineage: Bacteria > Pseudomonadati > Pseudomonadota > Betaproteobacteria > Burkholderiales > Sphaerotilaceae > Rhizobacter > Rhizobacter sp. P5_A1. Next base: position 11,491 of record NZ_JBFUKR010000038.1, read on the forward strand.
TGAGCCTGGGCGTGCAGATGGTCGTCACGGCGTGGCGCGGTGTGCTCGGCGCCTTCTTCACCGCGAGCTATCCAACCTTCCTGACACCGCATCCGGCGAACTACGCTTTCGCGATCGCCGGCAATGCGACGGCCGTTCTGTTCCTGGTCGCGATCCTGCTGGCGCACCGCGAGGAGGCGGCGCGCGAACTCGAGCGCCTCGCGACGCTGGACGGCCTCACCGGCGTGTTCAACCGACGCGCCTGGCTGATCCAGGCCGAGACCGAGATGGCGATGAGCGCGCGCTACGGGCACCCGGTCGCCGTGCTGATGATCGACCTCGATCACTTCAAGGACATCAACGACACGCGCGGGCACGAGATCGGCGACAACGCGCTGAAGTTCGTCGCCCGCGCGCTGCAGGCGGCGGTGCGGGTCGGCGACGTGGTCGGGCGCTACGGCGGCGAAGAGTTCTGCGTGCTGATGAACCATGCCGACGACGCCGCAGCGATCGCGTTCGATGCGCGCGTGCGCGAGTACCTCGCGGTCGCGGCGCCGGCAGAACTCGGCTTCGACCTCAGCTACAGCGCGGGCATCGCGATGCGCGGTTCGCCCGACGACACGCTCAAGGCGATGTTGCGGCGCGCCGACGCGACCCTGTACCGCGCCAAGGCGCAAGGCCGCGCGCGGACGCTAGATGCTCGCGGCTTGCGCGTGCAGGTGGAATAAGCTGCGGGTTCGGCCCCGGGCGGTCGGAACGTGGAGGGCAGGCCGTGAAGGATGACGACCTCGGCAGGTTCGTTGCGGCGCAGGGTCCTGTGTACGAGCAGGTGCGCGCCGAGCTCGCGGGCGGGAAGAAGCTCAGCCACTGGATGTGGTTTGTCTTTCCGCAACTGAGCGGCCTCGGCAGCAGCGCGATGGCGATGCGCTACGCGCTCGCGTCACGGGCCGAGGCAGCGGCCTATTGGCGCCATCCGTTGCTCGGGCCCCGGCTGCGGGAGTGCAGCGAACTGGTGCTGGCGATCCGCGACAAGTCGGCGTTCGAGATCTTCGGCCAGCCCGACGACATGAAGTTGCGATCCTGCATGACGCTGTTCGCGAACAGCGTCGAACGCGAGCCCTTGTTCCAGCAGGTGCTTGCGCGCTACTACGCCGGGCGGCAGGATGAGCGGACGCTGGCGCTCCTGACGTAGCGGCGGCGAACCACGGGGAATTTCAGGATTCACGGATGTATCCAAATGCGCGGCGTTAGCATGCAGCGCTTCAGGAGAATCTCATGCACAAGACCGACCTCATCGACGCAATTTCCAACAAGTCTGGCCTGCCGAAGGCCGATGCCGCGAAGGCTCTCGAAGCCACGCTGCAAGCCATCACCGAAACGCTGGTGGCGCGCGACTCCGTCACGCTCACCGGCTTCGGCGTCTTCAAGCCGAAGGAGCGCCCGCAGCGCGAGGGCCGCAACCCGCGCGACGGTTCGACGATGACGATCGCCGCATCCACCTCCGTCGGCTTCAGTGCCGGTGCGGGGCTGAAGAGTGCGATGAAGGCGGGCAACGGCGGAGGTGATTCAGACCAGACATGAGCAAGGCTTTCACGCGCGAACCCGATGCGGCCAGCGACGACGACGAAGACGATCTCGCGCTGCCGGCGCTGCCGGCCGGCACGAAGAACTACCTGACGCCGGCCGGCTATGCGCGGCTGCGCGCCGAGCTGCTGGAATTGCTGGATGTCGAGCGGCCGAAGATCGTCGAGATCGTTTCGTGGGCCGCCAAGAACGGCGATCGCTCGGAAAACGGCGACTACCTGTACGGCAAGAAGCGCCTGCGCGAGATCGACCGGCGCATCCGCTTCCTGACGAAGCGGCTCGACATCGCCGAGGTTGCCGACCCGTCGCTGCACCACGGCCACGATCAGGTCTTCTTCGGCGCGACCGTGACCTACGTGAACCAGCGCGATGAACGGCGCACCGTGACGATCAAGGGCATCGACGAGGTCGATAACCTGAAGGGCGAGATCAGCTGGATCTCGCCGATCGCCCGCGCGCTGCTGAAGGCGCGCGTCGGCGACGAAGTGCAGCTGATGACGCCAGGCGGTATCGAGCACATCGAAGTGATCGCCGTCAGCTATCCGGCACCGCGCTGAGCCGCGATGCTTGTTCGGGCTGGCGCAACCCGCCGGTCCAGTCAGGGTTTGACGCGGGCGACGCGCAGGACCGTCGGCGAGCGCTTCAATGTGCGCATCACGTCAGCCAGGTGCAGCCGGTCGCGCACGCTGAGCAGCAGCTGCAGCTCGGTCGTCTCGGCGGCCGGCTCGTTGCCCATCTCGATGTGCGTGATGTCGGCTTCCGCCTCGCTCACGGCCTGAGCCACCTGCGCCAGCACGCCCTTGCCGTTGTTGACGAGCAGCGTCACCGCGGTCTCGAACGGGCGATTCGGCTGCTCGGCCCAGTCCACACCCATCCAGTGCTCGCGATCGCGCTCGAACAGGCGCTTGCCGACGCTGCATTCGACCGTGTGCACCATCAGCCCCTCGCCGCGGCCGAGGTAGCCGACGATCGCGTCGCCGGGGATCGGCCGGCAGCAGGGGGCGAGCTGCACCGAGGCGCCTTCGCTGCCGTCGATCAGCACCATGCCTTGCGCGGGCGCGGCGTCGTCGGCAGCGTAGCGACCCATCGTCAGCGTCAGCGCGTCGGGCTTGGTGCCGCGCTCGGCCATCAGGCGGGTCAGGCGCTTCGCGACGATGGTCGCGATCTTGCGGCCCAGGCCGATATCGGTGAACAGGTCCTCGCGCGTCTTGTTGCCGCTCCAGCGCGTCAGCTGCTGCCACAGCGCAGCGTCGACCGCTTCGCCGCCGGGCAGCTGCAGCCCTTCGGCGCGCATCGCCTGCGCGAGCATCTTCTCGCCCAGGTCCTGCGACTCTTCCTGCTCCATGTTCTTCAGGTAGTGGCGGATCTTCGAGCGCGCGCGGCCGGTGCGCACGAAGTTCAGCCAGGCCGGGTTCGGTCGGGCGCCGGCCGTGCCGATGATCTCGACCACGTCGCCGCTGCGCAGCTCGGTGCGCAGTGCGACCGGCTCGCCGTTGACCTTGGCCGCGACCGTGTGGTCGCCGACATCGGTGTGGATCGCGTACGCGAAGTCGACCGGCGTCGCGCCGCGCGGCAGCGCGAGGATCTTGGATTTCGGCGTGAACACGTAGACCGCATCGGGGAACAGGTCGATCTTGACGTGCTCGAGGAACTCGTTGGCGTCGTGCGTCTCATCCTGGATGTCGATCAGCGACTGCAGCCACATCGCGCCCAGGCGCTGCGCCTCTTGCACCTGCGCACCGCCGCTCTTGTAGAGCCAGTGCGCGGCAATGCCCTTCTCGGCGACCGCATGCATCTGGTCGGTGCGGATCTGGAACTCGACCGCGGTGCCCAGCGGGCTCACCAGCGTGGTGTGCAGCGACTGGTAGCCGTTCGCTTTCGGGATCGCGATGTAATCCTTGAAGCGCCCGGGCAGCGGCTTGAACAGCTGGTGCAGCACGCCCATCGCCATGTAGCACTCCATCAGCGTGCCGACGACGATGCGAAAGCCGAAGATGTCGTTGACCTGCGCGAAGGTCAGATGCTTCTCGCGCATCTTCTTGTAGATCGAGAACAGCGTCTTCTCGCGCCCGTAGACCTGCACCGGCAGCTTGGCCTGGATGAAGGCCTTGTCGACATCGTGCTGGATGCGCTCGACGATGTCGCGCCGGTAGCCGCGCGCCTTCTGCACCGCCTTGAACAGCGCCGCCTGGCGCCACGGCCGCAGGTGCTGGAACGACAGTTCCTGCAGTTCGCGGTAGGTCTGGTTCAGGCCGAGGCGGTGCGCGATCGGCGCGTAGATCTCGAGCGTCTCGCCGGCGATGCGGGTGCGCTTGACCTGCGCCACCGCGTCCATCGTGCGCATGTTGTGCAGGCGGTCGGCAAGCTTGATCAGGATCACGCGCACGTCGCGCGCCATCGCCAGCAGCATCTTGCGGAACGACTCGGCCTGCGACTCCTCGCGGGTCGAGAACTGCAGCTTGTCGAGCTTGGTCAGGCCGTCGACGAGATCGGCGACCGGCGCGCCGAAGCGCTCGATCAGCTCGGTCTTCGTGATGCCGCAATCCTCCATCGCGTCGTGCATCAGCGCGGCCATGATGGCCTGCGCATCGAGCTTCCATTCGGCGCAGAGGCCGGCCACCGCGATCGGGTGCGTGATGTACGGCTCGCCGCTGGCGCGGAACTGGCCGAGGTGCGCTTCGTCGGCGAAGCGATAGGCCTCGCGCACGCGCTTGATGTCGGCGGCGTCGAGGTAGTCGAGCTTGTGGGTCAGCGTCGCGAAGGACGCGGCCGCAGCGTCGGTGACGGTCGGCGGCGTCCGCGGCGGCGCGCGCTTGGCCGGGGCACCGTTCGGTGCCGGGTCTCGCAGGGCGTGTGGGGCGCGGGCGCTCATGTCCCGAATTTAACGTGGAATGAGCGCCGGGGTCGGTCAGGGGGTTCCCGCGCATCGTCGAGAACTCGGCCAGTGCCGGGCCGCTGCCAAGCGGTCGAGTACCGGCTCGGCGGGTGGTGGCGGTACACCGCCACCGGGTGCTCCGTTAAACGGGAACCTTGCGCAGCATCTCGATGCCGACCTCGCCGGCGGCGATTTCGCGCAGCGCGGTCACGCCGGGCTTGTTCTTGGTTTCGATCTTCGGCGCGTGGCCCTGGCTCAGCATGCGTGCGCGGTAGGTCGCGGCGAGCACGAGCTGGAAGCGGTTCGGGATCTTGACGAGGCAATCTTCGACGGTGATGCGGGCCATGGTTTCTTTCGGGGTCAGCTCAGCTCAGATCGAGCGCGGCAAAGACAGCAGGCTTGCTTCTTTGGAGTGCAGCGTACTTGAGCCGCTGCGAATGAACGATCGCTTTCAGATCGAAAAGCGCCGTCTCAAACAAGGCATTGATTATAACGAAGTCGAATTCCCGCGCCTTGGAGACCTCGATGCGCGCGTTCGCCATGCGCTGGGCGATGACCTCCGGCCGGTCTTCGCCGCGGCGATCCAGGCGCTGGCGGAGTTCTTCCCAGCTTGGCGGCAGGATGAAGATCAGCACGGCGTTCGGGAACAGCTTCTTGATCTGCAGCGCGCCCTGCCAGTCGATCTCGAGCACGACATCCTGACCGCTGGTGATCAGCGTCTCGATCGCGCCGCGCGAGGTACCGTACAGGTGGCCGTGGACCTCGGCCCATTCGAAGAACTCGCCGCGCTCGATCATCGAGCGGAACGTCGGCCCGTCGGTGAAGTGGTACTCGCGGTCCTGTTGCTCCTGGCCGCGTGGCGCGCGTGTCGTGTGCGAGACCGCGACGACCAGGTGCGAATCGACCTGCAGCAGCGAACTGACGAGGCTCGACTTGCCGGCCCCGCTGGGCGCGGCGACGACGAACAGATTGCCGGGATAGTCCATGCGTGCTGCGCCCTATTCGATGTTCTGCACCTGCTCGCGCAGCTGCTCGATCGCGACCTTCATCTCGACCGAAATGTTCGTCAGCTCCAGCGCCGCGGCCTTCGATCCGAGCGTGTTCGCTTCGCGCAGCAGCTCCTGGATCAGGAAGTCGAGGCGCTTGCCGACCTCGCCGCCGGCCTTCAGCAGGCGCGCGATCTCGTCGAGGTGCGAGCGCAGGCGGGCCAGCTCTTCGGCAACGTCGATGCGGATCGAGTAGGCGGCGGCCTCGTTCAGGGCGCGCTCCTGCAAGGCCTCGCGCGAGATCGTCTGCGCCGCACCGGTGGCTTCGAGCGCCTCGGTCCAGCGCTCGAGAAAGCGCTGCTGCTGACGCTTCACGACTGCGGGCACGAGCGGCTCGGCCTGCTCGCTGAGTTCGCGCAGGCGGTTCACGCGCTCCATCAGCACCTTGACAAGCCGTTCGCCTTCGCGGGCGCGCGCATCGCGCAGGCCGGCGATGCAGCGCTTTGCCGCATCGAGCGCGGCCTCGTCGAGCTTCTCGCTCGGTGCGCTGCCCTTGCACCACTGCAGGATCTCGTGCACCGACAGTCCCTGCGCCTTCGGCATCCAGCCCTGCACCGTGCTCTCGAGTCGAACGAGCCGGTTCAGCTGGTCGGGCTGGGGCTGTGGCCACTGCGTCTCGGTGTCGTTGCGCGTGCTCAGCCGCAGCTCGATCTTGCCGCGCTTGAAGGCCGCCGAGAGCAGCTCGCGCAGCGTGGGTTCGAGCGGGCGGAACTCGTCGGGCAGGCGAAAGCCGAGGTCGAGGAAGCGGCCGTTGACCGAGCGCAGCTCGATGTTGACGGCGGCGTTCGAGGGGCTCGCGGCGCTTGGCGCTCGGGGTGCCAAATTGTCCGCAGCGGCCGCCGTTTCATGGGTGGGAGCGGCACCGGCCGAGGCGCTTGCAAAGCCGGTCATGCTGTAGACTGCCATGAGCTATTACCCAAAGAAAATCGGATTATGTCAAAGCCCAAACCCGCCCCTTTGCCGTCCGGCACCGTGGTGGGTGGCTATCAGGTCATCAAGAAGCTGGCCGCCGGCGGCTTCGGCGTGGTGTACCTCTGCGAAGACGCCGATCGGCACCTCGTCGCGCTGAAGGAATACCTGCCGTCATCGCTGGCCGAGCGCTCGCCGGGCGAACTGACGCCGCGCGTCAAGCCCGAGAAGCAGCCGCTGTACCGCCTCGGCCTGAAGAGCTTCTTCGAAGAAGGCCGCTCGCTCGCGCAGATCAGCCACCCGAGCGTCGTCTCGGTGCTGAACTTCTTCCGCGAGAACGAAACCGTCTACATGGTGATGAACTACCTGCAGGGCGACACGCTGCAGGATTTCATCGTCACCGCGCGCGACCTCAAGCGTGACAAGGTGTTTCGCGAATCGACGATCCGCTCGCTGTTCGACGAGATCCTGCGCGGCTTGCGCATCGTGCACCAGCACAAGATGCTGCACCTCGACATCAAGCCGGCGAACATCTTCATCACGAACGAGAACAAGGCGGTGCTGCTCGACTTCGGCGCCGCGCGCGAGGTGCTGAGCAAGGAAGGCAACTTCATCCGCCCGATGTACACGCCCGGTTTTGCCGCGCCCGAGATGTATCGCCGCGACGGCACGCTCGGCCCCTGGACCGACATCTACGCGATCGGCGCCTGCATCTACGCCTGCATGCAGGGCTACCCGCCGAACGACGCGCCGCAGCGCATCGAGAAGGACCGCCTCGCGCTGAGCCTCTCGCGCTTGCGCAACGTCTACTCCGACAACCTGATCGAAGTGACCGAGTGGTGCATGTCGCTCGACCCCTTGTCGCGCCCGCAGAGCGTGTTCGCGCTGCAGAAGGAGCTCGCGCGCGAGACCGAGCGCCGCTACACGAAGCTCAGTTTCAGCGAGCGGCTGAAGCTGCAGCTCGAGAACATCACCGCCGGCGCGAAAGCCTGAACCCAGGATGAAACCCCCACGCTCACTTCGTTCGCTGCCCCCCAAGGGGGCGCGTCAGTACCTTCGGACGGCCGGGCGGTACTGACATGCGATTTTCGGTATACCAAGTCAGCCGCAAAGGCGGCCGCGAAAAGAACGAAGACCGGATGGGCTATTGCTACACGCGCGACGCGGGCCTGTTCGCGCTCGCCGACGGCATGGGTGGCCATCCCGAAGGCGAGGTCGCGTCGCAGCTCGCGCTGCAGACGCTGGCCGCGATGTTCCAGCGCGACTGCAAGCCGACCTTGTCCGACCCGCTGCGCTTTCTGCAAGAGGCGACGATCGCCGGCCACCACCAGCTGCTGCGCTACGCGACCCAGAAGGCGCTGATCGATACGCCGCGCACGACCGTCGTCGCCTGCCTGCTGCAAGGCAACGCGGCGTACTGGGCGCACTGCGGCGATTCGCGCCTGTATCTCGTGCGCGGCGACAAGCTGATCGCCCGCACGCGCGACCATTCGTATTCCGAGCTGCAGGAGACGATGAGCCAGGTCGTGCCGATGCCCGACCGCTTCAACCGCAACGTTCTGTTCACCTGCCTGGGCAGCCCGGGCAAGCCGGTGATCGACACGGTCGGCCCGCTGCTGCTGCAGACCGGCGACCGGCTGCTGTTGTGCTCCGACGGCCTGTGGGGCACGGTCGACGACGCGACCATCACCGACCAGCTGTCGCGCAACGTGATCTCCGACGCCGTGCCCGAGCTCGTCGAACAGGCCTTGCGCAACGGCGGGCCGAAGAGCGACAACGTCTCGGTGCTCGCGTTGGAGTGGGAATCGGCCGAAGACAGCGACAGCACGACCGGCATCTCGACCCAGCAGCTCGGCGAAGAGGTCTTCGCATCGACGATCCAGGCCAGCGTGCTCGGCAGCGATGCGCCCGACGAACTCGACGACGCCGAGATCGAACGCTCGATCCGCGAGATCAACGAGGCGATCCGGCGCTCGTCGCAGAAGAAGGGCTGATGGTGCCCCCCGATCACCGAGTACGGTGATCGACCCCCCGCGGGGATGCGGGCCGGCGCTCGGCCCGCCCCGCGTCGACGGTCATGGACAATAGCGCCATGACATTCCAACGAACTGAATCCCGCCCCGCGGACGCCCTGCGCCCGGTCACCATCACCCGCCGCTACACGAAGCACGCCGAAGGCTCGGTGCTCGTCGAGTTCGGCCACACCAAGGTGCTGTGCACCGCGTCGGTCGAAGAGAAGGTGCCGCCGCACAAGCGCGGCTCCGGCGAAGGTTGGGTCACCGCCGAATACGGCATGCTGCCGCGCGCCACCCACACCCGCAGCGACCGCGAGGCCGCGCGCGGCAAGCAGAGCGGGCGCACGCAGGAGATCCAGCGCCTGATCGGCCGCTCGCTGCGCTGCGTGTTCGATCTTCGGCTGCTGGGCGAGCGCACGATCTCGCTCGACTGCGATGTGCTCCAGGCCGACGGCGGCACGCGCACCGCGGCGATCACCGGCGCGTTCGTCGCTGCCCACGATGCCGTCAGCTGGCTGCAGGCGCAAGGCAAGTTGAGGGCGTCGCCGATCCGCGAGTTCGTCGCGGCGATCTCGGTCGGCATCGTCGACGGCACGCCGCTGCTCGACCTCGAGTACACCGAAGACGCCGCCTGCGACACCGACATGAACGTCGTGATGACCGGTGCCGGCGGCTTCGTCGAAGTGCAGGGCACGGCCGAGGGCGCGGCCTTCTCGCGCGACGAGATGGGCCTGCTGCTCGGCCTGGCCGACAAGGGCATCCGGGAACTGATCGCGGCGCAGCGCCGCGCGCTGGGGCTGTGAAGTGCGGCTCGTCCTGGCGTCGAACAATGCCAAGAAGCTCGCCGAACTGCAGGCGCTGCTGGCGCCGGCCGGTGTCGAGCTGATCGCGCAGGGCACGCTCGGCACCGCCGAAGCCGACGAGCCCTTCGGCAGCTTCATCGAGAACGCGCTGACGAAGGCGCGGCACGCCGCGCGCCACACCGGCCTGCCGGCGATCGCCGACGATTCGGGCCTGTGCGTCGACGCGCTGGGCGGCGCGCCGGGCGTGATCTCGGCGCATTACGCGGCGCTCGATGCGCCCGCCGCGGCCGATCGCGAAGACCGGCGCCGCGCGCAGGACGCCGCGAACAATGCGCTGCTGCTGGAACGGCTGCATGGCGTGGCGGACCGGCACGCGCGCTTCGTCAGCACGCTGGTCGCGCTGCGCTCGGCCGACGATCCGGAACCGCTGGTCGCGGTCGGCCGCTGGTTCGGCGAGATCCTGCACGCGCCGCGCGGCGCTGGTGGCTTCGGCTACGACCCGCTGATGTTCATCCCGGCGCTCGGCGGCGCCGCGGCCGAACTGCGGCCCGAGGTCAAGAACGCGCACAGCCACCGCGCCCTCGCGGCGAGGCAGATGCTGCTGCTGATGCGTGAGGCATGGCACCTTGGCTAACCGGATCGTCATCCGCGCCGATGTTTCAGCGAACAGCGCGCCCGCGGAGCCCATGGCCGACCGCCTCGCGCGCTACATGCGCGCCGGCACTTTGTCGCTCGCCGCGCAGCCGCCGCTGGCACTGTACGTGCACCTGCCGTGGTGCCTGAAGAAGTGCCCGTACTGCGACTTCAATTCGCACGAGCTGCGCGGCGAACTGGAGCAGGCGCGCTATCTCGACGCGCTCACCGCCGACCTCGAAGCCGCGCTGCCGTTCATCTGGGGTCGGCGTGTGCACACGATCTTCATCGGCGGCGGCACGCCGAGCCTGTTCACACCGGCGTCGATCGACCGGCTGATCGCCGACATCCGCGCGCGCCTGCCGCTGGAGGCGGGCTGCGAGATCACGCTCGAGGCGAACCCCGGTACCTTCGAGCGCGATCGCTTTCGCGGTTACCGGGCGGCCGGCGTCACGCGGCTGTCGATCGGCGTGCAGAGCTTCGACGACGCGAAGCTCGCCGCGCTCGGCCGCGTGCACGATGCCGCCCAGGCGCGCGCGGCCGTCGAAGAGGCGCGCGCCGCGTTCGAGACCTTCAACCTCGACCTGATGTACGCGCTGCCAGGCCAGACGCTGGCCGAATTCGAGGCCGATCTGGCGCAGGCGCTGGCCTTCGAACCGCCGCACCTCTCGGTCTACCACCTGACGCTCGAGCCGAACACCGTGTTCGCGAAGTTCCCGCCGCGCGATCTTCCGGACGACGACACCGCGTTCGAGATGCTCGACCTGATCGCCGCGCGCACCGCGGCGGCCGGCCTCGAGCGCTACGAGGTCTCGGCCTTTGCGAAGCCCGGCCACCGCTGCGAGCACAACGTGAACTACTGGCAGTTCGGCGACTACCTCGGCATCGGCGCAGGCGCGCACAGCAAGCTGTCGTTCCCGCACCGGGTGGTGCGTCAGACGCGCTACCGCGAGCCGCTGCAGTACATGAGCCGCGCGCTCGCCGGCGATGCGGTCGCGTCGGACGAAGACGTGCCGCGCGAGCAGCTGCCGTTCGAGTTCATGCTGAACGCGACGCGGCTGAAGGAAGGCTTCGAGCTCGCCCGCTTCACCGAGCGCACCGGGTTGCCGCTCACCGCACTGGCGAAGGGACTGGACGCGGCCGAGCGCCAGGGCCTGATCGCGCGCGACTTTGTGCGCGCCTGGCCGACCGAGCGCGGCTTCGACTTCCTCAACGACCTGCAGGCGCTGTTTCTGCCCTAGGGCCTGTTAACAGGCCCTAGGTTTCAGCCGAGCGTCGCCAGGCCGGTCATCACCGGTGCGAGTTCGCGCGCCGCCGCCGCCATCAGTGCTTCGATCGCGGCGTCGTCGAGCTCATCGCGGCAGGCGGCTTCCAGTGCCTGTGTTTCGCGTTCGAGCGCCTTCGCGCCCAGCGTGCCGGCAATCGCGCGCAGGTCGTGCGCGAGGCGGGTCGCGCCGACCGTGTCGCCGCGCGCGCGCGCGGCGCGAAAGGCCTCGGGGAAGCCACGCTGCGCATCGCGAAAGCGCCGCAGCAGGCCGGCGTAGAGCTTCTCGTTGCCGGCCGTGCTCGCCAGGCCGATCGCGCTGTCGATGCCGGGCAGCATGAGCGGATCGACCGCTGGCGCGACAGCGCATCGCGTGGCCGCTGCCGCGGCCGGCGCTGTCGCGCCTGCCGGGACGAGCCAGCGCGCGATCGTGCCGAACATCGTGCCCACGTCGATCGGCTTGGCGATGTGGTCGTTCATGCCGGCGGCGAGCGCCTTGCGCTGGTCGCTGGCCATCGCGTTCGCGGTCAGCGCGATGATCGGCAGCCCGGCCCATTCGGGGCGCGCGCGGATCGCGCGCGTCGCCTCGTAGCCGTCCATCATCGGCATCTGGCAATCCATCAGCACGAGGTCGAAGGCCTTGCGGTCGAGCATCGCGAGCGCCTCGCCGCCGTGCCCGGCGACTGTGACCAGCATGCCGGCGTCGCGCAGCAGCTCGAGCGCGAGTTCCTGGTTGACGAGGTTGTCTTCGACCAGCAGCACACGCGCTCCATGCAGTTGCATCGGCTGCGGCGCGGCGCGCTCGTCGCGACGCAGGCCGCGCGCATCGGCGCGACTGCCGCCGCCGAGCGCTGCGATGCAGGCGTCGAACAGTGTCGACGCGCTGAACGGCTTCGCGAGCACGCCGCTCGGCGTGACCCGCAGCGCCGCGAGCCGCTTCATCAACGTGTCGCGCGCGAACGCGCTGCTCATCATCACGATCGGGCGCTCGCCGTGCTGCGCCTGCGCGAGCTTCTGCGCGCACTCGGCGCCGTCCACGCCCGGCATCTGCCAGTCCAGCAGGATCAGGTCGAACGGGTCGGTGCCGGCGAGCGCGACCTCGCGCATCGCCGCCCAGCCGTCTTCGGCGGCCTCGGCACGCCAGCCGAACTGGCGCAGCCTGGCGAGCAGGATCTCGCGCGCGCTCGCGTTGTCGTCGACGACGAGCACGCGCTTCGCCTCGGGCGCGACGCTCGCGGCCGGTGCCGCCGCGGCGGCCGGCAGGCCGAGGTGCGCGGTGAAGTGAAAGGTGCTGCCGGCGCCGGGCGCGCTGCGCACATCGATGAAACCGCCGAGCAGCCTGACCAGCTGGCCGCTGATCGCCAGGCCCAGGCCGGTGCCGCCGTAGCGCCGCGAGGTCGACGCGTCGGCCTGCATGAAGGGCCGGAACAGCCGCTCGCGCTGTTCGTCCGACATGCCCACGCCGGTGTCGCGCATCGTGAAGCGCAGCAGCACGCCGCCGGCGTCGCGCTCGGCGACTTCGATGCGCACCGCGATCTCGCCGCGCTCGGTGAACTTGACGGCGTTGTTGCCGAGGTTGATCAGCACCTGGCCGAGCCGCAGCGGGTCGCCGACGAGCGCGACGGGCACGTCCGGCGCGCAGTCGAACAGCAGCTCCAGGCCCTTCTCGGCAGCCTCCTGGCCGATCACGCTGGCGAGGTTGTCGAGCACCTCGCGCAGGTCGAACGCACGCGTCTCGAGATCGAGTTTGCCGGCCTCGATCTTCGAGAAGTCGAGGATGTCGTTGATCAGCCCGAGCAGCGCGCGCGCCGAGTGCTCGACCTTCTGCACGTAGTTGTGCTGCTGCGCGTTCAGCCCGCTGCGCAGCGCCAGGTGTGCCATGCCGAGGATCGCGTTCATCGGCGTGCGAATCTCGTGGCTCATGTTGGCGAGGAACTGGCTCTTCGCCTGCGCCGCCGCCTCGGCATCGACCTGGGCGTTCTTCAGCGCGGTCACGTCGATCGCGATCGAGCCGACCGCATAGACCGCGCCGCCCGCATCGCGCACCGGGAACTTGTGGATCTGGAAGGTTCGCAGCCCGTCGAGCACGGCCACCTCTTCCTCGGCGCTGAGGCCGGCGCCGGTCGCGATCACGTGGCTGTCCTGCTGCTGCGAGCGTTGCGCGAACGCGACCGGCATCAGGTCCGCGGCACGCAGCCCGAGCAGCGAGGCGCCGGCGCGACCGAACTGCTCGGCATAGCGCCGGTTGTGCATCAGGTAGCGCCCGTCGAGACCCTTCAGCGCGACCAGCGCCGGCATGCCGTCGAGCATCGCCTGCAGCACGGCCCCGCTGCGCTGGAGATCGAGCGTGCGCGCCGCAACCTGGGCTTCGAGCGTGCGCCGTTGTTCGGCGAGCTCGGCGTAGAGCCGCGCGCTCTCGAGCGAGATCGCGGCCTGCGCCGCGAGCTGCTCGACGACCGCGACGCTGGCGCGCGAGAACGCGCCGGCGACGCCGCGGTGCTCGAGGTAGAGCACGCCGATCACGGCGGCCTGGCGCACGATCGGCAGCGCCAGCAGCGAACGCGCCGAGCCGCCGGCCAGCGCCGGGTCGGCCGAGAAACGGTTCGGCGTGCGCGCATCGTCGAGCAGCACGCGCTCGGCGCTGCGCCACACGTAGGTCGCGATGCTGTTCGCGAACCAGCCCGGTGCGGCGTCGGCCGGCGCGCCGCCCTGCAATGCGACCTCGATGCGCGGGCCGTCGCCGCGCGCCGTGGCGGCGAGCGCGAGCGCGTCGTCATGCACGAGCAGCAGCGCGCCGAACTGCGCACCGGCCTGCTGCAGCACGAGGGTCAGCAGCTCGCGCAGCAGCTGATCCGGCAGCATCGGGCCCGAGATCGCGCGCGCGGCCTTGACGATCGCCAGCGCATCGAGCTGCGTGACGTCGTCGCCCTCGGCGCGGCGCTCGCGCGGACGTGCCAGCCGCGGATGGGCCGCGTCGATCTGGCGCAGCTTCGCGTCGGCGCCCCAGCGCGCGTACGCATCGCGTGCCGCGAGCAGGTAGGCGTCGGCGACCGGCACGACGCCGCTGGCGCGGTAGAAGCTCGCGGCCCGCTCGTTCGCGAGCGCCTCGAACTGCGCGTAGCCATGCGCACGTGCGGCCGCGAGTGCCTGCTCGTACAGCGCCATCGCGTCGAGCGCTCGACCGTCGATGCGAGCGATCTCGGCCGTCACGAGCAGCCGCGCGTGCGCGAAGGTCGCCGGATTCAGCTCGGCCCATTCGCGCAGCTGGCGCTCGTGCGCGAGCAGCCGTTCGTGTGCCGGCTGCCGCTCGTCCTCGCCGAGGCGCCCGAAGCGCCCGGCGGTGCAGAGGGCGTCGTAGACGTGGTACTCGTGCGTCGCGAACAACCCGGCGACGGCGCCGAGCAGCGGTTCGGCGGCACGCGCCGCGGCCCAGCCGGCGTCGTCGTCGCCCGCGACGCAGAGCACGGCCAGCCGCGCGAGGTGGAACCAGCACGCGAAGATCGGTGCGCTCCCCGGAAGCGACCGCGCGGCGAACACCGCTTCGTCGAACGAGGCATCGTCGAGGCTGCCCAGGCGCTGCGTGAGACCGCGCAGCGACCGGATGTGCTGGCGCCGGATCGTCAGCAGATCGATGCTCTGCGCGAAGTTCGCTTGCGTCGCCATCGCAAGGTACTCGTCGGCGCGCGACGCGAGCTCGGCCAGCGGATCGCCGTGCATGATGCCGTCCATCAGCAGGCGCTGCGCGCAGACGCACGAGGCGATGCGGTCGCCGCACTCTGTGAGGCCGCGCAGCGCCTCGCGCTCCAGCGCCTGGACCTCGCGCAGCGGCCGCACCCAGGTGCCGATCAGCCCGCGGTGGTATTGCACCATCGCGACGTCGTGCGGCGTGCCGTGGTGGCGCGTCAGCTCGAACGCGAGCTCGCCGTAGCGGTAGGCGTTGCGTCGTTCGAGGAAGTACATGCCGATCATGTTGCCGAACACCGCGTAGCCGCTGACCGAGGCGTCGGTGTGACCGTGGCGCTGGGTCAGGATCACCATCCGCGTGGTCAGCAGCGCCCACAGGTCGCGGTTCGTGAAGAAGGTGACCGAGTGCAGGCTCGCGAGCACGCGCAGCGCGGCGACCTGGCACGCGTCGGTCATGCGCGGCAGCTCGGCCAGGCTCTCGATCGGCCGCCCGTCGAGCAGCGCGAGATGCTCGTCGTAGGCCTCGCGCACATGATCGCGCGTCGGCCGTGCCGGCAGCTCGAGCCCGAGGCGCCGCAGGCACGCGAGCGCGACCCGGCAGGCGGTGTCGATGTCGTGCCGGCTCACGTTCAGCGCGATCGCGACGTGCGCACCCTCGGCCCAGTCGAGGTCGTCGCGCGCGCGCGCCAGCAACTCGTCGATCCAGGCGGCGGCCGCGTCGAACTCGCCGGCCAGCCAGGCGCACTTGGCGCGGCCCAGGTGCAGCGCGAAGGCGAGCGGGTAGTCGTCGTCCCAGCCGGTCGGCGCGAGCAGCGCGATGCCGGCGCGGTAGTGCCGCGCCGCCGCGGCGTACGCGACCGCGGCCTGCGCCTTCGCGCCGGCGCGAAGGTTCAGCCGTGCCGCGGCCTGGCGCCGCGGCAGGTCGTCGGCCGCGCTCGGGTCGGTCGCGCCGGCATTGAAGTGCTCGGCGATGTCGAAGCTGCGCTCGTCCAGCTCGGATGCGCTCAAGCCCTGGTGCAGCCTGCAGGCGATGCGCCAGTGCCGCGCCGCGCGCGCGGCCGGCGGCGTGAGTTCGCAGGCGGCTTCCTGGACGCGGTCGTGCAGGAAGCGGTAGGCGCTCGGCGAGCGCGCCAGCAGCCCCACCTCGAGCGCGGGGCGCAGCGCCTCCTCGGTGTCGGCGAAGGGCTGCTCGCTGACCAGCGCCAGCGTCGCGCGCGTGAAGCGGTGGCCGAGCAGCCCGGCCAGCGCGAGCGCGTCGCGCGTGGCGGGTGGCAGCCGCATCATCTCGGCCAGCATCAGCTCGACGACGTTGTCGGTGAAGTTGCGCGCGGCGATCTGCTGTGCCTGCCAGACCCAGCGCCGCTGCGCGCGGTCGAAGCCGATCAGCCCGTCGCTGTGCAGCATCGTGACGAACTGGCAGGTGAAGAACGGATTGCCGCGCGTCTTCGCGTGGACGACCTGCGCGAGTTCTGCGACCTGGGCGAGCCCGCAGTGCAAGGTGTCGGCCAGCATGCGCGTGATCTGTGCCGGCTGCAGCGGCGCGAGGGTGACGGTGGCGTTCGGGACCGCGCGGCTGTCGAGCGCGGCGCGCAGGCCCGTCAGCGGGTGCGCGGTGCCGACCTCGTTGTCGCGGTAAGCGCCGAGCACGAGCAGATGCTGCGTCTGTGGATCGCCGACCAGTTGCGCCAGCAGCTCGAGGCTGGCGGCGTCGGCCCATTGCAGGTCGTCGAGGAACAGCACGAGCGGGTGCTCGACGCGCGCGAATACCGAGATGAACTGCCGCACGCTGCGCTGCAGCCGGTGCTGGGCCCGATCCGCCGGCAAGTCGGGCGGCGGCGGCTGCGCGCCGATGATCAGGTGCAGCTGCGGCACCAGTTCGACGATCACCTGGGCGTTGTCGCCGAGCGCGTCGACGATGCGGCGGCGCGACGCCGCCAGCCGCGCGTCCGTGTCGGCGAGCAGCGGCTGGACCAGCCCGCGCAGCGCCTCGGCGAGCGCGGCATGCGGCAGGTCGCGCCGGTACTGGTCGACCTTGCCGTCGACGAAGTCGCCGCGCTGCGCGACGATCGCCTGGTGCAGTTCACCGACCAGCATCGACTTGCCGATGCCGGCCTGGCCCGCCACCAGCATCAGCTCGGGCCGGCCGCTCGATGCGACGCGCTCGAAGGCGGCCAGCAAGGTGGCGGCCTCGGCCTCGCGGCCGTACAGGCGCTGCGTCGGCTGAAAGCGGTCGGACACGTCGTCGCTGCCGAGCCCGAACGGCTCGACGCGCCCCGCGGCGCGCCACTCGCGCTGGCAGCGCTGCAGATCGGCGCGCAGCCCGGCGGCGCTCTGGTAGCGGTCCTCGGCGAGCTTGGCGAGCAGCTTCGCGACGATGTCGGAGAGCGATTGCGGGATGTCCGGCCGGCGCTCGATCGCCGGCACCGGCACGCGCGCGAGGTGGCAGTGCACGAGCTCGAGCGCGTCGCGCGCGTCGAACGGCGCCTCGCCGGTCAGCATCTCGCAGAACGTCGCGCCGAGCGCGTAGAAGTCGGCGCGGTAATCGACCGCGCGGTTCATGCGGCCGGTCTGCTCGGGCGCGATGTAGGCGAGCGTGCCGTCGAGCTGCTCGGGCGGCAACGGCAGGCTCGGCTCGCGCAGCAGGCGCGACGCCGCGCCGAACTCGACCAGCTGCAGCTCGCCGCTGGCGAGGTTGACGATGACGTTGCGCGGTCGCAGGTCGCGGTGCACGATGCGGCCGCGGTGCACGTGATCGAGCACGTCGACCAGCGGCAGCGCGATCGCGAAGAAGCGCTCGATCGACAGCGGCGCGGCGCGCAGCAGCGCGTCGAGCCGCTGGCCGCCGACGTCGTCGAGCACCAGCACCAGCGAGGGGCCGCGCGGCAGCAGCGCACGCGGCCGCGGCACGCCGGCGCCGTCGCACGCGTGCAGGTCGCGCAGGATCGCGTGCTCGAGGCGCAGCCGCTCGAGGGCACGCGGTTGCGGGGCATCGCTCGCCGTCGTCTTCAGGATCACGGCCGCACCGTCGTGTCGATCGATGCCGCGGTAGACGCGGTGGCGCAGGTCCTGGTCGAAGAGCAGGACGCGCTCGTAGCCGGGCAAGCTCAGCACGAGGCTGCGCCGCGCAGCGGCGGTACCGGGCAGGGCGGGTCGGCGGACGGCGTCATCAAGCGTCAACTCCGGGATGGCAGCGCGCGTGACGGCACGTCGGCTGCGGCGTGGCTCCGCATTCTGCCTGCGGCCGCGGCGCGTCCCCGCGCTCTGCCTAGACGCGCGTGTGCGTGAGCCCCGAGCTGCTGCGCAGGCGCTCGATCAGGCGCGGCGCGATCTGCGTCAGCGGCAGCACCTCGTTCGCGGCGCCGGCGGCGATCGCCTCGCGCGGCATGCCGAAGACGACGCAGCTCGCCTCGTCCTGGACCAGGTTGTAGCTGCCGGCGTCGCGCATCTCCTTCATCGCGCTCGCGCCGTCGGCGCCCATGCCGGTCAGCATGATGCCCACCGCGTTCG
The DNA here is from genome assembly GCF_056400745.1 of Rhizobacter sp. P5_A1. Taxonomy (NCBI): domain Bacteria; kingdom Pseudomonadati; phylum Pseudomonadota; class Betaproteobacteria; order Burkholderiales; family Sphaerotilaceae; genus Rhizobacter; species Rhizobacter sp. P5_A1. The sequence continues at coordinate 29,790 of NZ_JBFUKR010000038.1, forward strand.
GCCCGACGACGCGCGCGGCCGACTTGAACAGCACCTCGACCGACGGCCGGTGCCGGTTCACCGGATCGCCATCGACGACGCGCGCAATGTAGTTCGCTCCGGAGCGCTCGACGCTCAGGTGCGCGGTGCCGCCGGGCGCGATGTAGGCGTGACCGGGCAGGATGCGCTCGCCGTCGCGCGCCTCGGCGACGCGGATGCGGCACAGCCCGTCGAGCCGTGCCGCATAGCTCTTCGTGAAGCCCGCCGGCATGTGCTGCGTGATGACGATCGCGGGGCAATCGGGCGGCAGGTTCACGAGCACTTCCTTGGTCGCCTCGGTACCGCCGGTGGAGGCGCCGATGAAGACGATCTTCTCGGTCGACAGCCGGCCGATCGCGCTCACCGGCGCGGCCGGCTTGTCGCTCGCCGGCCTGCTGGCGCCGGCGGCTGCCACCGGGCGCCGCAGATGGGCCTGCGCGGCGATGCGAACCTTGTCGGTGATGTCGTCGGCGAGCAGGCGCAGCCCATCGGCGACGCCGACCTTGGGCTTCGCGACGAAGTCGATCGCGCCGAGCTCGAGCGCGCGCAGCGTCACGTCGGCACCGCGCTCGGTCAGCGTCGAGACCATCACGACCGGCGTCGGCCGCAGCCGCATCAGCTTGCCGAGAAAGTCGATGCCGTCCATGCGCGGCATCTCGACATCGAGCGTGATCACGTCCGGGTTCAGCGCGCGGATCATCTCGCGCGCGATCAGCGGATCGGCCGCTGCGCCGACGCACTCCATGTCCGGCTGGCGGTTGATGATCGCGCCGAGCAGGCTGCGCACCAGCGCCGAATCGTCCACCACCACCACGCGGGTCTTGGCCATCGCCTGCCGCTCCTAAAAGAGGTCGACCGAGCCGCCGCCGGTGCTTTGCGGCGCGGCCTGCTGCACCGCCGCGCGGTCCTGCGCGACCAGCGCCGCGGTGTTGGCCGAGGCGAGCCGCTTGACCATCGCCTTGCCGCTGGCCGGCAGGAAGCACACCTTGCGCGGATGGATGCCGAGCACGTCCTTCGACATGATCGGGATGCGTTCGGTCTTCAGGTAGTCGACGATGAACGCGGTGTTGCGCTCGCCGATGTTCATCGTGTTCATGCCGTCGATGACCTGGCCGCCGCCGAAGACCTTGGCCTCCATCGTCGCGCGCGTCGCGCCCTGCTTCATCATCTCGTTGATCAGCAGCTCCATCGCGTACGAGCCGTAGCGGCCCGAGCCGGCGTCGCCCTCGGGCAGCATGAAATGGTTCATGCCGCCGATCTTGGCTTCGCGGTCCCACAGGCAGGCGGCGATGCACGAGCCGAGCGTCGTCATGATCAGGATGTCTTCGTGGTAGACGAAGTACTCGCAGGGCAGGATCTTCACCGCGTCGTTCTTGAAGAACGCGTCGTAGAAGAAGAACGAGGCTTCGCCGGGCTTGCGCGACTTGGCCTTCAGCGCCTGCAGGCGGTCGGGCTGGGGGCGCGGCGCGATGCCGCTGGCGAGGGTGGACATGGTGGGGTATCGGCTCGGGGCGAGGGCGGCTTGAGCCGGGTGCGCGGCGCTGCGAGGCGGCGGGTCAGAGCCGCTCGTAGATCGTCTTGCCGCGCAGGTGGAACGAATCCTTCAGATCCGTGAAGTTCTCGGAGTGGCCGACGTACATCAGGCCCCGGGGCTTCATCACGCCGTGGATCTGGCCGAGCACGCGGCGCTGCGTCGCGTTGTCGAAATAGATCATCACGTTGCGGCAGAACACGATGTCGAACGGCTCGCCGAGCGACCAGCGCGCATCCATCAGGTTGTGCGCGCGAAACTCGATCAGCCGCGCCAACTCGGGCTTGACGCGCATGAAGCCGCCGTTCGAACCCGTGCCGCGCAGGAAGTGGCGGCGCTGGCGCTCGGGGCTCAGGCCGCGTGCATCGATCGGGTAGACGCCGCGCGCGGCGGTCGCGAGCACCTTGGTGTCGATGTCGCTGGCGACGATCTTCGCGTCGGCGTTCGCGCCGAGCGCCTCGGCGACCGTCATCGCGATCGTGTACGGCTCCTCGCCGGTCGACGCGGCGTTGCACCAGATGCGCAGCGACTTGCCGGCGCGCGCCTTCAGGTCGTCGGCGAGCGCGTCGAAGTGATGCGACTCGCGGAAGAACGAGGTCAGGTTGGTCGTCAGGCAGTTGACGAACTCCTGCCATTCGTCGTCGGCCTCCGTGCCGACCGCGGCGTCGAGCCACTGCAGGTACGTGCCGAACGAGCGATGGCCGGTCTCGCGCAGGCGGCGCGACAGGCGGCTGTAGACCATCGCCTGCTTGCCTGCGTGCAGGCTGATGCCGGCGCGGTCGTAGATCAGGCGGCGCACGCGGTCGAAATCGCGCGCGTCGAAGCTGAACTCGCTGTTGCCTTCGGCGGGATGGGTGGCGGGCGGCGGCGCCTTGGCTGGGGCAAACGACAGGGCGGCGCTCATGATCTCTCCGGATGGCAGGGTCTCTGGCCGACCCCGCCTTCGCCGGGCCGGTCGTTGCTGGCATATCGGCGCAGGCGGCGAAGTCTTGAGGCGGCGCTCGCGGCCGGCGCTTGAAACCGCCCCCGTTCCCCATGCAATTCTGGGGATTGACACGACGGCTCGCTGCTAGACTCGACTGCATTCCCCCGCAGCGCGGCGCCGCTTTCGTGCATTCCCCCACCGAACCCGATTCACCCGATGCCGCGCGACTGCGGCTGGCGCCCGCCCTGCAGCTGCTCCAGCAATCGGGCCGCGAGCTGCCCGATCGGCATGCCGTCGGCCCGGTCGTCTGGATGCAGGCGGTGATCGACGCGCTGTGCGAGCTCTCGAGCCGCGACCCGCTGACGGGCTTGTCGAACCGGCGCCAGTTCGAGCTCGCGCTGGCCAGCGAGATCGACCGCGTCGCACGTGCCGGCGAGCCCGCGCTGGTGCTGATGATCGACATCGACCATTTCAAGGCCGTCAACGACGCACACGGCCATCCGGCCGGCGACCTCGTGCTGAAGGGCGTCGCGCAGGCACTGCAGGATTGCATCCGCCCGATGGACACGGTCGCGCGTTTCGGCGGCGAGGAGTTCGCGATGATCCTGCCGAACTGCCCGCCGTCGTTCGGCCTCACGGTGGCCGAGCGCGTGCGCAACAAGGTGCAGAACCGCGCGGTGGCGATCAGCGCGGGCCAGCAGGTGCACGTGACGGTCAGCATCGGCGGGGCGTTCGCGCCGCAGTGGGTGCGTTCGAGCGCGCCGCTGTGGATCGAGCGCGCCGATCAGCAGCTCTACCGCGCGAAGGCCGAGGGCCGCAATTGCGCCTGCCTCGAACAGCCCACCGTCTCGCTCGTCAGCGCCGAAGAGAAAGGCCTGCTGTTCGGCACCTCTAAGTTCGCGGAGTTCGAATGAGCAGTACCGGCAATGGGCGCAGGGCCAGGATCATGGCCATCACGAGCGGCAAGGGGGGCGTCGGCAAGACCTTCCTGTCGGCCAACCTCGCCGCGGCACTGGCCAAGCGCGGTCAGCGCGTGCTGGTGCTCGATGCCGATCTCGGTCTCGCGAACCTCGACGTGGTGCTGAACCTGCACCCGAAGATCACGCTGCACGACGTCTTCACCGGCAAGGTCCCCCTCGAAGATGCGATCCTGCCGGCACCCGGCGGCTTCTCGGTGCTGCTCGCCGGCTCGGGAATGGTCGAGTACTCGCGGCTGACGCCCGAGGTGCGCGAGCAGCTGCAGCGCATCATCGACACGCTCGCGCCGCGCTACGACCATATCCTGCTCGACACCGGCGCCGGCATCTCCGATGTCGTGCTTTACGCCGTTTCGCTGGCCGACGACGTGCTCGTGCTCGCGACACCCGAGCCGACCTCGATGACCGATGCCTACGCGACGATCAAGGTGCTGGCCACGCAGCAGCAGCGGCGCGAGATCCGGCTCGTCGTGAACCAGGTCGGGCGCATCGGCGAAGGCAAGGTGATCCGGCACCAGCTGCAGCTCGTGGTCGACCGATTCGTCGCGCCGACCCTGCCCGAAGGCAGCGCGGCGCCGACGCTGGTGCTCGTCGGCGAGGTGCCACTCGACCCCGCGGTGCGCGAGGCCGTGCAGAAGCGCCGCCTGCTGCTCGAGCTGCTGCCGGGCTGCGATGCGGCGCAGGCGGTCGAGGCGATCGCTGCGAAGATCGCGCCGTGAGCGAATCCGAGAAGCCCGTGGCGGCACCGTTCGAGCGCATCGGCGGCGAGGCCGGCGTGCGCGCGCTGGTCGATCGCTTCTACGACCTGATGGAACTGGATGCGCGGTTCGCCGAGCTGCGCGCGCTGCACCCGACTTCGCTGGCCGGTTCGCGCGACAAGCTGTTCTGGTTCCTGTGCGGCTGGCTCGGCGGCCCGCAGCATTACACCGATCGCTTCGGCCACCCGATGCTGCGCGCGCGGCACCTGCCGTTCAGCATCGGCATCAAGGAGCGCGATCAGTGGCTCGCGTGCATGCAGCAGGCGATGGCCGAACTGCAGGTCGAACCCGCGCTCGCGCAGCGCCTGGCCGAATCGTTCTTCGGCACCGCCGACTGGATGCGCAACCAGAGCGGCGCCTAGTTCGAGGCCGATCGAGGCGCGCTCGGCCCGAGCAGCACGAGCAGCGCGCCGGTTCCGCCATCCGAGGCCCGCGCCTGCGTGAACGCGATCACCTCCTGCTTCTGAACCAGCCAGGTCTTGACCTTGGCCTTGAGCACCGGCTCGCGGCCCGGCGAGCCGTTGCCCTTGCCGTGGATCACGCGCACGCAGCGCAGCCCGGCACGGCGCGCCTCGAGCACGAAACGGTTGAGCCGCTCGCGTGCTTCGTCGCGGCGCAGGCCGTGCAGGTCGAGCTGGGCCTGGATGGCCCAGACGCCGCGGCGCAGCTTGCGCACGACTTCGGGGCCGATGCCGGGCCGGCGAAAGCTCAGCGCGTCATCGGTGTCGAGCAGCGACTCGACATCGAACTCGTCGGAGATCGCCTCGTGCATCACGGCGGCCTCGTCGCGCTCGCGCTGGCGGGCGCGCACCGGCGGTCGTGCCGGCGCCGGCGCGACGGCGACCGCGCGCAGCGGCGTGACCGCGCCGACCGTCAGCGCGAACAGGTCGCGCTCGCGCTGTTCGCGTGCGAGCCGCTCGCGTTCGCGGCGCGCCGCTTCGGCCGCGTCGCGTCGCGCCTGTTGCAGCGTCTGGCGGATCGCGCCGAGTTCGCCGAGCGTGCGCGCCTTCATCGTGTGGCCCTCACATCAGCCCGCGTTCGGCGAACGAGATCACCTCGTTCTCGCCGACGACGAAGTGATCGAGCACGCGCACGTCGACCAGCCTCAGCGCGGCGCTCAGGGTTTGCGTCAGGTACTCGTCGGCCTTCGACGGCTGGGCCGCGCCGGAAGGGTGGTTGTGCGCGAGGATCACCGACGCGGCGTGCAGGTCGAGCGCACGCTTGACGACCTCGCGCGGGTAGACGCTGGTCTGCGTCAGCGTGCCGCGAAACATCTCCTCGAGCTTCAGCAGGCGCGTCTGGGCATCGAGGAACAGCACCGCGAAGACTTCGTGCCGACGGCTGCCGAGCTGCAGCTTCAGGTAGTCCTTGACCTTCGCCGGCGAATCGAATGCCGGACGTGCGGCGAGCTCCTGCAGCAGCGCGCGGCGCGCCAGCTCGATCACCGCGGCGATCTCGGCGCGCTTGGCCGGGCCGAGGCCCTTGATCGCCTTGAGGTCGTCGGCGCGCGCATGCAGCAGGCCCTGGATGCCGCCGAAGCGATCGAGCATCTGCTGCGCGAGCTGCAGCACCGAGATGCCCTTCAGCCCGGTGCGCAGCAGCAGCGCGATCAGCTCGGCATCGGCCAGCGCGGCCGCGCCGTTGGCGAGCAGCTTCTCGCGCGGGCGCGCGGCGGCGGGGATGTCCTTGAGCACCATGGATCGATGGCAGGAAAAGTGGCAAGCCAAGGGCATTGCGGCCGGCTCGTAAAATCGCCCCAGTCTATCGGCACCCAGCCTTGTCAGGATTTCGCTTGAACCAAGTCCAACCGGGGTCGTTCCTGACCCTGCACTACCGGCTGTCGGGGCCCGACGGCGCCGACCTCATCAACACCTTCGACGACAAGCCCGCGACCCTGTCGCTCGGCACCGGCGAGCTCGCGCCCGCGATGGAGGCGCGCCTGCTCGGCCTGGCCGAAGGCACGCACCGCTCGTTCGAGCTCGCGGCCGGCGAGGCCTTCGGCGAGCGCAACCCCGAGCTGCTGCAGCGCGTCAAGCGCTCGCTGCTGAACGAGCTCGGCGACCCGGACGAGCAGTACCGGGTCGGCGACGTGGTCCAGTTCCCGACGCCGGACGGGCAGGGCGCCTACGCGGGCGTCGTGCGCGAGGTCGACGGCGACGTGCTCGTGTTCGACTTCAACCACCCGCTGGCCGGTCGGCCGGTGACCTTCGAAGTGCAATTGATCGGGGTGCTTTGATGAATGCCGAACTGCAAGAGATCGTGCTGGCCGAGCCGCGCGGCTTCTGCGCCGGCGTCGACCGCGCGATCGAGATCGTCGAGCGCGCGTTGACGAAGTTCGGCGCGCCGATCTACGTGCGCCACGAGATCGTCCACAACACCTATGTCGTCAATGACCTGAAGGCGAAGGGCGCGATCTTCATCGAGGACCTCGACGACGTGCCGCCCGGCGCGACGCTGGTGTTCAGCGCGCACGGCGTGTCGCAGCAGGTGCGCCGCGAGGCCGCGGCGCGCGGCTTCAGCGTGTTCGACGCGACCTGCCCGCTCGTGACCAAGGTCCACATGGAGGTCGCGAAGCTGCACCGCCTCGGCTACGACTTCATCATGATCGGCCACAAGGGCCACCCCGAGGTCGAGGGCACGATGGGCCAGCTGACCGAGGGCATCTACCTCGTCGAGGACGTGGCCGATGTCGAGCGCGTGCAGGTCGCGCAGTCCGCCAAGCTCGCGGTCGTGACGCAGACGACGCTGTCGGTCGACGACGCCGCGGAGATCCTGCGCGCGGTGAAGCGACGCTTTCCGGAGGTGCGCGAGCCGAAACAGCAGGACATCTGCTACGCGACGCAGAACCGCCAGGATGCGGTCAAGGTGCTCGCGCCGACCGTCGACGTCGTGATCGTCGTCGGCAGCCCGACGAGCTCGAACAGCAACCGCCTGCGCGAAGTGGCGCAGCGCCTCGGCACCGCGGCCTACATGGTCGATTCGCCGGACGATCTGAAGGCCGAGTGGTTCGAGGGCAAGGGTCGCGTGGGATTGACCGCCGGCGCGTCGGCGCCCGAGATCCTCGTGCAGCAGGTCATCGAACGGCTGCGCGCGCTCGGCGCGGTCTCGGTGCGCAAGCTCGCGGGCGTCGAAGAGACCACGCACTTCCCGCTGCCGATGGGCCTGGGCGACAAGGCGATGGGCCTGGCGCCCAAGCGTTGATCAGTGGCGCGCGCGGCGGTGGAAGGTCACGACTTGCGGCGCCGTCTTCGGCGCAGCCTTCGCCGGCGCGTGATCGCAGCCGTCGCAGCCGCAGCCCGCTGACGCGGTGGCGGCGCGGCGCAGCTTTGCGGCGAGCGCCTCCGGCGGCGCCAGCTTCAGCAGCGAGCGCGCGAGCGCACGGCGCGCCGCGGCGGGCATCAGTGTCCAGCTCGCGTAGACGACGCAAGCGACAACGAGCAGCGCGACGATCAGGGTCTGCATCATTCAGCCTCCAAGCCAGAGCGTGACGCGGTAGGTGACGAACGCCGCCGCATAGGCGAGCGCGAACAGGTAAGCGGCCATCAGCAGCGGATAGCGCCAGGAGTTGGTCTCGCGCTTCACGACCGCCAGCGTCGAGATGCACTGCGGCGCGAACACATACCAGGCGAGCAGCGAGTACGCGGTCGCGAGCGACCAGCCCTTGGCGATCACCGGCGCCAGCGCGTCGGCGACTTCGCCGCCGGCCGCCGACGACATCGAGTACACGGTGCCGAGCGCGCCGACCGCGACCTCGCGCGCCGCCAGCCCCGGCACCAGCGCGATCGAGATCTGCCAGTTGAAGCCGATCGGCGCGAACACGTGCTGCAGCGCCTGGCCGAGCCAGCCGGCGATCGAGTACTGGATCGCCGGGCCCGTCGCGCCTTGCGGCGGCGCCGGGTAGCTGGACAGGAACCACAGGATCACCATCAGCGCGAAGATGATGCCGCCGACGCGCGCCAGGAAGATGTGCGCGCGCTCCAGCAACCCGAGCCCGAGGTTGCGCGCACCCGGCATGCGGTACGGCGGCAGCTCGAGCATCAGCGGCTGGTAGCGGCTCTTCATCCAGATGCGCTTGAAGACCCAGGCCACCGCCATCGCCGAGACCACGCCGGCGACATACAGCCCGAACAGCGTCAGCCCGCGAAGATTGAAGGCGCCGACGCTGCGATCGGGCACGAACGCCCCGATCAGCAGCGCATACACCGGCAGCCGCGCCGAGCAGGTCATCAGCGGCGCGATCATGATCGTCGCGAGGCGATCCTTCCAGTTCGCGATCGTGCGCGTCGCCATGATCCCCGGGATCGCGCACGCGAAGCTCGACAGCAGCGGGATGAACGCACGCCCCGACAGGCCGACCTTGCCCATCAGGTTGTCGAGCAGGAATGCAGCGCGCGGCAGGTAGCCCGAGTCCTCGAGGATCAGGATGAAGAAGAACAGGATCAGGATCTGCGGCAGGAACACGATCACGCTGCCGACGCCGGCGATCACGCCGTCGACCAGCAGCGAGCGCAACGGCCCGTCGGCCATGTGCGCGGTGGTCTGTTCGCCGAGCCAGGCCATGCTCGCCTTGATCGCGTCCATCGGCACGTTGGCCCATGAGAACACGGCCTGGAAGATCAGGAACAGCACGACCGCGAGGATCGCCAGACCCCACACCGGGTGCATCACCACCGCGTCGAGCCGGTGGTGGAAGCGTTTCGCATGCGCCGCCTCGGTCGTGATGCCGGGCTCCACCGTGGTTGCAACAGCGGCGAGGATGCGCCGCACCTCGCGCTGCAGCTCGGCCGGCGCGCTGGACGCGGAGGGCCCGCCGACGGCCGCGGCCATCGCGGGCGGCGCAGCGGCGAACTCGCGTGCCATCAGCGCAAGCAGTTGTGCATGGCCGTCATGCCGGACCGCGACGGTCTCGACGACCGGGCAGCCGAGCTCGGCCGAGAGCTTCGCGGTGTCGATGTTCAGGCCCTGCGCGCGCGCCACGTCGGCCATGTTCAGTGCGACCATCATCGGCCGGCCGATGCGCTTGAGTTCGAGCACCAGGCGCAGGTTCATGCGCAGGTTCGTCGCATCGACGACCGCGATGACCGCGTCCGGCGCATCTTCACCGCGACGTCGGCCCTCGATCACGTCGAGCGTGACCTGCTCGTCGGGCGTCGCCGGCGTCAGGCTGTAGGCGCCGGGCAGGTCGATCACCGAGACGCTGCGCCCGTCGGGCAGCCGGGTCGTGCCGACCTTGCGCTCGACCGTCACGCCGGCGTAGTTCGCGACCTTCTGGCGCGCGCCCGTGAGCAGGTTGAACAGCGCCGTCTTGCCGCAGTTCGGGTTGCCGACCAGCGCAACGCTCCAGGGTGTGCTGGCGAGGGCCGGATGCGAGGTCTGCGACATGGGCGGCTCTCGGACCTCTCAGGCAGCCTGGGCTTCGACCCGGACTTCGATGCACTGCGCCTCGAGCAGGCGCAGGCCGAACATCGTGTCGCCGATCAGCACCGCGAGCGGTTCGCGCCCGCCCGGGCCGCGCCGCAGCAGCTGCACCGGCTCGCCGGGGATGAAGCCGATCTCGGCCAGGCGGCGCAACGCGACCGCGTCGACATCGCTCGATGTCGAGACGACGCGCGTCACGATGGCGTGCGCGCCGTTGGTCAGTTCGTTCAGCAGCATGGTGGTCCGGGCAGAGGAGCGCGCGCATCGGAATGCGCATGCAAATGAGATTGTCTCTCATTTGGCTCTGAAGTTCCGCACCGGGGCGTGTGACCCTGGTCGAAATGTGTAAAGCGTTTGCGCCGCGTCAAACGCCGCGCCGATGGCTCGCGACGAGCGCCGCCATCGCCAGGCCGATGGCGGTGTGCGCCCAGCCCAGCGCGGGCCGCACCGACTCGGGCGCGAAATAGAACAAGGCGTAGCCGCTGAGCACCAGCAGCGCGCCGGCCGCGCAAAGCTGCAGCCCGGAACTGCGCTGCCCGGCCCAGCGCCTGCGCTGGCTCAGGCGCCAGCCTTGCGGAATGTGCGCGGCCGCCAGCGCGCCGAGCACGAAGACCGCGCCGAACGCCGCGAGACCGTGCAAGCGCAGCATCCAGGCCTCGAGCGGGTGCGGCAGCTCGCCGGCCCCGGCGCCGATGCTGTAGTGGATCGCGAGCCAGGCCGCGCCGGTCAGCAGCAGCAATGCGCCGGTCAGGTACAGCGCGAGGCGCTGCCAGCGGATCAGGCGATGCGCGTGGTGCGGGGTGGGATGAGGCGGGCGGGCCATGCCGTTCGGCGCGGTGTCGTTTCAGTGAATCCAGGCCTGCGCGTCGAAGCGGGCGAGCAGCGGGTGCGCAGTATCGCCGCTGATGGCGACGATCTTCGTCAACGCGTCGGCCCACAGGCACAGCGGCGCCGCGACGCTGACGTGCGCGCGCGCCGCGATGCTGTGGAGCGCGCGTGCCGTGCGCTCGCACCGGCCTCGGGCAAGCCTCGAACGGCTGTCGCGATCGAAATGGCTGGTCGCGAATGCGCCATCGCACAGCGTGGCGAACGCTCGCGCGCCGCCACCGGCCTCGTCGCGCAGCCGGACCGGCAGCTCGGCGTCGCCGAACGCGCGCAGGTCGCCGCCCGCGTTGACCCATCCGGCGGCGCAGCCATGTGCGCGCAGCACGTCGACGGCGCGATCCACCGCATAGCCCTTGCCGATGCCGCCGAGGTCCAGCCGCACCGCATCGTCGAGCTTGTGCAGCCGGTCAGCGTCGCATTGCCAGCCGCGCGGTGCGGTGCCGAGGCTGATGTCGAACGCGCCATCGCTGGCCGTGCGCAGCGCGTGCGCAGCCGCCAGGACCTGCTGCGTCGCTGGCCGCAGCGCCAGCGACCCGCCGCAGGGCAGCGCATGAAAGCGTGCGATGTCGCTGTCCGCCTCGAAACGCGACAGGCAGGCCTGCAGCTCGCGCAACGTGCCGAAGGCCGCATCGAGCGCGGCGCTGTGTGCTTCGCCGCTGCCGGCGACGCCGATCTCGACCAGCGTGCCGAGCAGCGGCTGCGCGCGGCGCAGCCACGGTCCCGAGGAGGCGAGCGACGTGTTCACGCCAATGCGCCGGTGCGCCGCGCCAGCGCCACCACAGCGACGATGCGCCGCACGCCGTCGGTCACGTGGTTGCAGCTCAGCGTCGCGCCGCTGATGTTCGAGATGTCGTCGCCGACGCGCAGCGGCGCGGCGCTGTCCTTGCCGACGAACTGCCTGCGCCAGGCCGGCAGGCGGATCTCGAAGCCGTGGCTCTCGCGGTACGACAGGATCTCGAGCTGCTTGACGCTGCCGTCGAGCGCGATGCCGACCGCATAGTCGATCAATTCGACCTTGCCGATCACCGCGTCGGTGACGACGAAGCCCAGGGTCGCGCCGGCGCGCTTCGCGATCCGCACCGGCCAGTTCGCCGAGCGGCCGCGCACGCCCTGTGCCTCGAGCTGTTGCAGCTGCGCCGCATCGAGCGTCACGTTGCGGGCCTCGAAGGCATCGGCGTCGGGGAACATCAGCTTCGCGGCCTGCTCGGCGCTGAGGTAGTCGACCGCGAACGCGCTGGCCGGCACGGCCGCCGCGGCCAGCACCGAGGTCGCCAGCACCACGCGCATCAGAAGCTCCAGCCCAGCCCGAGGTTGAACCGGTTCAGGTCGGCGTTCTCGCGGAAGCGCTGGTAGTCGGCCTTCAGCACGATGCCCTGCGAGACCTGGAAATTCGCGCCGACGGTGACGACACGCTCGGCGCGGCCTGCCTCCGGCGTCAGGCCGACGCCGAGATCGGCGTAGGACTTGGCGGTGTTGAACTGTTCCCAGCGAACGAACGGCGATAGCGCGTAGTCCTCGTGCGACCAGGCCTTGTAGGCGCCCTGCACGTAGAAGCCGTCGAAGGACTTCGGGATCAGCGTCGGGTTGCCGACCAGCGCCGCGTTCAGCGCCGCGGTGTTCGAGATGGTGCCGCGCGAGTAGACGGTCGAGAAGTCCCAGCGGCCCGGCGTCCAGCGTGCATGGATGTCCCATAGCGTGATGCGCGCCTTGTCGACCGCCTGCGCGTGCGTCGCCTGGCCGGTGAAGAGCGAGCCGCCGACCAGCAGGCCGGGGACGCCGCGCCAGTTCAGCGCACCGAACAGCGCCAGGTCGTGGGCCTTCGCGAGCGCGAGTTCCTGGTGGATCGAGCCGAGCGGCGATTCCTTGCCTTCGCCCGAGGCCGCGTCCCACTTGTTCAGGTCGAAGCCGGTCGTGATGCCGCCCTGCACCGTCAGGCCGTTGTCGAAGCTGCCGACGAGCTGCAAGCCGCCTTCGCGCCAGGTGCTCGGGATGATCGCGGTCTCGACGAAGTTGCGCTCGACGCCGTAGAACGCGGTCGGTTCGTGGTTCTCGTTCAGCAGCCCCGCCGGGATCAGGAACAGGCCGGCGCGCGCCGCCCAGGTCGGCGTGATCTGGCGCTCGATGTAGGCCTGCTCGACCTCGACCTCGCCGGGGTCGCTGGCCGACGAGACCGCGTGCTCGACCTCGAGCTCGGTCACGACCTTGGTCTTCGCGTCGAAGCGGTGCTGGTAGCCGAGCACGAAGCGGCGCATGTCGACCTGCGTGTTCTGGTTCGCACGCGTCGGCCGGTTGTAGTTGATCTCGCCGTAGCTGGTCAGCACGGTGCCGGGGCCGAGCAGCGAGGCCGAGTAGGCTGGCTCGGCCGATGCGGCCGGCGCGGTCGGCGGCGTCGGCGCCGCCGCGGCCACCGGCGCGGGCGCTGCCTGCG
>NZ_JBFUKR010000039.1:0-42400 GCF_056400745.1 Rhizobacter sp. P5_A1
ACTCCGGACTCCGGCTGGGCCGCGGCGGGCATCGGCTTCAGTCTGAACAATGCGATGCTGATCGTCGCGGGTTCGCTGGTCGGCTCGTCGGGCGCGATCCTCTCGTACATCATGTGCAAGGCGATGAACCGCTCGTTCTTCAACGTGATCCTCGGCGGCTTCGGCGGCGAGGCCGCGGCCGCGGGCGGTGCGAAGGCCGAGGCGCGCCCGGTCAAGAGCGGCAGCGCCGACGATGCCGCCTTCGTGCTCGGCAACGCCGAAACGGTGGTGATCGTGCCGGGCTACGGCCTCGCGGTCGCGCGCGCGCAGCACGCCGTCAAGGAACTGGCGGCCAAGCTGACCGAAAGGGGCGTGACCGTGAAGTACGCGATTCACCCGGTCGCCGGCCGCATGCCGGGCCACATGAACGTGCTGCTGGCCGAGGCCGAGGTGCCCTACGACCAGGTCTTCGAGATGGAAGACATCAACGGCGAGCTCGGCCAGGCCGACGTGGCGATCATCCTCGGCGCCAACGACGTCGTGAACCCCGCCGCGCTGACCAAGGGCAGCCCGATCTACGGCATGCCGATCATCGAGGCCTACAAGGCCAAGACCATCATCGTCAACAAGCGCTCGATGGCCGCCGGCTACGCGGGCCTGGACAACGAACTCTTCTACATGGACAAGACGATGATGGTGTTCGGCGACGCGAAGAAGGTCGTCGAGGACATGGTCAAGGCGATCTAGGGCTGTCGAGCGATTTCATATGGCCGCGTTTGCCAACGAGCTTTCAGCTTCCCGAGCGTTCGTGAAACACAGAGGTGTCGCTTGGCCAGGTCACATCTGCCGTCATCACTGCTGCGGCTGAGCATTGGCATCGGAGACGTGAACGAACTCTGATCGGATCTCGACAACGCTCTGCGCACCGCTCACGCCTGACCTGGCGCCGCCATAAGGGCAACGAATTCCATGGCGGCCGGCAGAGAGATGGCAAGCCCCGGGAAGGCACCTCAGCGACCGCGCGAGGCCCCAGCCTGACTTGCAGCCACGACCACCAGTGCGGAGGCCGGCGTCGCGCCGACGGAACTGAGCTGGTGTGGCATCGAAGAATTGAAGTGCACGCAGTCCCCGACACCCAGCGTCTGGATGCTTTTGCCCACGCGCAACTCAATGCGACCTTTGAGCACGAAGAGGATCTCCTCGCCGTCGTGGTGGCTGGCCGCACGACCTCGTGTGCCCTTGTTGCCGGGACGCACGACGAAGGCTCGCATGATCCCCTTCGGGTTGGCCCCGGCGACCAAGGTCAGGTAGGCGTCCGGATCCTTGCTGGCTCCGTCGCCGGCCCGAATGATCGTCATTGGCTCATCGGGTCCATCGGCCTGGCCGAACAGCCGCTCAACACTTATGCCCAGGGCCGCAGCAATGCCCATCGCAGATCCGATCGACGGCGTCGACAGTCCCCGCTCCACCTTCGACACGTAGCTCTTGGTCAGACCTGCATCTTTGGCCATCTGCTCAAGCGTCAGGCCCCGCTGTAGGCGATGTTGTTTCAGATTGACTGCCACGGTCGCGCTTGTCTTCCTGCCCGCGCCACAGCAGGGTATTCATCCCCCTGCCGGACAGCGAACACTTCGAGTGAAACAGACCGAAATTGTGGCACGCCGTGCACAGGACCTCGGGAGCGGACGCAGCTAAGCAGGGATGATGCGCAAGCTACCGGATGCGACGAGCGGGGCGTCGGTAACTTGCTGCAGTTGCGCGAGCGTGAAGGCGTCGAGCATCCCTTCGACAACCAAGCCTCGCGGAGTCACGTCGATGATGGCGAGGTTGGTGAAGATCCGGTTCACCACGGCCATTGCCGTCAACGGGTAAGCGCACTCCCGCACGATGCGCGGGCGACCATCCTTGGTGACGTGGTCCATCATCACCCAGATCTGCTTGGCGCCGACCGCCAGATCCATCGCACCGCCGATCGCCGGCGGCGCACCGCTGTCGCCACCCGTGGTCCAGTTGGCCAGGTCACCCCGGCTGGATACCTCGAAAGCTCCCAGGATCGCGATGTCGAGGTGCCCGCCGCGCATCATCGTGAACGAGAGGCTCGTATCGAAATACGAACCGCCCGTGCCGAGTGTGATCGGCGTCTTGCCCGCGTTGATCAGGTCGGGATCCTCCTCGTCCGCGGGCGGTCTGGGCCCGATGTTGAGGATGCCGTTCTCGCTGTGGAGCATCACGCCGCTTGAAGGTAAGACGAAATCGCCCACCGCAGTCGGTGCCCCGATGCCCAGGTTCACGAAACTGTTCGGCGGCAGGTGGCTCGCGACGAGTCGGGCCAGAGCGCTTCGGGTCAGAGGTGTCATGGCGTTTCCGGTCGGAAGACCCGGTTCACGAAGATGCAGGGCGTCACGACGGCTTCCGGGTCCAGTTCTCCTGGCTGCACGATCTCGTCCACCTCGAAGACGGTCAGATCGCCGGCTGTTGCCATCACCGGTGAATAGTTGCGTGCCGTCTTGTTGTAGACGACGTTGCCCAGCGTGTCCGCCCTGCGACCCTTGAGCATAGCGAAGTCGGCGCGTATGGGCTTCTCCAGCAGGTAAGCCCGACCGTTCAGCTCGATCCTTTCCTTGCCCTTTTCGAACACCGTTCCGACCCCCACAGGTGACAGGAACCCCCCGAGCCCCGCGCCGCCGCAGCGGATCCGCTCGATCAAGGTGCCCTGCGGCACGAGTTCCAACTCCACCTTGCCTGCGCGGTACTGCTCGGTGAAGGCCACCGCGCTGCGCGGATACGAGCAGATCATCTTGCGCACCATCCCGGCGTCGAACCACAGCGACAGATCGTCCGCATCGGCTCCGGCATTGTTGGAGATCACCGTCAGGTCCCTGACGCCCTGGCGAAGAACCGCCCGGATCAGTCCGCGAGGCAGGCCGGCACCACCAAATCCGCCCATCAAGATGGACGCGCCATCCCGGACCCCGGCCACGGCCTGGTCAGCGTTCTCAACGACAACGTTGCGCACCCTTCACTCCTCCAATCGAAGCCTCATACGCCGAGGTAGGTGGTCAGCAGCCGCTGCCCGACACGGTCTCGCAGGATTTCGTCAGTGCCATCTGCATAGGTCGCCAACCGCAGCTCCGTGGCGTGCATGGCCAGGGGATGAACTGCGCTCGCGCCGACAGCGCCCATGGCACGCATGCACGCCTCGACGCCGTCAAACGCGACGCTCGCTGCAAAGGCCTTGGCCTGTGCAGCGAGCACCGTGACATCGTCACCCTGCTGAACCGCCCGCGTGGCTCGGAGCACGAGCGCATCGGCGGCCTCCAACCGGATCGCCACGTCCGCCAGGCTCCAGCGCAGCCCCTGGTGCTCCAGCAGCGTCTTGCCGAATGCCACGCGAGAGCCGCAATACTCCAAGGCCGTACGAAAGGCCCCGAGCAGCGTTGCCACGCACATCGCGGCCACATGCACGCGAGCGGCGTTGATGGAGTCCAGCGACGTCTTCAGGGCGGTGCCGGGCAAGTGCAGCAGGGCCCAGTCGGGTACGAAGTGATCTCGAAACGAGATCTCAGCCAGGCGGAACGAGCGCGCTCCGGGCATCGGCATTTCCGCGCGCTGCACCGAAGCACCCACGCAGGGCGCCAGGAAGCTGGCGATATTGGACCCGGCGCCATCGGGAGCCCGTGCCAGAAGCGTCACCCAGTCCACGATGAGACCATTGCTGACCCAGGCCTTCGTTCCGTTCAACACCCAACCATCGGGGACCGGCACCACGCTGCTGGTCAGCGCTGCAAGGTCGCTGCCCCCGCCAGGCTCGGTCATGGCCGGCGCGCCAAGCCACCGGCCGGACACCAGCCCGCCAAGCAGTTCGGCTTTCTGCCGGACACTGCCGTGCCGGGATAGCCGGGTGGCGATTCCCTGCATGTTGTTGAGACAGAACGCAGCGGCGAATCCGTGCACGGCCAGTTCCTGGGCAACACGTACCTTGCACAGGTACGAGGTGCCGAAGCCACCTTCGCTGCGGTCGACCTGCAGCCCCAACATGCCCAGCGAGGCCCAGCGGTCGACGATGCCACGGTCGAACGGCTCGCCGGCGGCAAACGCCCGGCGGGCCTCGGGCCCGAGATCCTCGTACGAGAACCGTCGTGCCTCGCCGACGAGGCGAAGTTCCTCGGCGGGCAACTCGCGGTCATGTTCCCTGAAGAAGTCCTTGCCTGCGATCTTCACGACTCTCACTTGCTCCTCATCGCGATCTGAACGACACCTCGTGTCCTGTGCGACACAAAGTGTATTGCCTTTTCTAGCCGGTCGGTCTAGATTCTCGTCATGCAAGAACAACAGGTGCCGCGGCGCGGCCGCCCACCCCGAGCCTTCGATCGTGGTGTCACCACACGCGAAGCGCTGGTCAGGACCGGCATGGCGCTCTTGACCGAACAAGGGTTCGCGTCAACCGGCATCGACACCGTACTGCGGCGCATCGGGGTGCCCAAGGGGTCGTTCTACAACTACTTCCCGAGCAAGGAACACTTCGGCCGTGAAGTGATGGCCGCCTACGCCGCCTACTTCCTGCACAAGCTGGATCGCTGGTTTGGGTGCGAAGACCTTGCGCCACTCGAACGACTCAGCGCCTTCATCGCCGACGCCAAGCTGGGGCTGAGGCGTCATGGCTTCACTCGCGGCTGCCTGGTCGGCAACCTGGGTGAGGAAATCGCAACCTGCCGGACGGGTTCCGGCAGGTGCTGGACGACATGCTGCTGAGGTGGCAGCGGCGCACGGCCGACTGCTTCCGCCTAACACAGCGGGACGGCACGGTGACATTGGACGCCGACTGCGACGAACTGGCCGCCTTCTTCTGGATCGGCTGGGAGGGCGCTGTCCTGCGGGCACGGCTGGTGCGATCCATCAGCCCGCTCGATGTCTTCGCGAACGCATTCTTGCGTTCGCTGCCCAAGCCATCGCCCGCCTGCAGCCCTGCAAACCCATTCGCGAAGGAGAGTTGAAGTGTTCCGCGCCATCGTCGTCAACAAGGATGCTGCCGGCTACCGAGCCGGCGTTCAACTGCTGGAAGATGAACAACTGCCGGCGGGCGAAGTCACCGTCGCCGTCGAGTACAGCACGCTGAACTACAAGGACGCCCTGGCCCTCACGGGCCGGGGACCGGTGCTGCGGCGATTCCCGATGGTCCCTGGCATCGATCTGGCGGGCACCGTGATCGACTCTTCAAGCCCAGCCTTCAGTGCGGGCCAAGCCGTGCTTCTCAACGGATGGGGTGTCGGTGAGGAGCATTGGGGCGGCCTCGCACAGAAGGCGCGGCTGCGCGCCGATTGGCTCATCCCCCTGCCCGACGGCATGTCTTCGCGCCGTGCCATGGCGGTCGGGACAGCCGGCTATACGGCGATGCTGTGCCTCATGTCGCTGGAGCGGCATGGGCTGAAGCCGTCCCATGGGGAAGTGCTCGTCACAGGCGCCGCGGGCGGTGTGGGCAGCTTCGCGATCATGCTGCTGGCGCAACTGGGCTATCGCGTCGTGGCATCGACCGGCAGGCCGGAAGAGTCCGACTACTTGCGGCTGCTGGGCGCTGCAGAAGTGATGGACCGAAAACTCCTCGGCGAACCCGGCAAGCCCTTGCAGAGGGAGCGTTGGGCAGCGGCGATCGACTCGGTCGGCAGCCACACCTTGGCGAACGTGTGTGCCTCGACGAAAGCCGACGGCGCCGTCGCCGCATGCGGCATGGCCCAAGGGCTCGACTTCCATGCCTCGGTAGCCCCGTTCATCCTGCGTGGTGTCAGCCTGCTGGGCGTCAACAGTGTGACCCGGCCGCGGCACGAGCGCGTGACAGCCTGGGAGCGCCTGTCACGCCACCTGTCGGCAATGGACCTCGATGCGACCACGCAGCAGATCGACCTCCAGGAGTCCATCACCGCAGCCACGAGACTTCTCGACGGCAGAGTCCGCGGTCGGCTCGTGGTCGACGTGAACCGCTGATCGATTCGCCGTGGACACCGCCGCATCCGCGCTCGACTTCATCTTCGCCAAGGCACCGCAGCCGCCCGCGACTGAGGCGCGCGACCCCGAGATGCCGGCGGATGACAACGGACCCCACGTGACCCCCGATTCAGTTCCCTTCAAGGAGAAACCGCCGTGATCAAGCTTCTCAGGATCCTCGTCGTCGCGCTGTCGAGCATGACCGCCTTGCAGGGCGCAGCTGTCGCACAGGACTTTCCGAATCACCCGATCCAGCTGATCGTGGGCTTCCCTCCCGGCGGCCCGACCGACATCGTGGCCCGCGTGATTGGTGAGGAGCTTTCAAAGCAGCTGAAGCAGCCTGTCCTGGTAATGAACAAGGGCGGAGCCGGGGGCACGATCGCGGCAGGCTTCGTCGCGAAGCAGAAGGCAGATGGCTACACGCTGATGCTCGACGTGGAGTCCGTGAAGACCCGCGCACCGGCCATCTTCAAGAGCCTGCCGTACGACCCGATCAAGGACTTCTCACCGATCGCGAAGGTGGCCCGGCAGCGCGTGCTGCTCGTGGTGAATTCGACCTTGCCGGCCCAGTCGGTCAGGGAGCTGATCGCGCTGGCCAAGGCCCAACCCACCAAACTCAACTACAGCGGCACGTACGCGGCTTCCGCGCACATAGGGGGTGCCCTGTTCTGCCTGCAGAACCACCTGGAGATGACGTTCGTCAGCTATCCCGGTGGCAGCCAGCCGATCTCGGACCTCATCGGAGGCATCGTGCAGGTCGGCTTCTTCACTGAATCGACAGTGGCCCAGCATGTGAAGGCCGGGAAGCTCAAGGCACTGGCCATCGCCGCCAACGAGCGTTCCCCCGCGCTCCCGGACCTTCCCACACTCCGTGAGGCAGGGGCTGTCGGGATGGACATCTCACCGTGGTTCGGCGTCACAGCCCCCGCCGGCACGCCCCGACCTGTCATTGATCGGCTCGCTCAAGCGCTCCGGACCATTGTTGAGGACCGCAATTTCGAGACGCGCCTGGCATCGATCGGCGCGGCTCCGATTCGCGGATCGACACCCGAGACTTATACGAGCGACTCCGTCGCCGACATCGCCAACTTCAAGAAGTTCGTTGTCGACGCCAAGTTGCCTTTGGCGGAATGACGATGAGGCACCGGGTTGCGGATCTGGTCGCGCAGAGCCTGTTGGCCCACGGCTGCGACAGGACATTCAACGTGCCAGGCGAGAGCTTTCTGGCGCTTCTGGACGCGCTGCGCGACACGCCGTCGATCGACGTCGTCACCTGCAGGCATGAAGGCTCCGCCGCCCTGGCGGCGGTGGCAGACGCAAAGCTGACCGGACACGCTGGCGTCGTGATGGTGAGCCGGGGGCCCGGATTGGCCAACGCCATGCTCGGACTGCACGTCGCCCAGCAGGATGCCGTCCCACTCGTGGTTTTGATGGGCCAGGTCGAGAACTCCCATCTCGGGCGGGACGCCGTTCAGGAGCTGAGTCCCGGCGGTCTGACGGGCTTGGTGAAGTGGTCCGGTCGGATCGACACGCCAGACAAGGCTGCGGAGTTGATGGCCCGTGCCTTTTCCGAAGCCCGCGGCGCGACGCCCGGCGCGGTGGTCGTGGAACTGCCGGAAGATGTCCTGATGGCAGAGGCCGGCGACGCGACGGCGCGCGTGCACGGCCTCGCGCTTGCGTCCGCGTGCACGGAAGACATCGAGCGGACCCTTGGGCTTCTGGGTGCCGCGCAACGCCCCGTGATCATCGCGGGCGGCGAATGCCGCGACGACAGATTTCGCGCGGACCTCGTCCGGACGGCTGAACGCTGGAATGCACCGGTCGTCGTCACCAACAAGCAGCAGGATCTCTTCCCCAACGATCACCCTCTGTGGCTCGGGCACATGGGGTTCTTTGGCTCGCCGGAGCACCGCGCCGTCATCGACGACGCGGATCTGGTGCTGGCGATCGGCACGCGGCTCGGCGACCTGACGACGCACGGCTACAGCTTGCGACTCGGCCGCAACGGACAGCGGCTTGTTCACGTCTATGTCGATGCCCGCGGCATCGGTCGACACTACGAAGCGACCCTGGCCGTGGTCAGCAGCGCAGGTGCGTTCGCGCGCCAACTCGTGTCCCAGGCGCCACGGGGAACACCACCGACGCGCGATGCATGGCTGTCCCGCGCCGGCCTGGCACTGCAGGCCACGCAGGGCTGGTCGGCCGCTGCTGTGCCCTTGCAGGATGTACTGGGCCACGCGGTGCAGGCTGCCGCGGCCCGCCTGCCGCTGGACGGCGTCGTGACCTGCGACAGCGGCAATTTCGCTGGATGGGTGCATCGCATCTTCAGGCTGCGTCCCGGTCAGCGCATGCTCAGCACATCCTGCGGCGCGATGGGCATGGGCGTTCCGGCCGGCGTGGCTGCCGCGATGCGGCACCCGGGCCGGATGGTGCTTTCGTTCTGCGGTGACGGGGGCTTCCTGATGACCGGCACTGAGTTCATCACGGCCACCTCGAGGCGCCTGCCGCTCAAGGTGTTCGTCTCGAACAACGAGTCGTACGGCACCATCCGGTCGCATCAGGAACGCCACTATCCAGCGCGGGTTCACGGAACAACGCTTGAGAATCCGGACTTCGTGGCCTTCGGGCGCGCCTTTGGCGCCTATGCGTGCCGAATCGACAACGCGGCCAACGCGGATGCACTTGTCGAGTCCGCTCTTGCCCACCCCGGCCCCGCACTGATCGAGATCTGCAGCGACGTAGGCTTCTCGCTGGCAGACTCACTTGCCCGTCAACAAGCCTAGCCTGGTTCTGGACCTGTAGCGCCGGAGTCCCGGGCCTCCGCCACCGACGGTCTCCTCGAGCACTTCTACGGGCCGGATATCGGCTGTGAGTCCGGGGGCATGGAGTCCCGAATTGTCACAGGGATCAATCCTCGGATATCTGGTCCAGCCCTCGAGGATTGTCTATGTCGAGCGCCTCTTCGAGAACGTCGAGGCGGTCCTGTCCTCAGAAGACCTCGCCGAGGTACACGTACGAAGGTGAGCCAAAGACGCCGGCGATCGCCGTGATGGTGTATTCGCGGTAGGCGCCCCTGACGCTGTCCGAGTCCGCCTCGCGCACCAGTTCATCGTCGTTCAGACGCAGCGAATGAAGCACCGAGCGCAATGTGGCCTCGTCGGAAATGTCCTGGTCCTCGCACCACTCGGCATGGAGAATGGCTTTGTAGAGCGCGTGACAGGGCAGGCCGCGCAGGTCGGCGGCAATCACGATTCGAGCCGCCAACCCCGCATCCGGGCACATGAACTTCGGCATCGGGTTGACGTGGATTCCGAGGCGTGCGCACCAGCGCCGGAGTTCGGCGATGCGATAGGCCTGGCGCTCGGGCGAACGCAGCGCAAGGATGGTGCCGCCGGTTCCGAATACACGTGCGGCAGGTCGACCGGCCTGTACTGGATCGTGGCGCCTTTCTGCGCAGCCAGCTCTTCCAGCCGGTCGGCCCCGAGATAGGCCCAGTCCGAGTTCATCCAGAAGTAGTAGTCGATGACTTTCACGGGTCAACGCTTTCCAGGGGAGACCTCATCATCGCCGGACCGCCGGCGAACCGCGACTCACCATGCATCTTGGCGGCACACAGCAGCGCGACGACACCCAACGCCGAGAGATACCACACCACGTAGCGCGGATCGCCGCCGCCCCTGGCCAGCAGCCACGTCGCGACAATGGGCGCCAGACCCCCGCCAATGGCGCCCGAGACTTGAACCGCGAGCGAAATGCCGGTGTATCGAACCTCCGCGGGGTACTGGCTCGAGAACAGACCGGCTTCGGGGCCGTACAAGGTCGCGTACACAAGCCCGACCGCCATCACCAGCGCCAGCTTGATCTGCAGCGGCTGCTTGGACTGCAGCAGGTCGAAGAACAGCGGAGCGCACACGATGATGCCGACGGTGCCAAAGGCAAAGACCCACTTGCTTCCGAACCGGTCGCCGAGAATGCCCGCCAGCGGCATCGTCGCCAGCGCGGCGCAGGCGCCCAATATCGTGGCATCGAGCATCTGGGCGCGGGCGATTCCCAGCGTACCTGTCGCGTACGCCAGGGAAAACGTGACCGTGGTGTAGAACCAGGTGACCTCGGCGAGTCGGGCGCCGATCACCACCGCGGTCTCCCGCGGGTACTGCTTCAGCACCTTCGCGATCGGCACTTCGACGCGCGTGCCGCGATCTGCCATGCGCTCGAAGTCGGGCGATTCGGCCACGCGCGCCCGGATGAACCATCCCACCAACAACAGGACCACGCTTGCAAGGAACGGGATGCGCCAGCCCCAGGCGAGCAAGTCTGCCTCCGGCAGTTTGGCCATCGCGCCCATCGCCAACGACGAGAGGATCAGGCCCAGCGCAACACCGACCTGCGGCAGGCTTCCGAAGAAGCCCTTCTTGCCATCCGGCGCATGCTCGAACGCCATCAGCACGGCGCCGCCCCACTCCCCACCGACGGCCACCCCCTGCAGGAATCGCATCACAACGAGCAACAGCGCGGCCCAGTACCCGATCGAGTCGTATGACGGAATCAGTCCGATCAGGATGGTCGGCACGCCCATGAAAAACAGCGTGATCAGCAACATGGACTTCCGCCCCAAGCGATCACCGTAGTGTCCAAACACGATGCCGCCCAGCGGACGGGCGAAGAACCCCACAGCGTACGTCGCGAAGGCAGCCATCGTGCCCGTGATCGGGTCGAACGCGGGAAAGAAGATCTTGTTGAACACCAGCGCCGCAGCGGTGCCGTAGAGAAAGAAGTCGTACCACTCGATCGTGGTACCCATCATGCTGGCCAATCCGACGGTCACGTGGGCCTTGCGGCCGTGGCGACGCAATGTGAAAGCTGCTGAGTCCATGGCACCCCACCAAGGTTGAATTTGAGCGAATCTGCCCATGGAGTTTCACGAAGCGCCGCCTACCGCGCCATGCATCAGCGCGCATAGCAGCTATTCGGACCTGCAGGGCGGGTGCTGCAGGTGCCCACACTGAGCCAACATAGCGATAGAGCATCTGGCCTGCGCCGAGACCGGGCATGATGCTTGCTGAACTCCTGGCTTGCCCATGCTTGACGGTTCGGCAGTTTCGGCGCCCATTCGTGTTCCGACTGATGCATTCGTCGTAGGGCGAGGCGTCGATGGATTCGTTTGACCGGCAGATTCGGTACTTCCTCAAGATCGCGGAACTGCGATCCCTTTCGCGCGCCGCCGAGGAGACGGACTGCACTCAGCCGGCGCTCAGCCGGCAGCTTGCTGCGCTCGAGACCCGTCTCGGCTGCCCGCTCTTTCTGAGAACCGGCCGCGGTATGGAGTTGACGGACACCGGATGCAGGCTGCTGGAGCGCGCAGGCCCGGCGTTCGGTGCCATCGATGCCGTGCTGGCCGCCTTGAAGAACAGCGATGACCGCCTGGAGGGAACCCTCCGGCTCGCCAGCGTTCACACCCTGAGCTACTACTTCCTGGGCGACGTGATGGCGCAGTTCTCGCGCCAACACCAGAGGGTGAATCTGTCGGTCATGGGGCGAAGCTCTCCGGACGTCGTGGACCTGGTCGAGAACGGGAAGGCGGACGTCGGTTTTGTCTACGACACCGCCGTCGCCTCGGACAAGCTCGCGTCAACGCCCCTGTTCGAGGATGTCATGTGTCTGGTCGTGGGGCCTGGCTGCCCGGCCGAGGACGACATCGACCTCATGACGGCTTCGCTGCGCCTGATCGGCTTTCCTGAACACTACGCGCTGCGTCGCATGCTGCACAGCAGCGGCTTGCATCCAACCTTCGTCGCGGAGACGGAGACGATCGACTCCATGCTGAGGTTGGTCTCGTCGGGGATGGGTGCAAGCATTCTTCCCGAGAGGATTCCGGACCCACTGCTCAAGGAGTATCAACTTCGCAAGGTCAGGATCGGCAAGCCGTCGATGCGAAGAAGAGTCGTCGTGATCACGCGTTCGGATCGAAAGGACTTCGCCCTGATTCGAAGACTGATCTCGACGGCAATCGAAGTCGCCGAGTCGGCTGCATTGCCGGTTGCGTCTGCCAATACGCGCCCGGCGCGACACCCGCCCGCCGCTCTTGAAGGCGCAGTGGAAGGTGCTTGCTTCCGAGGAGCCGAGGGGGCCCCTCTCCGGTCGTGATCCGGCGCTCATGGTCGACACCGCAGGCCAGAGACGATTTCAGCCTGAGTGCGCATGACTGAGCGCGCCCGCCCTGCGGCCACGGGACCTTCCGTTGCGGCGGCCTGGGCCGACTGTCTGCCCGCCGCGGCGCGGGTCGGTTTTCGCGCAGCGGCCACTGACCGACCGGGCTCGCCCAGGACGGCCCGGAACCTGCCCGCGATGAAAGTCAGCAACTCCGCCTTGGCGCCTTCGCAGCCGGATGAAGGCGTGCGCGAGCGGATCGAAGAATTCGCGGTGCGCGCGGTCGCGCCTCGGGGGTTGGGGGTGGCGAGATCGCGCGCGGCCATCAGCGCGTAGTACTGTCCCTTGAGGTGCTGGTGCAGGGTGACTCGCGGGCTGACGGATGCATCGAAGATGCGCGTCAGCCGCTACTCACGGTGGACTCATTTGCCATCACCAAACCTGGCTTGACCCGGTGATGCACTCCTCGAGCATGTCCAGCCTGTCCTGGCCCCAGAACAGCTCTCCCCGATAGACATACGAGGGGGAGCCAAAAACGCCCGCAGCGACGGCGTCATCGGTGAAGCGCCGGTAGCGCCGTTCGACCTCGGGCCGACGCGCCGCTTCGAGCAGTGCCCCGTCGTCCAGCCCTTGCTCCCGCAGGATCGCGCGCAGCGTCTCTTCCGATGAGATGTCGCGGTCCTCGCACCACTCAGCGTGCAAGACGGCTTTATATAGCGGCGTCACCGGCGCGCCCATCCCATCTGCAGCAATCACGATGCACGACGCAAGATCGGCATTGGGGCACATGAACTTCGGTTGGGCATTCACGTGGATGCCCAGTTTGCGGCACCAACGCCTCAACTCGGTCACCCGATAGGCCTGCCGCTCGGGCGCACGCTGCCCCAACAGCACGCCCCCGGTGCGCGAATAGACCTGGGGCAGGTTGACCGGCTTGTACACGATCTGCACCTTGCAACGGGCGGCCAGCGCCTCCAGCCGGTCGGCCCCCAAGTAGGCCCAGTCCGAATTCAGCCAGAAATAGTAGTCGATGGTCGAGTTGCTCATGGCACCCCCCCTTCAATCTCGGTACCAGCCGCAAATGTGCGGGATTGATCAGTGGCCAGCATCCCAACCCGTCAAAGATCCAGAACCAGCCGCGGGCCGGCACAGCCTGCAACGCAAACCATCACCTCATGTTCGCGATCGGCTGCGCTGAGCACTCGATCGCGGTGCACTGGCGGCCCTTCCAGCCAAGGTGTTCGGCAGGCGCCGCAGATGCCGCCTGCACACGACACCGACACATCAGCCTCCAGGGCCTCCAGTGCGCCCACCAGGCCCAGTTCAGGCGTCACGGTGATCTGCTGGCCGCTCTTGGCCAGCACGAGTTCGTAGGGCTTGGCATCGGCATTCACCGCCACTCTTGGTGGTGTGAAGCGCTCGATGTGCCTTCGATCGGCCGGCCAGTCGGCCACTTCCCGTTCGAAGGCGTCAAGCATGCCCGCCGGACCGCAACAGAACGCCTTCGCCTCGGGCCCACCGGAGCGGACAATGGCGGCCAGATCGGGCCGGGGATCCACCAGCGTGTTGTAGAGCCGAACGCGGCCGCCCGACACCGCGGGCTCCAGCATGTCCAGCAGGCTGGGCTCACCCATGCTCGACCAGTGCAGTGTGTAGTTCGACAGGCCCTGCCGCTCCATGTCGAGGATGGCGGAGACGAACGGCGTGACGCCGATGCCCCCGGCGATGAAGATGTTCATGGCTCGGGGACTGACCTCGACGCCGCTACGCGGAAGCGAGACGCCCATGCGTGAGCCGAGCTTCAACTCGTCGTGCATGAATCGCGAACCACCACGACCGTCGGCATCTCGCTTGACGGCGATGACGTAGCGCGCGGCATCCGCCGGGTCGTTGCACAGGGAATAGGTCCTCACCAAGTGCGGGCCGAGATGCACATCGATGTGGGCTCCGGGACGGAATGGCGGCAAGGTCCAAGCGTCGGGATCGGCCAGCGTGAAGCGCTTGACGCCTGGCCGCGGCTCGTCCATGCCTACGACATCGACGGTGACCGTCTTGATCGGGCGTGCCATCACGCCGGCCGAACAATGTCGCCGACACGCACGACACCACCCTGAAGAATCCTGCAGTTCAGGCCCGAACGGTTGATCAGTGGGTCGAAGACGGCCTTGCCCAGAATCTCCTCGATGTGCCGGCAAGGCGTCGACAGCCGGGTGGCCTCCAGCAGGGTTTCGCCCAGCCAGAACCGTCGCCCCACCAGGTGATTCAGCGGCACCCCCTCGACGGTGACATTCCGTCGGTGCTCTTCAGGCAAGAGCGTGATCTTGGCGTCGCGCGAGAGCGCTTCAAGGGTCTCGATTTCGAAGAGGGTGATCTGGCGCCCCTCTTCGGGCTTGTGAGAGTAGAAGCCTGTCTCCTGTCCGATCATGTACCGGTCACCCTCGATCCCCTTGCCGGCCAGCAGGGTGAGTTCGGAAAATGATCGCATCGGCAGAAAGGCGCGCGGCACCTTGTGAAGATGGCGGACGACCCCCGTCCAGGCAGGGCCGGCGGTGGTGGTTGGATGTTCAGTTGCTTGGCTCATGTCGTGGTCGAAATAGGCTGAGAGTTCAGTGGATCAGACAGCTGCGAGGGCTTGGTCCAGGTCGGCCAGCAGGTCGTCGCAGTCCTCCAGCCCCACAGACAAGCGCATCAGCGCCATGGTGACACCCTCACTCAGCCGGGCATCGGGCTCCACCTTCTGCCGAGCCCGGATGAAGGCGCCCGGGTGCATGATCAACGAGTCGGTGTCACCGAGGCTGATGGCTCTGGCGATCAGTTGCACCTGGTTCATCAGGCGCATCGCGCCGTCGAACCCGGTGTGCAGGTCAAATGACAGCATGCCTCCGCCCCTGGACATCTGGTGCTTCGCGATGTCGTGGCCTGGACTGCCTTGCAACATCGGGTAGCGGACCATCTGCACCTTTGGATGCTCGACCAGATACTGCGCAATCCGGAGTGCGCTCTCGCTGTGCTGTCGCATCCGCAATGCAAGCGTCTTGAGCCCGCGCAAAACCATGAAGCACAGCATCGGCGACAGCGTGGAACCCGTCATGTACTTCAGCCCGACCGTGCGGACCTTCACCATCGTTTCGCGGTCGCCCAGCGCCGCACCGCCCAGCAGGTCGCCGTGGCCGTTGATGTACTTGGTCATCGAGTGCACGACGATGTCCGCTCCGTGCTCCAGCGGGCGCTGCAGGGCCGGGGATCCGAAGGTGGAGTCCACCACCACCCGCGCACCTCCGCGATGCGCGATCTCCGCCAGTGCCCGGATGTGCAGCACCTCGCAGCTCGGATTGACCGGGGTCTCGAAATACACCAGTTTCGTGGCCGGTGACATCACGCCGGCAAGCGCCTCGGGATTCGACAGATCAAGCTTCTTGATCTTGATGCCAAAGCGTGGCAGACCTTCATGGATCAACGACGCGGCGGTCGAGTACATCGTGTGATGCACGATCAGCTCGTCACCCGAAGAAAGCAGCGTCAGCAGCACAGAGCCGATGGCGCCCATGCCGGAACCAAACACCACCCCGGCCTGGGCGCCCTCCAGCGACGCCAGCCGCACCTCCAAGGCTTCTTGCGTGGGGTTGTGTTGCCGCCCGTAGACATAGCGGTCGCTTTCCCCAGCGAACACGGCCTCAGCCTCCGCCACCTTGTCGAAGGCAAAGGTGGTGGTCATGTAGATGGGCTGGGCCACGGCACCGAAATGACGATCGGCGTCGTGGCCGTGGTGGATGGCCCGTGTCTGGAACCCAAGCTTGGAGGTCTCGAACTTGCTCATCGCATGCTTGCTCGTGGTGTCTAGTGGAGGATCTGGCTGAGGAACTCACGGGCTCTCGGGCTCTTCGGATTGTCGAAGAACTGGGCTGGTGGAGCCTGTTCGACGACCTCGCCGTGGTCCATGAAGATGACCCGGTCGGCCACCTTGCGCGCAAAGGCCATTTCGTGGGTCACGCAAATCATGGTCACCCCGCCCTCGCGAGCCAGTTCGGTCATCACGTCTAGCACTTCCTTGACCATCTCCGGGTCCAGCGCCGAAGTGGGCTCGTCGAAGAGCATGATCTTGGGGTTCATGCACAGAGAACGGGCGATGGCCACGCGCTGCTGCTGCCCGCCCGACAACTGGCCGGGGTACTTGATGGCCTGCTCGGCGATGCGCACACGCTTCAGATGCTTCATCGCCGCGGCATCGGCTTCGGCACGCGGTTGGCCGAGAACCCAGGTCGGTCCAATCGTGAGGTTCTCCAGCACGGTCAGATGAGGGAAGAGGTTGAAGTGCTGGAACACCATGCCGATGTGACGGCGCACCTGTTCGATGCGCCGCAAGTCCTCGGTCAGTTCGATACCGTCGACCACGATGCGCCCCTGCTGGTGCGCTTCCAGGCGATTCAGGCATCGGATCATGGTCGACTTCCCCGATCCCGACGGACCGCAGACGACGATGCGTTCGCCCTTGGCAACCTCGAGGTCGATGTTTCGCAGCACTTGAAAGCTGCCGTACCACTTGGAGACGGACTTCAACGTGATGATGTGATCGGACATGTTGTTGCCTTGTTGATGCATCGCCGGCCGGCTCAGTGCTGGCGTCCGGCGCTCAGGCGCGCTTCCAACGCCTGGCTGTAGCGCGAGATGCCGTAGCAGAAGAGGAAGTAGATGACCGCGATGAAGAGGTAGGCCTCGACGGCAAAGCCTGTCCACGCCGGATCGGCCAGCGCCGCCTTGGCCGTGAGTGACAGGTCGAAGATGCCGATGATGGCCACCAGCGAGGTGTCCTTGAACAGGGCAATGAACGTGCTCACCAGCGGCGGAATGACGACCTTGAGCGCCTGCGGAAGGATGATGCCGCGCATCTGTTGCCAGTAGCTCAGGCCAATGGACTCGGCGCCTTCGTACTGGCCTTTCGGAATCGCCTGCAATCCGCCACGCACGGTCTCCGCGATATAGGCAGCGGCAAACAAAATGACGGCGATCTGCGCCCGCAGGAGCTTGTCGATCGAGAAGCCTTCGGGCAGGAACAAGGGCAGCATCACCGATGCCATGAACAGCAGGCTGATGAGCGGGACACCCCGGATCAGTTCGATGTAGACGACCGACATCGCGCGGATCACGGGCATGCGGGAACGCCGGCCCAAGGCGAGCAGCACCCCCAACGGAAATGCGCCGACGATGCCGAACACCGAGAGCATCAAGGTGATAGGCAGGCCTCCCCATTGCATGTCCTCCACGGGGCTCAGCCCCGCAATGCCGCCCCACATGAGGACCGCCGCAGTCGGCAGCCCGCCAGCCCATGCGACGCCGAGCCCTGGTCGCCACAGTCGACGCACGCAGCTGCAAACGATGAGACCCACCAGGAGTACCGAGGCGGCGGCCGGGCGCCATTGCTCCTCGAACGGATAGGTTCCGAACAGGATGAGCCGAACCTTTTCTGCGACGAAGGCCCAACAGGCCCCGGAGTGGGCGCGGCAGGCCTCGGCCGAACTGGCCCGCCAGCTGGCGTTGAAGAAGAGCCAGTTGGCAATGGGCGGCAGCAGCCACAGCATCAGGCCCAGCAACGCCAGACTGAGTGCAGTGCTCAAAGGGTGCGCTACGAGCCAGACACCCACCCTGGACAGAGGGCCCGGTTTCGCTGTTGCGGTCCGGGCAGGCTGCTGCTGTTGATCGGCGCCGCTCGTCGGTCCCATGTCAGCGCTCCGCCAGCGCAATGCGCCGGTTGTACCAGTTCATCAGCATGGCGATCGACAAGCTGAACGTCAGGTAGACGCCCATGATGATGAGCACCCCTTCGATGGCTTGACCTGTCTGGTTCAGCGTCGTGTTCACCACCGACACCAGGTCGCGGTAGCCGACGGCAACGGCCAGCGAGCTGTTCTTCACCAGGTTGAGGTATTGGCTCGTCAGCGGCGGAATGATCACACGCAGTGCCTGCGGAAGAACGATCAACTGCAGCGTTCGCCCGCGGCTGAGCCCCAGGGAACCGGCCGCCTCCCACTGCCCTTTCCTGATGGCCTCGATACCGGCACGCACGATCTCTGCAATGAATGCCGCCGTGTAGACCACGAGCCCGGCCAGCAGAGCGAACAACTCTGGCGACAGAGACCAGCCGCCTTCGATGCCGAACCCTTCCATGCGCGGCACTTCAATCGACACGTCACGGCCACTGAGCCACCATGCGGCCACTGGGACCAGGATGAGCAGCGCCATGGCCGCCGGAAGCACCGGGCGAATCCGACCCTGCTGGAGGCGCTGTCGCCGTGCCCAGAACGCATACGCGCCAACGAGCAGCATCGCGATGGCCACCCCGATTCCAGCCCATTCCAGCGATACCCCCGACAACGAGGGCAGGTTGAGCCCGCGGTTCGACAACATCGTGCCCGGCAAGGGGTGAAGCGCCTGGCGCGGCCCTGGGAGAGTCTCCGAGACCAGCGCGTACCACAGCAGCAACTGCAGCAGCAAAGGGATGTTGCGCACGGCCTCCACATAAGCCGACGAGATGCGGCGGAGGATCCAGCTTGGAGACAGCCGACCGATCCCGATCACGACGCCCAAGGCGGTGGCGAGCACGACCCCGATCGCTGCAACCCGCAAGGTGTTGAGCAGCCCGACGACGATGGCGCGCCCATAGGTGTCGGCCGGCGAATAGGCGACCGCCGCTTCCGCGATCTCGAAGCCAGCCGGTTGGGAAAGAAACCCGAAGCCGGTCGCGATGTTCCGGCTCGCCAGGTTGTGCAGCGTGTTGGCCACCAGGAACCAGACGAGACAAGCAACCAGCCCCGCGGCGGCAAGCTGGTAGACCACAGCCCGAACGCTTGGATTGCTCCAGGACAGGCGACGCTCGACGCTCAGTCCGCTGCTGCTCATGTTTGCATCGTCATCGTGTGGGCGGGGTCGCCCTCAGCGGATCGGCCAGGCGTACATCAGACCGCCGTTCGTGTGCAGCGCGTTCAGCCCACGGTCCATCTTCAGATCGCTTCCCGCCCCGAGGCTGCGATCGAAGACCTCGCCGTAGTTGCCGACCTGCTTGACGATGTTGTAAACCCACTTCTCGTCGACGCCCAGGGCTTTGCCCATGCCGGGAATAACGCCCAGGATGCGCTGCACCACGGGCGCCGTGCTCTTGAGGGACTCGTCGACGTTCTTCGAGGTGAGACCGTACTCCTCAGCCTCGATCATGGCGAACAGGCTCCAGCGCACAACGTTGAACCACGCCTCGTCGCCCTGGCGAACCATGGGACCTAGCGGCTCCTTCGACAGAGCCTCCGGCAGGATGACGAACTTCTCCGGGCCACCAAGCGCCAGGCGGGCCAGCGCGAGTTGTGACTTGTCCATCGTGATCACGTCACAGCGCCCGGCCGCGAATGCGCGCTGGATCTCGTCGGGCTTGTCCAGAACCACGGGCTTGAAGCTCTGCTTGAGGCCGCGGAACCAGTCAGAAACGTTCAACTCGGTCGTGGTGCCGGGAAGCACGCAGACAGTCGCTCCATTGAGCTTCTTCGCGCTGGCAACACCCAACTCCTTCTTGACCATCAGGCCCTGCGTGTCGTAGTAGTTGACACCCACACCGATGAGACCCAGCGTCGTGTCGCGCGACAAGGTCTGCGTCGTGTTGCGCGTCAGGACATCCACCTCGCCAGATTGCAGCGCGGTAAAGCGCGCCTGTGTGGTCAGCGGCACGACCTTGAACTTGGAGGCATCACCGAACAGGGTCGCAGCGATCGCACGGCAAGTGTCGACGTCCACGCCTTGCCAGACACCCTTGCTGTCGGTGAACGCGAATCCCGGCAGATTCGTCGAGACCCCGCATTGAACGAAGCCCCGCCTCTTGACCGCGTCGAACGTGGTACCGGCCGATGCCGACCCTCCCACGAGGAGCGAAAGCGCTGCGACTGCAAGGGATTTCGTGAGCTTCATCAGGACCTCCAAGTGTGAGATAGTGTCTAGGACACAGTGTGTCCTGTAGAACACCTCGTGTCAAGCAGGAAGCATGCCTAGCACAAACCCTTAGAAGATCCTTGTTCACGCCAGGCAACGCAACGGCTCGGTGCGAGGTGGGCGGAGAGCAACGACGATTGCGCCCCAACTCGGGGCCGTGCAGCGTGCAACCAGCCGAACAGCTCCCTTGGCCCTTGAATCATCCGAAGGAATTCCTCATGAACAACTCAGCGAAGCTTCCAGACCAGACGACACACGACGAAGAACTCTCGGAATGGCTGGCAGCGCTGGACTCTCTGTTGCGTGCCTCGAGCCCGCAGAGGGTGGCCCAGGTCCTGGACGCTCTCGCGCACTCGGCCCGCGACCCGTCCATCGGCTGGCGGCCCGTGCGTGGCACACCCTATGTGAACACGATCCCGACATCGCAGCAGCCCGCCTATCCGGGTGACCTCGCTCTGGAAGAGCGTTTGGCCTCTCTCATGCGCTGGAATGCCCTGGCCATGGTGGTTCGAGCCAACAAGGCCTATGGCGATCTCGGCGGACATATCGCCAGCTATGCCAGCGCCGCCGATTTGTTCGAAGTGGGTTTCAATCACTTCTTCCGCGCCCAGCGCGAGGCTGGTGGCGACGACCTCATCTTCTTCCAGCCGCACTCGGCGCCGGGCGTCTATGCGCGCGCTTTCCTCGAAGGTCACCTGAGCGCCGAGGATCTGGCTCACTACCGGCAGGAAATCGGCGCCAAGGGCACAGGCGCGCAGGGGCTGAGCAGCTACCCTCACCCATGGCTGATGCCCGAGTTCTGGCAGTTCCCAACCGGCTCCATGGGCATAGGCCCGATCAGCTCCATCTACCAGGCGCGCTTCATGCGCTACTTGCAGCACCGGCGATTGCTGGACACCGCGAGTCGACGCGTATGGGGGGTGTTCGGCGACGGCGAGATGGACGAGCCCGAGAGCATGAGCGCGCTGACGCTTGCGGCGCGCGAAAAGCTCGACAATCTCATCTGGGTTGTGAACTGCAACCTCCAGCGCCTGGACGGCCCGGTGCGCGGCAATGGCCGCATCATCGACGAGCTGGAGGCTCTCTTTGAAGGCGCGGGCTGGCGCGTGATCAAGCTCGTATGGGGCTCCGACTGGGACGGCCTGTTCGCACGCGATGTGCACGGCGCGCTCGCCCACGCCTTCGCCAACACCGTGGACGGCCAGTTCCAGACCTTTGCTGCCAAAGACGGCCGCTACAACCGCGACCACTTCTTCGGCCAGAACCCACAGCTCGCCGCGCTGGCGCAGGGGCTGACCGACCAGCAGATCGATCTGCTCAAGCGCGGCGGCCACGACTTCGTCAAGATCCACGCCGCCTACCACGCCGCCACGCGGACCGTTGACCGGCCCACGGTGATCCTGGCGCAGACCAAGAAGGGCTACGGCATGGGCGAAGCCGGCCAGGGCCGCATGACCACGCACCAGCAGAAGAAGCTCGAACGCGACGACCTGATCGCCTTCCGCAACCGCTTCCAGCTGCCCCTCAGCGACGAGCAGGCTGCCGAACTGGCCTTCTACAAGCCCGCCGACGACAGCGCCGAGATGCGCTACCTGCACACGCGCCGGCAGGCGTTGGGCGGCTACCTGCCGCGCCGCTGTGCGCAGGCGCCCACCGTGCCTGTGCCAGCCTGGACAAGGTATGCAGAGTTCGCGGTCAATGCCGAAGGCAAGGAGATGAGCACGACGATGGCTTTCGTGCGCATGCTCACCACACTGCTGAAGGATTCGGCGCTCGGCCCCCGGGTGGTGCCCATCGTCGCCGACGAGGCCCGCACCTTCGGCATGGCCAATCTGTTCAAGCAGATCGGCATCTACGCGTGCTCGGGGCAAGCCTATGAGCCGGAAGACATTGGCTCACTGATGAGCTACCGCGAGGCCACCGACGGCCAGATTCTCGAAGAGGGCATCAGCGAGGCGGGCGCCATCAGCAGCTGGACGGCAGCCGCCACCAGCTACTCGGTACACGGCCTGGCCATGCTGCCCTTCTACATCTACTACTCGATGTTCGGCTTCCAGCGCGTGGGCGACCTGATCTGGGCGGCCGCAGACCAGCGCGCGCGCGGCTTCCTGCTGGGCGCCACCGCAGGCCGTACCACGCTCGGTGGCGAAGGCCTCCAGCACCAGGACGGCACGAGCCTCTTGCAAGCGGCTACCGTGCCCAATTGCCGCGCCTACGACCCTTGCTTTGCCGGTGAACTGGCCGTCATCCTCGACCACGGCATGCGGCAGATGCTCGAGCAACAACAGGATGTCTTCTACTACATCGCGCTCATGAACGAGAACTACGCGCAGCCTACTCTGCCGGCAGACGTGCACGGCGATGTGATCAGGGGGCTGTACCGACACTCGACCCAGTCGACCAAAGCCAGTCGCGGCCGTGTCAGGCTCGTGGGGTCGGGCACGATCCTGCGCGAGGCGATCGCCGCGTCTCAGATGCTGGCCGAAGACTGGCAAGTCGAGGTGGAGGTGTGGAGCGCCACCAGCTTCAGTGAACTGGCCCGCGATGCACGCGAGGTCGAGCGATACAACCGCCTGCACCCGAACACACAGGCCCGCCAGAGCCATGTGGAGACTTGCCTTGCCGGCCAGGACCCGATCGTGGCGGTGAGCGACTATGTCCGGGCCTGGCCCCAGTTGGTGGCGAGTTACGTCAGCGCGCCGTTCACGGCCCTTGGAACCGACGGATTCGGCAGAAGCGACACGCGTGCAGCCTTGCGCGGGTTCTTCGAGGTGGATCGCACCCACATCGTCCTCGCCGCGCTGACCCAGTTGCGCGACCAAGGCAACGTCGACGGCGACACGTGCCTCGCGGCCATCCGGAACTACGGCATCAATACCGAACGAAACGCCAGCTGGACCTGCTGACCGAGCACCACAGCATGACGCAATCCAGGGCGCTATGCGCGTTGAGCATGGATGTCGTCAGACTCCGATGGCCAGCGCCAGGATCGCCGGCGGAGTGAGGTCTGGTTTTGGGAATCGTTCAGGCGTGCGGAATCAGCCGAGGTAGTGATGCAGGCAGTACGAGGCCACGCCGCGGAGCCGACGCAGCCTGTCCTTGAGCCGCCGGTGGACTCTCAGCAGACAGCCGTTTGCCCAAGATATTGGTCCAGATCAAGAGTTCGTCCGTCCGTGCAGGCACGTGCGAAGGGCTTCAACTTCGCTTGGCCGCGTGAGAGAGTTGCTGCAACTCGTCGAAGCCCAGCCAGGCTTGCGTGGCAAGCGCCAACCCGGGTTCGGCGGGGAGCGGGTGCGCAGACCACAACGTCCGGCGCATAGTCGAGAGTGAGCTTCGAACCGTCTGTGGCGCGCCCGACGCAGTGCACCAGGTACTGGCGCCTCAGGTGTCGGTGAAGCGCACGGTTGGCCAGCGCGTCCGTGCCCACCAGGATCACTCGGTACTCAGGGGTCGAGGACATGGCAACCTTGTTTGCATTGCGATCACAAGATTATCAGGACAAACCTGCGAAGTGTTGAAGCACTGGCGATAGGGCCTGCAAAGAACGAAGAGAGGGCCCACAGCAGAGGCGAACGATGTGACAGGCCCAATGGCGCAGTGGATGCGCGCAGGAGCACGCCGCCACTTTGAGCCGGCGTCCCACGTCGGGCGTGGCGCCGAGCGCGATGACTGGCGCGTCGGTCGAGCCGGCGCGAACATGTCAACGCGTTGGCACCGGTACTGCCGAAGGCACTGCGCTGCCGCCCGCTCTCTGGACCGACCGTTTGGTGCGCAGCAATGACTCGCAAAGATCATGCGGTCGGCCGACCTAGGACAAAAGGCGAGCGGCAGCATTCTGTGAGATTGCCGCTATCCCGCCCGAAGCCTCCGGTCAGTTGGTGAGCCGCATCGCGCCACTCAGACTGCGTAAGCGGCGGTGAACACCTTGACCGCGCGGTCCACCATCTGCTTTATCTGCTGACGCGTGGGCGACGCCATCACGCGTAGCAGGATGCGATCCAATGTCTCGGCTGACAGCAGGCCAATCAGGTGCATGGCCGCAACCGACGCGTCCGTCTGCTTCAGGCGGCCAGCATCCATTTGTGATTGAAGAAAAACCGCGATCGCCTCTTCGCCGCGTTTCGGTCCCAGTTCAAAGAACGCCCGTCCGATGTCGGACTGGCCGGATTGCGAGATCACCATGCGATACGTGCCCGCGGCCTGTTGTGTGCAGATGAACGACAGGAACTTCTCGCCGAAGCGGCGCAGCACTCTCGACATGTCGTCGCTGCCGACCACCAGTTCATCGTATGCCGGGCCCAACTGTTTAGCACCGAGGTGGTTGGCGACTTCGAGGAAAAGCTGCTGCTTCGACGAGAAGTAGCCGTACAGCGTCACCTTCGACCCGCCCATGCGCGCGGCGATTTCATCCATCGACGTGCGCTCATAGCCCAGTTCCTGGAACACCTGCGCCGCCACCTCCAGGATCGCCTCGCGTCTTGTCTCGGTTTTTACTCTCATGTCAACACCCATCTTATGAACTCATGAGTTCATTATCGCTTGACATGCACCGCTGGTAAACCCTTATACTGTACTCACCCGTATGTTTAACGGGCAGCCGCCGGGCGGCGCGCTGCAGGCCCTCACGCCTCGTTTAAGGAGTTTCCCCATGCCTTCAATCCATTCTCTGACCAGTAACACCACGATGCTGGCCCTGGTGTCGGCCCTGCTCACGGCGTGCGGAGACCCGCCGCAGGGCCCGCCGCCCGCCGCCTCGGGCCCGCCGCAGGTCGGCGTGGTCGTCGTGCAGCCGCAGCGCCTGGCGCTCAACACCGAACTGCCGGGCCGCACCGTGCCCTACCAGATCGCCGAAGTGCGCCCGCAGGTGACCGGCTTGATCCAGGCGCGCAGCTTCCAGGAAGGCAGCCTGGTGAAGGCCGGCCAGCCGCTGTACCAGATCGACGCGGCCAGCTACCAGGCCAGCTTCGAGAGCGCGCGCGCCACGCTGGCCAAGAGCGAAGCCAATCTGCGCTCGACGCGGCTGAAGTCGGAGCGCTACAGCGAACTGGTGGCGATCAAGGCCGTCAGCCAGCAGGATCAGGACGATGCGTCGGCCGCGCTGCAGCAGGGTGAAGCCGACGTGGCCGGGGCCAAAGCGGCGCTCGAGAGCGCCCGCATCAACCTGGCTTACACCCACGTCGTGTCCCCCATCTCGGGGCGCATCGGCAAGTCGTCGGTGACCCCGGGCGCGCTGGTCACGGCGAACCAGGCGACGCTGCTCTCGACCGTGCAGCAGCTCGATCCGATCTATGTGGACGTGACCCAGTCGAGCAGCGCGGTGCTGCGGCTCAAGCACGCGCTGGCGCAGGGTGATCTGAAGAGCGGAGGCGCCAACGCGGCCGTTGTCAAACTGCTGCTGGAAGACGGCAGCACCTACCCGCTCGCCGGCAAGCTGGAGTTCTCGGACGTGACGGTCGACCAGAGCACCGGTGCGATCACCTTGCGTGCGGTGTTCCCCAACCCGAACGCCGACCTGCTGCCCGGCATGTACGTGCGCGCCTTGGTCGAAGAGGGCGTCAGCGACCAAGCCTTGCTGGTGCCGCAGCCGGCGGTCAGCCGCGACGCCGCCGGCAAGCCGATCGCCTTCGTGGTCGGCGCCGACGGCAAGCTCGAATCGCGGGCTCTCACCACCGAGCGCGCCATCGGTGACCAGTGGCTGGTGACCTCCGGCCTGAAGGCCGGCGATCGCCTGGTCGTCGAGGGGCAGCAGAAGGCGCGCCCCGGCCAACCCGTCAACGCCGTGCCGGTGGCGGCGCCGGCGAGCGCGCCCCCCGCGCGCGTGGCTGCGAACTGACCCACCGAGGAGATCACCACCATGGCTCGCTTTTTTATCGACCGCCCGATCTTCGCCTGGGTCCTCGCCATCATCGTGATGCTGGCGGGGGTGATGGCCGTCAAGACCCTGCCGATCGCGCAATACCCGACGATCGCGCCACCGGCCATCGCGATCTCGGCCAACTACCCCGGCGCATCGGCCAAGACGCTGGAAGACACGGTGACCCAGGTCATCGAGCAGAAGATGAAAGGCCTGGACCGGCTGGCGTACATCGCTTCGACGAGTGAATCGTCAGGCAGCGTGACCATCACGCTGACCTTCGAGAACGGCACCGACCCCGACACCGCGCAAGTGCAGGTGCAGAACAAGCTGGCGCTGGCCACGCCGCTGCTGCCGCAAGAGGTGCAGCAGCAAGGCGTGCAGGTCACGAAGTCGGCCAGCAACTTCCTGAACGTGCTGGCCTTCGTGTCGCAAGACGGCAAGCTGGGCGCCGCCGACATCGCGGACTACGTCGCCGCCAATGTCCAGGAGGCGATCAGCCGCGTCGAAGGCGTGGGCGACACGACGCTGTTCGGTTCGCAGTACGCAATGCGCATCTGGCTCGACCCGAGCAAGCTCAACAGCTTCAAGCTGACCCCGCTCGACGTGAAGAACGCCGTCCAGGCGCAGAACGCGCAGGTCTCGGCGGGCCAGCTCGGCGGCCTGCCGTCGGTGCAGAGCCAACAGCTCAACGCCACCATCACCGCGCAGACACGACTGAAGACGGCCGCCGAGTTCGAGGCCATCCTGTTGCGAACGCAGGCCGACGGCTCGGCCGTGCGCCTGCGCGACGTGGCCCGCATCGAGCTGGGCAGCGAGAGCTATGCCACCGTCAGCCGTTTCAACGGCAAGCCGGCCGCGGGCCTGGCGATCAAGCTCGCGACCGGCGCCAATGCGCTTGACACCGTGCGAGGCATCGATGCCAAGGTCGACGAACTGCGCAAGTTCTTCCCGCCCGGCGTGGAGGTGATCAAGCCCTACGACACCACGCCCTTCGTCCGCATCTCGATCGAGGAGGTGGTGAAGACGCTGATCGAAGCCATCGTGCTGGTGTTCGCGGTGATGTACCTGTTCCTGCAGAACTTCCGCGCCACACTGATCCCGACGATCGCGGTGCCGGTGGTGCTGCTCGGCACCTTCGGCGTGCTCGCGGCATTCGGCTACTCGATCAATACCTTGACGATGCTGGCGATGGTGCTCGCGATCGGCCTGCTGGTCGACGACGCGATCGTCGTGGTCGAGAACGTCGAGCGCGTGATGAGCGAAGAGGGACTGTCGCCGCTGGAAGCCACGCGCAAGTCGATGGGGCAGATCACCGGTGCGCTGGTGGGCGTGGCGCTGGTGCTGGCGGCCGTGTTCGTGCCGATGGCCTTCTTCGGCGGCTCGACCGGCGTGATCTACCGCCAGTTCACGGTCACCATCGTCTCGGCGATGACGCTGTCAGTGCTGGTCGCTTTTGTTCTCACGCCCGCGCTGTGCGCGACGCTGCTCAAACCGGTGGCGAAAGGCCACGCGCTCGCCACCACCGGCTTCTTCGGCGCGTTCAACCGCCTGTTCGACCGCAGCAACCGCGGCTACCAGGGCGTGGTGCGGCACATGCTTGGCCGCGGCTGGCGCTACATGGCCGGCTACGCGGTGCTCGTGCTTGCGGTCGGTTTCGTGTTCATGAAGATCCCCGCCGGCTTCCTGCCCGACGAAGACCAGGGCTCGCTGTTCACGCTGGTGCAGCTGCCACCCGGCGCCACGCAGGATCGCACGCTAAAAGTGATCGAGCAGGTCGAGCACCACTTCCTGGTCGATCAGAAGGACGCGGTCGATTCCATCTTCACGGTGGCCGGCTTCAGCTTCGCGGGCAGCGGTCAGAACGCGGGCTTCGCGTTCGTCAAGCTCAAGCCGTGGAGCGAACGCACGCGGCCCGATCTGGCGGCGGCTGCTGTGTCCAACAAGGCCATGGCTTACTTCGCGCAGCTGCGCGATGCGACGGTGTTCGCCTTTGCCCCGCCGGCCGTCTCGGAGCTCGGCAACGCGAGCGGCTTCGACCTGATGCTGCAAGATCGCGCCAACCTCGGCCACGCGGCGCTGATGCAGGCCCGCAACCAGCTGCTGGGTGCGCTGATGAAGGAGAAGGGCCTGGTGGCCGTGCGGCCCAATGGCTTGGAAGACACACCCGAGTTCCGCCTCGACATCGACGAACACAAGGTCGGCGCACTGGGCCTGTCGATGGCCGACGTCAACAACACCTTCTCGGCCGCCTGGGGCAGCAGCTACGTCAACGACTTCATCGACAAGGGGCGTGTGAAGAAGGTCTTCCTGCAGGCCGATGCGCCATTCCGCATGCTGCCGAGCGACATCGACAACTGGTTCGTGCGCAACGCCGGCGGTGCGATGGTGCCGTTCAGCGCCTTCGCGCAGGCCGCATGGACCTCGGGCTCGCCGCGGCTGGAGCGCTACAACGGCGTGCCCTCGGTCGAGATTCTCGGCATGGCCATGCCCGGCGCGATGTCCAGCGGACAGGCGCTCGACCTGGTGGAGCGTCACGCGGCCGAGCTGCCGCCCGGCATCGGCTTTGAATGGACCGGCATCTCGCGCCAGGAGCGCGAGGCCGGCGGCCAGGCAACGTTGCTGTACGCGGTATCGCTGCTGGTCGTGTTCCTGTGCCTCGCGGCACTGTACGAAAGCTGGTCCATCCCGTTCTCGGTGATCCTCGTCGTGCCGCTGGGCGTGGTGGGCACGCTGCTCGGTGCGCTGCTGACGTGGAAGATGAACGACGTGTACTTCCAGGTCGGGTTGCTGACGACCGTGGGCCTGGCGTCGAAGAACGCCATCCTGATCGTCGAGTTCGCGAAGGATCTGGTCGCGCAAGGCATGGGCCTGGTCGAGGCGGCCCTGACCGCAGCGCGCATGCGCTTGCGCCCGATCCTGATGACCTCGCTCGCCTTCATCCTCGGCGTACTGCCGCTGATGCTGGGCAAGGGCGCCGGCGCCGGCGCACAGAACGCACTGGGCACGGCCGTGGTCGGCGGCATGGTCTCGGGCACGCTGTTGGCGATCTTCTTCGTACCGCTGTTCTTCGTGACCGTGCGGCGCCTGTTCGACAGTCGGCCCAAGGCGGCCGCAGCGGCGCCGCAGCCGCACGCCGACACCTCCTCTTTGCTGGAAGGCCACTGACATGACTCGCTTGACCTGGATCACCCTGGCCTGCGCGGCCACTGCTGTCGCGCTCGGCGGCTGCAGCCTGATGCCCGCCTACGAGCGCCCCCCGTTGCCGGTGCCAACCGCCTACCCGGTGGCGGCGTCGGCACCGGCCGCAGACGCGCCCGAGACGGCCGACATCGGCTGGCGCGAGTTCTTCGCCGACGACCGGCTGCGCCAAATCGTGGCGCTGGCGCTGGCCAACAACCGCGACCTGCGCGTGGCCGCGCTGAACATCGAGAAGGCGCGTGCGCAGTACCGCGTGCAGAACGCAGACCTGTACCCCGGCGTCAGCGCCACCGGCAGCCAGAGCGCCACGCGCACCGCCGACGGCCTGCGCGTGCCGGGCAACCCGGAGATCGGCCGCCAGTACAGCGCGAGCGTGGGCGTCAGCGCCTACGAGCTCGACCTGTTCGGACGCGTGCGCAGCCTGAGCGCACAGGCGCTGGAGCAGTTTCTTGCGACCGAGGAGGCGCGGCGCAGCACGCACATCAGCCTCGTGGCCGAGATCGCGAATGCCTACCTGACGCTGGGCGCGGACCAGGAGCGGCTGGCCCTGGCACAGAACACGCTGACGAGCCAGAGCGAGTCGTACCGGCTGAGCCAGCGCAGCCTCGAGGTCGGCATCATGTCGGCACTGGCGCTGCGCCAGGCGCAAACCAGCGTCGACACCGCGCGCGTCGACGTGGCACGCTACACCTCGCAGGTGGCGCAGGACCGCAATGCGCTGGTGCTGCTGGTGGGCTCGGCGTTGCCGGCCGAGCTGCTGCCCGCCAACCTTGCCGATTCGCTCAACGCCCTGCCCGACCTGCCGAGCGGCCTGCCGTCGACGTTGCTGCAGCGCCGGCCCGACATCCTGCAGGCCGAGCACCAGCTGAAGGCTGCCAACGCCAACATCGGTGCCGCACGCGCGGCCTTGTACCCGCGCATCAGCCTGACTGCGTCGGCAGGGTCATCGAGCGCCGATCTCTCGGACCTGTTCAAGAGCGGCTCGGGGACATGGTCCTTCCTGCCGCAGATCTCGCTGCCGATCTTCGATGGCGGCGCCAACCGCGCCAACCTCGACATCGCGAAGATCAGCCGCGACATCAACGTGGCGCAGTACGACAAGGCGATCCAGACCGCGTTCCGCGAGGTGTCGGACGCACTGGCTCAGCGCAGCACGGTGGGGGACCAGCTCGAGGCGCAGCAGTCGCTCGTCAACGCGACGGCCGAGAGCGACCAACTGTCGCGGGCACGCTTCTCGCGCGGCGTCGACAGTTACCTCACGGTGCTGGACTCGCAGCGCTCGCTCTACAGCGCGCAACAGAACCTGATCGGCACGCGCTTGTCGCGGATGTCGAACCGAGTCACGCTGTACAAGGTGCTGGGCGGCGGGTGGTCCGACGAGCACACCAGAAGCGCGGCATCCGGACGGGGCGGCTGATGGACACCAGTCGCGCGCGTCCCCAGGATCACGAACAGCGGCAGTGTGAGAAGCACGACACCCTGGCCCTGAACCGCCCCGGTTACGAGGACGCTGTTTGGTTTGGAGCGGACGCGCGATGGTGTTGCCATTCAATGTCGAGGCCGCCGCAACACTTGATGAGACATCACGCCTGCCCGCACACACCGGCAGTTGCAATACTCGCCATTCTTCTGTTCCCGTCGCCTAGCAGATGTCGCAGCCGACGCCGCCTCCGCTCCTGAGGCTGAATATCCTAGCCGGCGTTGCCGTGCTGGGTCTGCTGTATCTGGGGCGCAGTCTGCTTGCGCCCATCGCGTTGGCAGCGATGATGGGTTTCGTGATGGCACCCATCGTGCGGGCGATCCGCCGTCTGGGTCTGGGTCAGGCCACGTCCGCCATGACAGCGCTCGTGCTGGTCGGACTGGCAGTGACCGCTATCGCGGCCGTGATCTTCGCGCAACTGGGTGCGATGTCGCGCGACCTGCCTCGCTACGAGGTCAATGTACGCCAGAAAATCTCCACCCTGCGCGAGCTCACCGTGGACCGGATGCAGGAAATGCAGGGCCGTGCCGGCCGGCTGCTCGGCGACTTGGCACAGGGCTCCGTCCCGGACGCCCTGCCCAATCCGGGCCGCGGTAGGACCGCCGAGACGCCGCTCAATGTTGCAGCAATCAGGGCCGGCCGCGCGCCCGACGACAGTGCCACCGTGCTGGGTCGGCTTCTCGCCATGGTGTGGGGGCCGCTGGGCGTGGTGAGCGTCGTGGCGCTGGTGCTTGTGTTCGCGCTGCTGGAGCAGGATTCACTACGCGACCGCCTCATCCGATTGACCGGAGGCCGCGATGTGCGTGCGGCAACCAGTGCGTTCAACGATGCGGGG
Source organism: Rhizobacter sp. P5_A1 (assembly GCF_056400745.1). NCBI lineage: Bacteria > Pseudomonadati > Pseudomonadota > Betaproteobacteria > Burkholderiales > Sphaerotilaceae > Rhizobacter > Rhizobacter sp. P5_A1. Next base: position 31,441 of record NZ_JBFUKR010000039.1, read on the forward strand.
CAGCGGCTCTCGCGCTACTTCATCTCGCAGTTCTCGGTGAACTGCGGCGTCGGCCTCGTGATATGGGCGCTGCTGTCCGCTTTGGGTGTGCCACACGCCACCGTCTGGGCAGCGCTGGCTGCGCTCCTGCGATTCGTTCCTTACGTCGGGTTTCCGGCAGCGGCGGTGTGCGCGTGCGCGATGGCCGCCGCGATGATCCCGGGGTGGAGCTTGGTGCTGTCCACGCTGGTGGTCTTTCTCGGCGTGGAACTGGTGGCGGCCTACGCGGTCGAGCCACTGCTCTACGGACATTCCACGGGCCTGTCACCGTTCTCGGTTGTGGTCGCGGCCGTCTTCTGGGGCGGGCTGTGGGGCCCAGTGGGGTTGCTGCTGTCCACGCCATTGACCCTGTGCCTGGTGGTCGCCGGACGGCACGTGCCGGCGCTGACATTCTTGGAAATCCTCTTCGGCGACGCGCCAGCGCTCGACCTTTCGCAACGCTTCTACCAGCGCTCCCTTAGCGGCGACGCGGTGGAGGTCGTGGCCGATGCGCGCGCCTTCCTGAAGCGCAGATCTCTGTCGGCCTACTGTGACAAGGTCGTCATGCCGGCCTTCGAGCTGGCCCGTGAGGACTTCGAACGGAATCTGATCAGCGCCGAACAGCGGGCAGCAGCCCAGCACGTCATCTCGCAGGTCTTCGCGGAACTGACTCAAGCCCCGAGGCCTGCGCGCCCACGAGTGGCGGCCTCGGACGGCGGAGACCTCGGGTTGTGGTTGCGACAGGAGCGCCAGAAGGCGGAGGGGCGCTGGCAGGGTCCGCTGGACGTGCCGCCTGGCTCGATGCTGATGTGCGTAAGCATGGCCGGCAGCGAGCCCCAGTTCACCGCGGAACTGCTGGCGCGAGTGCTGCGTAGCGAGCGCCTTGATGCCCGACATGTGACCGTCCATGAGTTGGCCCACCCGCCGGTCGATGCAAGATTTGAAGCCGTGGGCACGGTGTTCGTCGTCGGCACCACGGCCGACAAGGTCGTAGCCGAGGACGGCCTGATGCTCAACAAGTGCCTGGCCCGTCTGCAGCAGGCCAGCTTGGTGCTGATGCTGCCGATGCGGGCCGGCCGGCAGGCGCCCGTGGATCAGATCGCCGCCGACCGGGTTCACCATACTTCCTACTCGTTCGAGGAAGCGGTTGCCTTGGTACGGCAAGGACAGCGTGATCAACGCCGTCGTGCGGATACGCCGCTCGCACCAGCAGCCGGCGGCCCGACAGAAAGCAACTGAGGCGGCATTGGCAACGAAATGCGTGGGTGCTTCTCGATTTCGTCGGGCGGCCTGACCACACGGCGGACCGAACGCGCGAACTGCCCTGAAACTGCCCGGATCGGAATCCTCGCGAGGCTGCGGACCGTCAGCACGATGAAAGGCGCCCGGCATGCTGGCGCACAGCGCACAGGGACTGCGTCACGGCGCGACATCCCAGCTGCACTTAGCCTTAGCGCCTGCCCTCCAAGCGAACCGAGGTCCAAGTCCAGTGCGTGTGCAAAGTACCAATGCGAACTACGGTGTCGCCGTCGCTGACGAGCTGGCGGATTTCTCGATTTCATCGGAAAGCAAGGAGCACGCACGGCGACATGGCGTGACGCTGCTATGGCAATCCATCTCGGGTGCCACGGGTCCCAGCGAAACAATGGGCCTGGACGATGCGCGAGAGCATTCGGCCCAAACGGCATAAGAGTGGACGTCGACGAACCACTCCCAGATTGGCCACATGTCGTTGCTCCAGTGTCTGACTCACTCCGGCCGCTGGCCGACGAACGCATCTCGCAGCAGGCGCAGGATCGCACCCTGTTGCCCAGCACCGATCTCGCGCGGGTTCCGGTACGGATTGGCCACGACGAGGCCGGCTGCTCGCTCCAGGTCGGCCTCCTGCATGCCGATGTCCTTCAGCGCCACGGGCGCGCCGTTGTCGCGGGCCAGGTCATACAGCGCTGCGGCGGCGCTGAGCGAGCCGGTCACGCCGAGGGCGCGGCGGATGCGCAGCATGGCTTCGGGCGCCGCCCCGGCATTGAAGGCAATGGCATGCGGCAGCACGACCGTGTGCACCTCGGCATGCGGGAGATTGAAGCTGCCGCCGAGCGTGTGGCACAGCTTGTGGTGCAGCGCCATGCCCACGTTACCCAGCACCATGCCGCACAGCCAGGCGCCGTACAGCGCATCAGAGCGCGCGGCAACGTCGTCGGCCGCGAGCCGGATCGCCGGCAGCGCCCCTGCCAGGGCGCGGATGCCCTCCTCCGCCATCAGCGCCATCACGGGATTGCTGTCGCGAGCATAGAGACCTTCGGCCGCATGGGCGATCGCATTCATGCCGCTGGTCACGCTCAATCCCACCGGCAGGGTCAGCGTCAGCTCGGGGTCGTAGATCACGGTGCGCGGCAATACGCGAGGGTCCCTGCCCGTCTTCTTGAGACCGCCTTCGGTGATGCCGTAGATCGGCGTCATCTCGCTGCCCGCATAGGTGGTCGGGATCGCCAGGATCGGCAGGCCGGAGTCGAGCGCGATGGCCTTGCCCAACCCAATCGTCGAGCCACCACCGATGGCCACCGCGCAGTCTGCGCCCAGCCGCTGTGCCTCGTCGCGGGCCTCGCGCGCCGTCTCCAGCGGTACGTGCATGACCGCACGTGCGAAGACGCCCGCGGCGCGGTCGCCAAGGCGCGCCGCCACCTGTTCGGCCTGGCTGCACTGCTCGGGCGTGCACAGCACGAGCGCGCGGCGCGAACCGAGGTGCTCGATCTCGCGTTCGAGGTGTGCCAGCGCGCCGCGCCCGAACACCACGCGCGACGCCTGTGCGTTGTAGATGAATTCGTCCATGGAACTCCAGTTGGGCACCACTCAGTCGACGCCACTCAGTCGGCAACCGTCTCGTAATCGACCTGATGTCTCGCGATGCGCACGCCTGCGAGTTCGTCTCGTACCCGCAGGTGTTTGGGGTGCACTGCATAGGCCCTGAGCGCATCCCAAGACTCGAACTCGCTGAACAAGACGACGTCACACGCATAGTCGACCGTGCTGGCGTCCACGCCGACCTCCAGGTGAATCAGGCCCGGTATTCCGCCGCGCAGGTCCTGAAAGCCTCGGCGCACGCGCTCGATGTTTTGTCGCTTCTCTTCGGGCGTCGCGCCGCCCACATTCCACATCACGATGTGCCGGATCACTGCATGCTCCCTTTTCAGCCCCTGGCTCACTTGCAGGGGTTCAGAACGAAGTCGTATTCGACGAGGTGGCTGCCATCGGGCTGCGGTTTCCATTCCGCGATGAGCGTCTGGCGTACACCGAACACGGCATCCGAATCGAGGTATGGATCGTCGCTGCGGAACACGTGCGTGATGAGCGTCTCATAGCCCGGTGCCTTGATGAGGAAGTGCAGGTGAGCCGGCCGCCAAGGGTGGCGCCCGGTCGCCTTCAGCAGGTCTCCGACCGGGCCGTCGTGCGGAATCGCGTAGGGCACGGCAAGGATGGAACGGAAAACGAAACGGCCTGCATCGTCGGCGTTCAGGATGCCGCGCGCCTGTGCGTGGTCGATTCCCGCATGCTGCACGTCGTACAGCCCGTCCTCGTCGGATTGCCAGACGTCGAGGTGCGCACCGGGAACCGGCTCGCCGCCGATGCCCCGGATCGTGCCCCGCACCACGCACGGCTGCCCGCGCGCGCCGTTGGCGATGTCGTCGCCCAGTTCGAAGTGCGGCGCACCCTCGACGTGGAAGGGGCCGAAGACGGTGGCCTCGGTGCAGCCCGCCGGCTTGTCGTTGTTCTGCGCCACGGTCAGCATCGACAGGCCCAGCACGTCGGACAACAGGATGAACTCCTGCCGTTTGTCGTCGGTGATGTGGCCGCAGCGGGTGAAGAACTCGATCCCCTTGAACCACTCGTCCTCGGTCAGGTGCGCCTCGCGCGCGAACTCGTGCAGGTGCTTGACCAGGATGGTCATGATCTGCTTGAGCCGCGGGTCCGCCGTTTTCGCGTGCCGCGCAAGAACGGCTTCGGTGATGGTGTGCTGGTTCAGATTGCGCAAGATCGGCCCCTTGGCTTCAACGACGACTCGGCGCGAGCCTCAACGGCCCATCACCCGTGCCAGCACCGGGGCAGCGGCCGCATCGCTGGCGCCGCGCCACGCCACGATCTGGTCGGGACGGATAAGGACGAGCGGCGCTTGGTAAAGCTCGCGCAGCGGCGCCCGCGCCAGGTGAACGATGCGCAGATCCATGCCCGCAACATGGGCCGCGGCCTCGAAGGCCGCACCCGAGGGCGCTCCGGGTCCGAGACGCAGCAGGGTCCAATCCGTGTGAAAGAGGTCGAACAGCGAACGACCGTCCTCGAGCCAGGCGTGTGGCGGGCGACCGCCAGGGCTGGCGGTAGGCACGTAGTTGTTCGGCTCGTCGGGCGGCAGCGCGGCATCGTCGCGCACGATCACCGGTGATGCGTCGTAGCGGCCGCCGAAGGTGACGCCCGGAATGTTGAACTCCAGCCGCGCATGTTGGTTGAGGACCTCGGAGGCGATGCGCCGCGCCTCGTTGCCGCGCTCCGATACCTCGTCGAGTTCGGGCTTCGCGACGAACAGCCCGACCGAGTCGGCAAAGTGGCGGGCGTAAGCCGTATTGCGCTCGGCCAATGGCTTGCGTTCGGCCTCGTAGCTGTTCAGCAGTGCCGGCGGCGCCTGGCCGTGGATCACGCTGGCGAGCTTCCAGCCCAGGTTCACTGCATCCTCGACTGCCGTGTTGTAGCCCAGCCCGCCCGTCGGCGTGAACAGATGGGCAGCGTCGCCAGCGATGAAAACGCGGCCTCGCTGCAGTCGCTTTGCGACGAGAGCATGCCCTGCGAGCCAGGTGCCCATGGACAGGATCTCGATGGGCACCTCGGCACCGACAGCCTCCGCGAAAACGCGGCGGGCGTCGGCCTCGGTCCACGAATCGGCATCCTCCCCAGGACGCAGCGCGGCGTGGAACGCGTACTCGGCCACACCGTCCACAGACGCCATGAACGCGCGACGCTGCTGGTTGACGGCCACGTACATCCAGGCCTTGGGATGCTTGAGCACCGACAAGAACGCTGGCGACCGCAGGTAGACGGCGAACATCTTGCCACCCATGAATTCCCGCTGGATGCCCGAGACACCGCCCCACTCGATGCCCAGCTCGCGTCTGACCAAGCTGCGTGCGCCGTCGGCCCCGACCAGGAATTTGGCCTTCACCTGCTGGCCGGTACCGCCTTCCGTCGGGCGCACCGCCGCACTCACCGAATCGCCGTCATCGCTGAAGGCGTCCAGCGTCCAGCCATAGCGCACATCGTTCGACGGGCAGGCCTGCGCATGGCGGCGCAGCACCTGCTCGACGAACTTCTGCGACACGCGGTGCGGCAATTCGGCCGCGCTCCAGGCGCCCGACAATTCCTTGATCTTGGCCACGGCCTCGGCGGCCGTAGGCAACCGAATGCGGGCCAGCTCGTGGCCCGCATAGCGCGTGAAGTACGCAATGTCGGTCGCATGGTCCGGTGGCAGACCCAGCGTGCGGATCTCCTGCGCAAAGCCCAGCCGCCGGAAGTGCTCCATCGTGCGCGCCTGGGTCGCATTGGCCTGCGGATTGAAGGCCGTGCCGGGCTTGGCGTCGACCAGCAGGCAGCGGATGTTCCGGCGCCCCAACTCGATGGCGAGCATCAGCCCGCAAGGACCGCCGCCCGCGATCAGGACGTCGGTCTCGATAGGCGACCCGCCGACTTCAGCGTTCATGGGATGGACCTCCGGGCTGGGCATGAGATATATTTAGGTTACCAAAGTAAATGGCCCGTGAACAGTCGGGTTTGCGATGACAGAACCCTCCGACGGTCATACCTACGCCTGGCGCAGCCGCAATCCAGGGCGGGTGCTGAGCAACGCGCTGCGCCGCTTCGAGGAGCGCGTGCTGGAACTCATGCGCGAGGCCGGACACACCGGAACACAGCGCTCGCACGTCCATCTGACGCGTCATCTGGACATCGAAGGCACCCGCATCACCGAACTTGCGCGCAGGGCTGCCATGACCAACGCGGCCATGACGGAGCTGATCGATCTCTGCAGCGCGCGGGGTTTGGTGGAACGAGTTGCCGATCCGGCCGATGGCCGGGTCCGCATCGTGCGGTTCACGCCAGCGGGTCTGGCGTGGCTGGACGCCTTTGGCCGTGCGGTTGCAGATGCAGAGCGCGAGATGGCCGCAGTGATCGGGCCACAGGTTCTCGCCAAGCTGATCCCGGCCCTCGCCCGCTACGGGGGAGATGCCGACCCCGGAAGCCCTATGGACGGGCGCAACGGCTCCACGTGAGCCGCAAGTGGGGAAGTCGCGGCACGCGGGATCCATAGCGGCTGATCGGCTCGATTCAGCGCAGGGCCGGCATCTGCCAGACGTACCAGCCCAGCAGGGCTGCACCGCCCAAGCCCACCGCCAGCAGCGCCGCGCAGCAGAGGCGATCGCCCCAATCGACCAGCCGGCGGCGCGCCGCGCCCTCGGTGGTCGCTTCGGGGTGAGGGAGCTGGTCATGCATCGTCTTCTTGCCTCCGCTGCTACAGGTCCAGCACCAGCCGCGGCGACTTGGCGCGCGAGCAGCAGGGCGTGAACTGGTCGCCACGCGCCCGTTCGTCGTCGGTCAGGTAAACGTCGCGGTGGTCGGGTGTGCCGTCGAGCACGCCGGTCAGGCAGGTGCCGCAGACACCCTGCTCGCAGGACACCGGCACCTCGATGCCGACGGCGGCGAGCGCCGCGACGACGCTCTGCTGCGGGGCGACCCGGATCAGCGCCCCGGAGGAGGCGATCTGCACCTCGAACGCGCCGTCGTCCGCAACACTGGTGGGGCCAGCGGCGAAGTACTCGCGGTGCAGCGCCTCCGTCGGCCAGCCGGCGGCACGTGCCGCGACAAGCACCGCTTCGATGAAGCCGCCCGGGCCGCAGACGTAGAGATGGTCGCCGGCTCGCGGCACAGCGAAGACGGCCGGAAGATCGAGCTTCTGCGCGGCTGCGCCGTCGTCATGGTGGATCCGGGTCTTGGCGCCGAAGGCCGATTGGCGGATGCGCTGCAGGAAGGCCGTGCGCGTGGCCGAGCGCGTGCAGTAGTGCAACTCGAACGCGGCGCCCTCGCTCGCGAGCTGCTCGGCCATGCACAGGATCGGCGTGATCCCGATGCCGCCGGCCAGCAGCAGGTGGCGGCGCGCGTCGGGCGCCAGCGCGAAGTGGTTGCGGGGCTCGGAGATGTCCAGGTCGTCGCCCTCGCGCAGCGCATGCATCCTGCTCGAGCCGCCGCGCGATGCCGGCTCGCGCAGCACCGCGATGAGGTAGCGATCGGTCTCGCGCGGGTGGTTGCACAGCGAGTACTGCCGCACCACCGCGCCATCGAGATGCACGTCGATGTGCGCGCCGGCGGTGAACGGCGGCAGCACCCCGCCGTCGACGGCGACCAGCTCGAAGCTGCAGATGTCGGGCGCTTCGAGCGTCTTGCGCGCGATGCGCACGCGTCGGGGGTAGCTCATCGCAGGTTTCATCAGGGCCTCGCGCGCAGCGCGCCGAAGAAGGCGGCGGAGTTCTCGGCCGACGACGTACGCTGGCGCTTGAGCAGCAGGTGCGCCAAGGCCGGCAGGAGCACCATGGCGCCGAGCATGTTCCACAGGAACATGAACGCGAGCAGCAGGCCCATGTCGGCCTGGAACTTGATGGGGCTGGCGACCCAGGTGACCACGCCGATGGCCAGCGTCACGCCGGTCAGCAGCACCACCTTGCCGGTGAACAGCAGCGCGCGGTAATAGCTCTCCGACAGACTCTTGCCCTCGCGCAGCTGCGTCAGCGTGATCGACAGGATGTACAGCGCGTAGTCCACGCCGATGCCCACGCCCAGCGCGATCACCGGCAGCGTCGCCACCTTGACTCCCATGCCGAGCGCGACCATCAGCGCCTCGGCCAGCACCGAGGTCAGCATCAGCGGCAGCACCGCCACCAGCACCGCGCGCCAGGAACGGAATGTGATGAAGCTCAGCAGCACCACCGCGCCGTAGACCAGCAACAGCATGGTGCGCCAGGCATTTTTGACGACGATGTTCGTCGCCGCCTCGATGCCGGCGCTGCCGGCGGCCAGCAGGAACTTGGTGTCCGGCGTGTCGTTGACCTTCGCGAAGGCTTCGACGTGGTCCACCACGCGAGCCAGCGTCTGCGCCTTGTGGTCGCGCAGGTAGACGTAGACCGTCAGCAGCGAGCAGGCGTCGTTGTACAGGCCGCGCGGCGCGCCGGCCGTCACGGTGTTGAGCATGTCCTGGTTGGGCAGGAACTCGTACCACTTCGGATTGCCTTCGTTCAAGCCGGCGAGCACCCGGCGGTTCAGCAGCGCCAGCGAGTTGGTCGTCTCGACACCGTCGAGCTGCCGCAGCTGCCACTCGAGCGCGTCGATCTTGTTCAGCGTTGTGTACTTCGAGCACTGGCCGTCGGGGGTCTTGACCATCACCGCCAGCACGTCGCTCGATGCGCCATAGGCGGCGTTGACGAAGGCCACGTCGCGGTTGTAGCGGCTGTCCGCGCGCAATTCGGGCGCACCGGGGTCGAGGTCACCAATGGCCAGGTGCTGCGAGACGACGAGCCCGCCAGCCGCCAGCGCCACGCTGATCGCCACCGCGCCCAGCGCCCAGCGGCGCTGCGTGAAGCGGTCGAGCCAGCGCCACAGCGGCTGCTTCTGCTCCGCGCCTTCAGCGCGCAGGCTGCGCTGCGCGGCTGCGGCGCTGACGCCGGCGTAGCTGAGCAGGATCGGCAGCAGGATCAGGTTGGTGAAGATCAGCACGCCGACACCGATCGACGCCGCGATCGCCAGCTCGCGGATCGCCTGGATGTCGATCACCAGCAGCACCGCGAAGCCGACCGCGTCGGCCAGCAGCGCGGTCAGGCCGGCGAGGAACAGGCGTCGGAACGTGAAGCGCGCGGCCACGAGCTTGGGCAGCCCACGGCCGATGTCCTGCATGATGCCGTTCATCTTCTGCGCGCCGTGGCTCATGCCGATGGCGAAGACGAGGAAGGGCACGAGGATCGAGTAGGGGTCGAGCGCGAAGCCGAGCGTGGGCAGCATGCCGAGCTGCCAGACCACGGCCACCAGCGAGGCGGTGACGACCAGCAGCGTCGAGCGTGCGCAGCGCGTGAACCAGAACACCGCGGCAGCAGCGATCGCGACCGCGAACGCGAAGAACACCAGTACCACGCGCACACCGTCGATCAGCTCGCCGACGATCTTGGCGAAGCCGGTGATGTGCAGCTGCACGCCCTGCCCTTCGTACTTCGCCCGAAGCTCATCGAGGCGGTGCGCGAGCGTGCCGTAGTCCAGCGGCTGGCCATCGGTACCCTTGGCCAGCAGCGGCACGAAGATCACGCTCGACTTGGCGTCGAGCGCGACGAGCTGGCCGATCTCGCCGGAGCGTGCAACGTTGGCGCGCAGCTGGTCCATCGCCCTGGCCGAGCCGTCGTAGCCGTCGGGAATGACAGGCCCGCCTTCCAGGCCCTCTTCGGTGACGCCGACCCAGCGCGTGGTCGGCGTCCACAGCGACTTCATCTGGTTGCGCGCGACGCCGGGGACGAGGAAGACCTCGTCGCTCATGCGGCGCAGCGTGTCGAGGTACTTCGCGTCGTAGATCGTCCCGCTCGGGTTGGCCACCGCGATGCGCACCGCGTTGCCGAGGCCGCTCAACTCGTTCTGGTGCTGCAGGAAGTTGCGGATGTACGGATGCTCGGCGGGAATCGTCTTCTCGAAGCTGGCGTTGAACTGCAGCTTGGTGGCTTGCCAGCCGAGCAGCACGGTGACGAGCGCGCACAGCACGACGACGATCAGCCGATGGTTGAAGAGCGCGCGCTCGACGAGCGAGCCGGAGCGCGGGTCGAAGTCCTGGGGCTGGGTCATGGCTTGGAGGCGACGGGCATCACGCCCTGGACGGACAGGGCCAACAGCGCGCCGCCGCGTCCGGCCGCGAGACCGGTCAGCGGCGGCAGCGGCTCGCGGTTCATCGGTACGAAGGCGTTGCCGCGACGTGCGAGCACGAAGCCGGCCTGGTTGGCCAGCAACAGCGTGCCGTCGGCACCGAGCTGGCTGGCGATGACGGACACGGGCATCGGCGTGGCGAGCACCATCCAGGCACCGCCCCCATCGAGCGAGTGCCACACGTTGCCGCGCAGGCCGGCCAGAACGATCTCTCGATCGTCCGGCAACTCGAGCGTGAAGAAGCTGCCCTGGTACGGCGTGCTCAGGCGCTGGAAGGTTCGCCCGGCATCTTCCGACTTGAAGACCATGCCCTGCTCGCCCGCGATCACGATGCGGCTGCCGCGCTGGCGCACGGCATAAAGATGCAGGCCCTTCGGGTTGTCGAGCCTGGAGGACCAGGGGGCCCAGGTCATGCCGGCGTCCTCGGTGGCGAGCGCCAGGCCATACGCGCCGACGACGAGCGCGCGGCGCGGGCCGAAGACCAGCACGTCGAGCAGCGGCTTGTCGGGTCCGTCGGCGCGCAACTGCTCGGCGGCCTTCTGCGCGGCGGCGTCGTGGCGCGCCTTCGCATCCGCGAGCAGCAGCTCGGCGATGCGCCGGCCATCGAGGCGGCGCTCCCAACGACGTCCGCCGTCCTCGGTGACCAGCACCGTGCCGCCGTGCCCCACGGCGATGCCGTGGCGCTCGTCGGCGAAGCGCACCGCGGTCAGCGTGACGCTGACCGGCGCGGCGAGCTGCTGCCAGTGTGCGCCATCGTCCGAACGCATCACCAGGCCGCGCTCGCCCACCGCGATCCACGCAGCGCCGGCCTGTGCCGCCCCGAGCAGCACGGCGCGCTCGAGTGCACGTACCGCCTGCGCCGGCCGGTCCGGCGCCGCGCCGACGGGCTCCGTCGCGCACGCTGAAGCGCTCGCCGCGAGCAGCGCAACGCCCATCAGGAACCGCTTCATCCTCCGCTCCAGCA
>NZ_JBFUKR010000040.1:0-40995 GCF_056400745.1 Rhizobacter sp. P5_A1
GCTGCTGCTCGCCGACCTCGGGCCGGCGGTCGGCGCCGCGCCGAAGAAGCCGGCCGCGGCAGCAGCGGCCGCATCGGCGCCGGCCACGACCAGGAAGAAGCCCGCCGCGCCGAAGCCCGCCGGCACGCCTGGCAGCGCCGCCGCGGCGGCGCCGCCGGGCCGCGTCCTGCCGACGCGCGAGTTCGATCTGCCGTCGTTGCGCGCGATGGACGCCAATGTGCTGATCGACATCGACAACCTCGACCTCGGCAGCGGCCTGCTCGAGCCGCTGCGGCCGCTGCGCACGCATCTGTTGCTGCGCGACGGGGTGCTGAAGCTGCGCGAGATCGACGCGCGCACCGGCCAGGGCCAGTTGTTCGGTGCCCTGGAGCTCGACGGCCGCGGTGCGCAGGCGCTGTGGAACGCCGACCTGCGCTGGCGCGGCGTGCAGCTGGAGCGCTGGATCCACCAGCCGCGCGCCGGCCAGGCGCCGCCGTACGCGACCGGCAGCCTCTCGGGCGAGGCGCGCGTGACGGGGCAGGGCCGATCGACCGCCGCGATTCTCGGCAGCCTGCGCGGCGGCGTGCGCATGCACCTGACGGATGCGACGATCTCGCACCTCGCGGTCGAGGTCGCGGGCCTGGACGTCGCGCAGGGCCTGGGCCTGCTGATCAAGGGCGACGACGCGCTGCCGGTGCAGTGCAGCGTCGCCGATTTCGTCGTCGACAAGGGCGTGCTGAAGCCGCGCGCGCTGGTGCTCGACACCCGCGACTCGACGCTGTGGGTCGATGGCTCGGTCTCGCTCGCGAGCGAGACGCTCGACCTGCGCGTCGTCACGACGCCGAAGGATTTCAGCCCGCTGACCTTGCGCACGCCGGTGACGCTGCGCGGCACGTTCGCGAACCCCAGCGTATCGATCGACAAGGGCCGGCTCGGCCCGCGACTCGGCGCCGCGGCGCTGCTGGCGCTGGCGAACCCGCTGGCGGCAATCGTGCCGCTGATCGATCCGGGCAACAGCGCCGAGGCGAAGCGCGACGCCGATGCCTGCCGCAAGCTCGCCCGGCGCTTCGCCGCGGCGCCGCTGTCGGCGCCGGCGAGCGCGCCGCGCCGCCAGTAGGAGAAGAACTACGGGCCGCTGCGGCACCGTCCGCTGGGCCGTGCGGGCGGCGACTTTCCATACTGGAAACACCGCGGAACTGCTTCCGCTCACCGAAAGGAGAGTTCGATGATCACCCTCCAACAGTCCAAGGTCGGCGTTGCGATCGCTGCGATGTTCGCGGTCTCGGGCGGCTTCGCCGCGACCGGCGACAAGACCGAATACAACGCGGCGAAGGACCGCATCGCCGCGGAGTACAAATCGGACAAGGCGGCCTGCGACTCGTTCAGCGGCAACAAGAAGGATGTCTGCCAGGAGAAGGCCAAGGGCAAGGAGAAGATCGCGCTGGCCGAGACCGAGTACAACTACACTGGCAAGCAGAGCGATGCGAACAAGGTCGCGGTCGCCAAGGCCGACGCCGACTACGCGGTCGCCAAGGAGATGTGCGACGACAAGGGCGGCAAGGACAAGGATCTGTGTCAGACCGAGGCCAAGTCGACCCACACCAAGGCGCTCGCGGACGCGAAGATGAACAAGAAGGTGGGTGAGGCCCGCCAGGACGCTGTCGACGACAAGCGCGAAGCCGACTACAAGATCGCGACGCAGAAGTGCGACAGCCTCGCGGGCGACGCGAAGAGCTCCTGTATCGCCGCCGCGAAGGCGAAGTTCCACAAGAGCTGAGGGGAGCACAGCATGCCACGTGATCGCCAACCGCAAGCGGGGTTCAAGCCGGATCGCCACCACGCCCGCAGGGAGTGGGAGCACAGCCTCGAGCACGAGCATCAGATGGAGGCGCGCGACGCGCACGCACGTCAACCCGGCAGGGTGCAGCGCGCGCACGCGTTGCGCGCGGCAGAGGCAGAAAGCCTGATCCGCGAACTCCGCGGGCGCCATTGAGTCAATGCATCGGTGTCGGGAAAGGATCGTGCGATGCGCTCTTCGACCCGCTGGCTGGTGGCGACGACGTTCGGTGCACTTTGCGCCTCGGCGGCGTTCGCCGATGACGATGGCGTCGATGCGCCCGGTGTGACGCGCGAGTCGCGCTTCAGTGCGGCCGACACGCTCGACGCGCCGCGCATCGTGCGCACCGAGTCGCCGGGCGAGCCGCAGCGCAGCCTGCCCGGCTATCGCAGCGAGACGACCGAGCTCGGCTACCGCTGGTGGCTCTCGCGCGGTCGTGCCGATCTGGGCCTCGGCTTGGGCACGCTGAACTATGGCGTGCGGCCGACCGGCAGCGTGCCGGGGCTCGGCGACGCCGCCAGCTCGACCGTGCTCGCCAGCGGCACCGTGATGACGATGGGCGTGCGCTACAGAACCTCCGATCGCTCGGCCGTCTATGCCGACGCGTCGGGGCTGCGCGGCCATGGCATCGAGGGCGGCGAGGGCGTGGTCGGCAAGGTCGGTGTCGAATTCAAGCTCGCGCGCTCCCGCTTCGACATCGGCTACGGCGGTCTCGGCATGCGGCTGAGCGGCGACACGCGGATGAGCCTGCGCGCCCGGCGCGGCGGGCTGGCGGTCTTCATGCGCAGCTCGTTCTGAACATCCGTCGGGCCTGCGTCAGCCCTGCATCAGATCAGCGAGGCGCCGGCCGGAATGCGTGTGGTCGGCGAGCACCTTCGTCAGCACCGTCAGCGCGGGGCCGAGCAGCAGGCCCCAGATGCCCCACAGCGTGCCCCAGAAGACGACGCCGATGAAGACCGTCGCCGCGTTCATCCGCGCGGCACGGCCCTGCAGCCATGAGAGCACGAGTGTGCCGATCACGGTCGACAGCAGCACCACGAAGGCGCCCATCGCGAGCGCCGACGCCAGCGAGCCGTGCGCGAGAAAGGTCTCGGCCGCGCCGAGACCGGTCAGCAGCGCCATCCCGAGGTATGGAACGATGTGCAGCACCGCGGCCGTCACGCCCCAGCCGGCGGCGTCCGGCAGCCCGGCGAGCGCGAACGTGCCCCAGACCGCCAGGCCGATCATCGTGTTCGTGACCAGCAGCACCGCGGCATAGAGCCGGATCTGCCGCACGCACTCGAGTGCGGCGTGCTCGGCCCGCGCGCGCAGCCCCGGGCGCACCGCCCAGAGGTCGAGAATGCGTTCGGCCAGCGGCTGGCCGCCGGAGAGCACGAAGAACGCGATGAAGAACACGACCGTCACGTCGATCACCAGCTTCAGCAGCACGCCGGAGCCGCTGACCGCGCCGTCGCGCAGCGCCTCGGTCGCGGTCTGCACGATGCTCACTGCGGACGCCGATGCGGCCGCGGCGCTCGCGGCCGCATCGACCCGTTTTGCCGCCGCGCGGTTGCGGGCGGCGCGCGTGATCGGCTGCGTGCCGCCAAGGCGCTCGGCCGCCACGTCGAGCTCGACGAAGGCGCGACGCGCGCGCTGCAGCACCGAGTCGACACCCGGGTCCGTGGTCGAGATCTTCTGCGCGACCAGACTGATCATGTCCGGCGCGCGGCCCGCGACACGCGCGAGCTGATCGCCGAAAGCCGCGGCGGCGCCGGCGAGGGCCGCGAGCACGAGCAGCAGGCTCAGCGTCGTTGCGAGCAGGCGCACGCGCAGCCAGCGCGTCAGCAGCGCCGTCAGCGGCAGCACTAGCAGCGCGAGCATCAGCCCGGCGGTCAGCGGCACCATGAAGCGGCGGCCCCACCACAGCGCGACGATGCTCGCCAGCACCGCGAGCACGGTGAGCGCAGGGTGGCCGCTGGCCTGCGTGGGCGTCGGCACAGGGATGGTTGCCGGCTCGGGCGTCCGGTCGAGCATCGGAAGCGTCATCGAGGGGCGGCCTGGCTGGCCGCGAAACGAAACGCCCCGCCATTCACGAGGAATGCGGGGCGTCGTTCGCGCGCCGGTAGGGCCGGCGTGCCTGGACCGAGGATCGTTGTGCCTACGGACGGACCGCGATCTCGTTCTTGACGCTCTTGACGCCCTTGACCTTCATCGCGATGTCTTCGGCGGTCATGCGTTCGGTCGAGTCCTTCGCGAAGCCGGACAGCATCACGGTGCCGTTCAGCGTCTCGACCTTGATGGACGAGGCGTCGACGTCCTTGTTCTGGACGAAGCGCGCCTTCACCGAGCTGGTGATGGTGGCGTCGTCGACATAGGCGCCGACGCTTTCCTGCCCACGCGTCACGGCGCAGCCGGCGCTGGTGGCAAGGGCGATCACGGCGATGGCGGAAGCGAGTGTGTGACGCAGTTGCATGGTGGATTTCTCCTTGGTTGTTGCGAAAACCGCTCGTTGATCGGGTGGCTCCAGGCCCGCCACCGATGGGCCGGGTTCAGCCTGTCAATCCGTCATCCAGTCGCGCAGATCTTCGGCGTGTTCCTGCTCCTGGCTCAGGATGCCCTCGAGGATGCGGCGCGTGGTCGAGTCCTTGTCGCCGATCAGGTGGATCATCTGCGTGTAGGCCTCGATCGCAATGCGTTCCGCGATCAGGTTGGCCTTGATCATCGCCTTCAGGTCGCTCGAGTCGTCATAGTCGGCGTGGCTGCGCTCGAGCAGCCTCGCCGGCGAGAAGTCGGGTTCGCCGCCGAGCTGCACGATGCGTTCGGCGATCTGGTCGCCGTGCGCCGCCTCATCGTTCGCATGAACCAGGAATTCCTCGGCGATCTTCGGCGACGCGAGCCCCGTGGCGGTGAAGTAGTGGCGCTTGTAGCGCAAGACGCAGACCAGTTCGGTCGCGAGCGCGTCGTTCAGCAGCTTGATGACGTCCTCGCGCCACGGCCCGTAGCTCGGCACGACGCCTCCTTGATCGAGCGAACGCCGCGCGTCGCTGAGGCCTTTTTCGTCGAGCACCAGGCGGGCTCCTTTTTCTGGGTTCATCGAAAGACTCCTTGCTGGGATCACGATGCTGCGAACGCGCGCCGGATGCACGCCGCTGTCGATAGAGGAACTGTAAGAACGCGGCCCGGTGCGGCCCATCGGAGCGCCACACCAGCCGCTGTAGGACAGCACCCCGAGGCGCTCAATGCACGGCCGACGCACTTGGCCGCGCCGGCGCTGCAGGCGTGCCCGAAATCGCGTCGAGCCGCACAAGACAGGTGTTGTGCGCAGCGAGCTCGCTCCAGCGCAGCGACTCGTCGCGGCCCAGCTCGAAGCCGGCGTCGATTGCGGCGGGTTCGCACGGGCCGCGACAGAAGATCACGCGCAGGCTGCGGCCATCGCGGCGCAGCGTCAACTCGGCCTGTTCCCAGTGCGACGGCAGGCACGGTGCGAAGCCGATCTCGTCGCCGCGCAGGCGCACGCCGAACAGGTGCTCGATCGCGGCGCGGTGCAACCACCCCGCCGAGCCCGTGTACCAGCTCCAGCCGCCGCGGCCGACGTAGGGCGGCTCGGCGTACACGTCGCCGGCCATCACATAGGGTTCGATCGCGTAGGCCCGCCCGTGTGTCGCATCCGCGCAGCGGTGCGCCGGGCTCAAGTGGGTGAAGTAGCGGTACGCGATGTCGCCGTGGCCGCTCATCGCGTGCGCTATCAAGGCCCAGACGCCGGCGTGCGAATACTGGCCGCCGTTCTCGCGCACGCCCGGCGGATAGGACTGGATATAGCCGGCGCTCGGCTGCTGCGCCTGCAGCGCGGGGGTCAGCAGCTTGATCAGGCCGGCGTCGGCGTCGACGAGGTGGCGCTCGAGTGCGGCCAGCGCCATGCGCTGGAAGGCCGGCGGCGCCGCGTTCGAGATCACCGCCCAGGCCTGTGCGATCAGGTCGATGCGGCACTCGGCGTTGGTGTTCGAGCCGAGCGGCGTGCCGTCGTCGAAGAACGCACGCCGGTACCACTGGCCGTCCCAGCCATGCGTCTGCAGCGCGACGCGCCATCGTTGCGCGGCCTCTTCCCAGCGCCGCGCGCGCGCGTCCTCGCCGCGCTGCCGCGCGATCGGCGCATAGTCGTCGACGAGCGCGCACAGGAACCACGCGAGCCAGACCGATTCGCCGCGGCCCTGCGCGCCGACGCGGTTCATGCCGTCGTTCCAGTCGCCGGTGCCCATCAGCGGCAGGCCGTGGGCGCCGGTGCGCAGGCTGCGGTCGATCGCGCGTGCGCCGTGTTCGAAGATCGTGGCACTTGCTTCGCTGATGCCCGGAACGTAGTACGCGTCCTCGGCGCCCTCGGGGATCGGCCCGCCTTCGATGAACGCAACCTCCTCGTCGAGCAGCGACGCATCGCCGGTGCATTGCAGGTAGTACGCGCAGGCGTGTGGCAGCCACAGCAGGTCGTCGCTGAAATGGGTTCGCACGCCGGCGCCGGTCGGCGCATGCCACCAGTGTTGCACGTCGCCCTCGGGGAACTGGCGCGACGCGTTCAGCACGATCTGGCGCCGCAGCATCGACGGGTCGGCCCAGGCCAGCGCCATCGCGTCCTGCAGTTGGTCGCGGAAACCGAACGCGCCGCCGGCCTGGTAGAAGCCGGCCTTGGCCCACAGCCGACACGCGACGGTCTGGTACAGCAGCCAACGGTTCACCATCGCGTCGAAGAGTGGGTCGGGCGTCTTCACGGTGGTGGCGCCGAGCAAGGTGTCCCAGCTCGCGCGCGTCGCTTCCAGACGCTGTTTCGCCGGTATCGCCGCCGCGGTCGTGGCGAGCTGGCGCGCCGCGGCCGGGCTCGCGCCGAAGCCGAGCAGGAAGACGCATTCGACGGTCTCGCCGGCAGCAATATCGAGCGGCGCCGACAGGATCGCGCAAGGATCGAGGCCGGCACCGCTGCGCTGGCCGAGGGCGTCGGGCACGACGAGGCGGCCGCGCGCGTCGAAGCATTCGCGGCGATCGCAGGTCCAGTCGAGCGCGGTGTCGGCATCGGTGGTCACCGCGAAGAACGCGCTCCCGCCGCCGAAACCCGCCGAGCAGTCGCGCTGCGTGCACGTCAATGCGGTCACGCGGCGCGGTTCGCTGCCGCTAGCGCTGGACAGGCGCTGCGTGAACGAGGCGGTGTCGGTGCTGGCGCGGTCGCCCCGGCCTGCGCCCATCACCCATTCGGCGATGCCGATCGCACGCAGTCGCTGGCCGCGCGGGCCACGGTTGACGACGCGCAATCGCAGCTGCTTGACGGCCGTCTGCGCATCGACGCACCAGGCTGCACTGACGTCCAGGTCGCCGCGCCGATGCCTGATGACGCTGTAGCCCTGGCCGTGGGCGATGTGGTAGGTCGCGGCCGTATCGCCCCAGGCCGATGGTGCGACGCTCCACAGCTCGCGCGTCTTCAGGTCCTGCAACAGGAACCACTCGCCCGGGGGATCGGCGAGCGCATCGTTCGACCACGGCGTGAGCTGGTTCAGGCGGCTGTTCAACGCCCAGGTGTAGCCGCCGCCAGTTTCGGAGATGTGGGCTCCGAAGCCCGGGTTCGCGAGCACGTTGACCCAGGGTCGCAGCGGGCGCTGGAACACGCTGACATCGAAGCGGAACTCACCGCCGTCGGGCATGAACACGCCCTGCGAGACGCGCGGCTCGGCACCGCCCCCGCCGGCGGCGCGCAGCGCGGTCGTCGAGGTCGCCATGCGTTCCTCGAGCGCGGCCTCGTGCTGCTCGCTCCATTCCTGCAGATGATGCGTCAGCGGTCGGCCGTCGGCGTTGAAGTGCAGACGCGCCAGCGTGCGCAGCGTGTCGAGCTCGTAGGCACCCAGTTCATCGGCGCGCAGCACCTGGAAGCCGGTGTTCGCGCTGGCCGGATGGCCGCCGCTCTGTGCGTTGAACTGTTCTCGCAGCGCGGCGACATCGCGCTGCAGCGCCATCAGGTACGACGCCGGCTCGGCGTTGACGACGACCAGGTCGCAGGCCACGCCGGCCCACGACCAGATTCGCAGCGCCTGCACCAGCGTGCGCAGCAGCCCGATGCCCTGCGGCGCGCCGGCCGAGACCAGCAGGATCGGTCGATCGCCGGAGATGCCGAAGCGCCACAGCAGGCGACGATCGCAGCCGGGGGCGCGGACCTCGGCATCGGGCGGCGCGGCCAGCGCCTCCGGCACGCGGGGCCGCGTCAGGTTCATCACGACCGCGGTCGTCAGTGTCTGGATCGCCGCGTAGTTCTCGGCGTTCAGCGCGAGCTCGCGCAGGCGGATGCCGGTCAGCGTCGCCGACATCAGCGACGCGCGCTCGATTGGGCCGTGCTGGCGATGCTTGTCGATCACCGCGTCCAGCGTTGCACGGTTGTCGGCCGCCGCGGTGCAGAAGGTCAGCTGCAGCTTGGCACCTGGTGCGAGCTGCAGACGCACCGACAGCGCGCAGACCGGATCGAGCCCGGTGTCGAGCGTGGATTCGGCGCTATCGCCTTCGGGCAACGGTGGAAAGGACGCGAGCGGCTGGCTCGCATCGCGGTTGCGGCCGAGCCAGCCGGCGCGGTCGGTCTGCACACGCAGCGCAAGGATCGCCGGATCGGTCTCGGCGAGGAAGTGCGCGGCATGCAGCCCGGCCTCGGTCGGAAGCCGCGGCTTGCGCTCGAACAGCAACGCCTGCTGCGCCGGCTTCCAGACCGAGCGCAGGAACAGGTTCGAGAACGCCGGGTGCGCTTCGTCGGCGCGCGGATCGGCGAGCGTGATCTCGAACGCCGACATCAGCTCGAGCTGGAGCGTGCGCTCGCCGAGGTTGCGCAGCTCGATCTGGCGGAACTCGATGTCGTCCTCGGGGCTGACCCAGACCGTCGTGTGCGCCTGGAGCTCGGCCCACGTCGCGTCGAAGCACACACGGTCGGTGTGGAAGGTGCTCTGGTAGTGCGCGGTCGGGTCGGGCGCGGAATGCTGCGTCAGCGACACGGCCTGGGGCTGGCGATCCCAGCGCAGGTAGAAGAACGCGCCGTGCGCATCGCGCAGCGCATCGTCGCGCGAACGCGTGATACCGACATTGCCCCAGCGGCTCCAGCCCGCGCCGTTCGGGCGCAACGCGACGCTGTAGCGGCCGTTCGACAGCAGGTGCGTCGGGGCGACCGCGGCCATGCCCGGCACGAGGTCGCGCAGCATGCCGGGTGCGCGGCGTTGGCGCGCGTCGGGCGAAGGCCCCGGCGGCGGCGCGAGCAGCACCGAGACCTCGCGCGGCGCACGCTCGTGCAGCAGCGAAGCCACGGCCTCGACATGCGCGTTGCCCATGCCCCAGCGGCGCGGCGTGCCGTCGAGCAGCACGTTCGCGATCGCGACGATGCTCATGCCCTGGTGATGTGCCATGAAGGTATCGACGCGGGTGAAGTCGGAACTCGCGCCTTGCCGGCCGGCGCTGAAGTCGAGCGCCTCGACGAATCCGTAGCGGGCGCGCGCCGTCAACTGCTCCATGCGCGCGAAGTTCGCGACCGACAGATGCGGCGCGAGCTGGGCCGCGAGCGCGGTCGCGTACGGCGCGATCACAAGCTCGTCGGGCGGCGTGCGGCGCAGTGCGAGCCGCGGCACGCCCTGCGGCGCGTACTGGTAGGCGAGCGTGTGATCGCTCGCGGCGTAGGCCGACTCCGAGATGCCCCAGGGCACATGCAGCTGGCGCCCGAACGCGACTTGCTCGCGGATTGCCGCGTGGCAGGCATCGCTGAGCACGCTGCCCTGCGGTTCGTCGAGCAGCAGCGTCGGCATCAGGTACTCGAACATCGACCCCGACCACGAGCGCAGGCCAGCGTACGCGCCGACCGCGTAGAACGGCCGGCCGAGCGCGGCCCAGTGCTTCACCGGCACATCGCCCTTCGCGATCGCGAGCAGGCTGGTCAGGCGCGATTCGGAGGCGAGCAGGTCGTAGAAGCTCGCGTCGAGCTGCTGCTCGGCGACGCGGTAGCCGATGTGGAACAGGTGGCGCTTGCGGTGATACAGGAAGCCGAAGTCGGCCTCCCAGGCGAGCACCTCGCAGCGCCGCGCCAGCACCAGCAAGCGACGTGCCGCGTCGTCGCCGTGCGCACCGTCGTCGCGTCGCGCCTGGGCATCGAACAAGGCACTGCGCAGGGTCACGAGGTGGTCGGCGGCGCGCCACGCGAACAGGTTCAGCGCGTTCGGGGCGAGCGCGGCGCCATCATCCGGTAGCAGGCTCGCGAGCTCGTCCGAGGCGTCGCGCAACAAGGCTTCGAGCCAGTCCGGCCGCGCGTCGATCTCGGCCAGCGGGTCGGGCAGCGCGAGCAGGCGCTGCAGGGCGCCTTCCGGTGCGCCCTCGGCCGCGGCCGAGCGCAAGGGCTCGATGCGCGCCTTCGAGGCACGACACGCGCGCTGCGCCGCGCGCGCGTCGTAGGGCGCGCGCGCGAGCTCGATGCAGGCCTGCGCGACCGCGAGCAGCTGGCCGCTGAGGTTGCCGCTGTCGACGGTCGAGACGTACATCGGCAGCAGGGCTGCCTTGCGCTGGGTGTCGTACCAGTTCAGGAAGTGGCCGCGGTGGCGCGGCAGCTCGGCCAGCGTTGCCAGCGTCGCCTCGAGCCGGGCAATGAGGTCTTGCGTGCCGATCCAGCCGAACTGTCGCGCGCAGGCCGCGGTGAGCAGGTACAGGCCGATGTTGGTCGGCGAGGTGCGGTGCGCGACCAGCGTCTGCGGCGTCAGCTGCAGATTGTCGGGCGGCAGGAAGTTGTCGTCGGGGCCGACGCAGCGTTCGAACAGGCGCCAGGTGTCGCGTGCGGCGTCTTCGAGATAGGCCTGGTCGGCGGCGGGCAGCGCGGCCTCGCGCTTCGGCGGGCGCGGGCGGCTGACCCACCAGGTCCACAGCGGTGAGGCCGCCCAGGCCGCGCACAGAGCCGACGCCAGGCCCGGCCACGGCGTG
This sequence comes from Rhizobacter sp. P5_A1, assembly GCF_056400745.1. Taxonomy (NCBI): domain Bacteria; kingdom Pseudomonadati; phylum Pseudomonadota; class Betaproteobacteria; order Burkholderiales; family Sphaerotilaceae; genus Rhizobacter; species Rhizobacter sp. P5_A1. Next base: position 10,760 of record NZ_JBFUKR010000040.1, read on the forward strand.
CCCGCCAGGAGCAGGCCGAGCCACAGCACGAGCGCGACGACCGGCACCGCGCGGTGCGCACGCACGATCGTGCGCCACTGCGTCGAGGCCGAGGCTTGCGCGGTCGCCATGGTGGTCCATTCGAGCAGGTGGCGGCGGCTGACCCCGATGCGCCATGCCGCACGCAGCACCGCATCGAGGCTCATCAGCGCGAGCTGCAGCAGTTGCGCGAGCAGCCACAGGCCGCTGCAGACCGCGCGCCGCAGATCGGCGCCTGCGCGCTGGTAGAAGTGCGCCGTCGCGATCCCGCTGTGGCTCGGCGCCAGGCCCGCGACCGCGCCCATCAGCGGCCCGGCGATCAGCGCGCCGAGCACCAGCGCGAGCGCGGCGAGCGGGTCGACGACGTTCGTGCCGAGCGCCAGCACCAGCAGCGCGAGCGACATCGGCGCGACCAGCGAACGGCGCAGGTTGTCGATCATCTTCCAGCGATTGATCGCGCGGATGCGGTACTCCGACGGGCTGAAGATGAACGGCAGCAGCTGCCAGTCGCCGCGCGTCCAGCGGTGCACCCGCGCCGCGGCGACGTCGGCATGGAACGGGGCGTCCTCGATCACCATGATGTCGGTCACCGCGGCGCAGCGCGCCAGCGAGCCTTCGAGCAGGTCGTGGCTCAGCACCTGCTCGTCGGGCACGCGCTGCGACAGCACCGCCTGCATCGCGGCCACGTTCAACAGGCCCTTCCCGGTGAAGGTGCCTTCGCCGAAGACGTCCTGGTAGACCTCGGAGGTGGCGGCGCTGTACGGGTCGATGCCGCACTGGCCGGCGAACAGCCAGTGGTAGAGCGTGAAGCGCTTCGGCGTCGGCAGCGGCGTCACGACGCGCGGCTGCAGGATGCCGTAGCCCTGCGTGACGATGCGGGTCACCGGGTCGACCTGCGGCTGGTTCTGCGGATGCGCGGCCACGCCGACGAGTTCGCGCAGGCGGCCGGGGGGCAGCTGTGTGTCGCCGTCGAGCGTGACGATGTAGCGCGTGCCGGGCTCGACGCGCGACAACTCGCCCAGATCGATGAAGGGCACGACGGCCGGCGCGCTGTCCGGCGGCGCGGCCAGCGCGGCGATCAGCTGTTCGAGCTTGCCGCGTTTGCGTTCCCAGCCGATGAAGCGCTGTTCCGTGGCGCTGAAGCTGCGCGCGCGGTGCAGCACGATGAAGCGTGGCGCGCGCTGCGCAGTCGGCGCGTAGCGGGCGTTCAGCGCGGCAACGTTGCGCACCGCCGCGTCGAGCAGTGCGGCATCGGACGGCAGCGTTTCGGTCGCTGCGTCGGCCCAGTCGGTCAGCAGCGCGAACTGCGCGTGCGGCTCCGGGTTCGCGAGGTGATGCAGTTCGAGGCGATGTGCGAGCTCGTCGGCTGTGCTCGAGCTCGTCAGCATGGCGGGGATCACGACCATCACGCGGTGCTCAGGCGGGATGCCCTGGGCCAGCCCGAGCCGCGGCAGCCGGCTCGGTTGGGCCGATTCGCTGATCAGCCGGTTGATCACCGCAACGACCGCTTCGGACGCCGGAAAGATCATCAACAGCGCGGCCATGAGCCCGAGCCACGGCGGCGGGCCGGCACCGGCCAGTGCATCGCCCTGGCGCAGCAACATCCACGCGACGAGCCCGACCGTGCCGACGCCGAGACTCGCGAGGTAGGCTGGCAGCGCGGCGCGCCAGCGGAACTTCTGCCACAGCCGCGCCCACGTCTCGCGCAGCCCGAGCTCTCGCGCCAGTTCCCGCCGGCCGGCACCGTGCAACCAATGACCCGCGATGGCATCGGCCGGACCCTCGCGCTCCATCAGGCGCATCAGGGTCTGCGCGACCTCGGTCTCCGAACGGCCGCTGCGGCGCGCCAGCAGCTCGATCGCATGCAGCGTCTGGTCGCGCGTGTCGGCGCGCTCGGCTTCGAACGCCGGCGAGCGCAGCAGCAACTGCATCGTCGTGCTGGTGCGATCGACGATCTCGGGCCAGTCGGCGTCGCCGATCAGCCGCAGCGAGCCGATCGCGTTGCTGACGCTCAGGTTGTCGGCCGCCTGTTCGGCGGGTTGCTGGATTTGGGCGGCGGCGAGATCGGGCAGCGCGCGCTGCAGCCAGTCGTGGTGACTGGCCGGGCCGACGACATGGTGGTCCTGCAGGCGCTGCGCGATCTGCACCAGGAACACGCGGCCGACGCCGCGTCGCTCGAGCAGCGCGAGCAGCGCGTCGAGTCGCTCGGTCGACCAGCTCTCGATGCGGTCGCCGACCAGGTTCGCGATTTCACGCGCCGCCTTGTTGGTCGCCAGTCGTTCGGCAAGGCGACGCAGGTTCTCGACCAGCACGACCCGCAGCGTCGTCGGCAGCGCCCACAACTCGCCGAGCGTGAGTTCGCGCGCCTGCTGGTAGGCGGCGAGAAAGTGCATCAGCAGGTCTTCGTCGAAGGCGCCGTCGGTGTGCGCGACAAAGGCCCACGCAACCCCGTAGACGCGCGGCAGGCCGGCAAGCGGCTCATCGATCAGCACCGGCAGGTTGCGGAAGTAGCGCCGCGGCAAGCCGTCGTGGATCTCCTTGAGCTGCCCTTCGATCAGGTGAAAGTTGTCGAGCAGCCATTCGGCCGCCGGGCTGACCTGGTAGCCGGTGCGCGCCTGGGCGCCGATGTACTGCTGGGCCTCGCGCAGCGTGCGGATGTTGTCCTCGAGCCGCGGGAAGAACGCGGTCGACCGGCTCGGCGCGAGCTGTGCGCGGTGCGTCGCGCCGAGGCTGTGGCCGTGCTGCGCGAAGCGCTCGGGGCCGAAGATCTCGGAGCGATTCGGCGGCTCGACCGGGCCACGCTTGCCGTCGAGGATGTCGAACAGTGATTCAGGAGCGTCGGGGACCTGCCTGAACAGTTCGGAGCGCCGCGTCATGCCGCATGCTTCACAGCGCCAGTGCCGCCAGGCCCATCAGCGCACCGGCGAAGAACACGGTGGTGACGAATCGCGGCGCAATGAAATCATGCACCGCATCGGCCGCGCATCGCAGTGCGAACCAGCGACCGCGGCAGCCGTTGCAGCGGCTGACATGCTCACCCAGCTCGCGCAGCTCCATCGGGGCGCTGTCACTGGCGTCGGCGATCGACGCCGTGGTCCAGCGGGGCGAGGGGGTTGCGCTCGAGCGCATGGGCTTCTCCGGAAAGTATCTGCAGATCGTAAGAAAAGCGTGTCGGTGTGTCTGTCAGCACGACGCGTCGGGGGGCGTAGGACGTGTCCTAGCGCTCGAACAATGGCACCAAAAAAGAAGCGCGCCGCAGCGCGCTTTCAAAGACCCCATAGGAGGGAGAACCGGTCGCGCACCGCGAGGGGGGCGCGACGAAGGGGTCGTTGGAGGTGACGGGTTGTTGCCAGCGCGCGAACGGCTCAGTCGTGACGATGCGACATCCGGCTGGCCAGCATGATCAGCGCCATCAACGCGGCACCGGTCGCGGCAGCGATCAGCATCGCCTTCGCGGGCTCTTCCCGGATGTAGGTCACGGTCGTGTCCTGCGCGCGGTGCGCCTTCTCACGCAACTGCGCCGAGGTCTCCTTGACTGCCTCCGCACTGCGGCGCGCGGCCGCTTCGGCCTGGCTCGAGATGCGGTTGATCAACGGTGTCGCGTGGTCACGGGCGCTCTCGACCTTCTCGCTCAGGCGGTCGAATGCGGTGTTCGCGACGTTCTGCGTCGAGCGGATCGCGTTGGTCGCGCCTTCGGCGGCGTGATCGATGAAGCTCGACGACGATTCGGTCGAGAGGGGTTTGCTGGCGGTGGTGTCCATGGCGGCATGTCCTTCAGGGTTGGCGGGCGTGGCGGGCGGGCGTCGGGCCGGCGCATGTGCGCCGGCCCGTGCTTCATCTCTTGATCAGGCCGAACAGAACGCTCGCGATGGCGAGGATCGCGAACAACACGAACAGGATCTTGGCGATGCTGGCGGCGCCGGCGGCAATGCCACCGAAGCCGAACAACGCGGCGATCAGCGCGATGACGAAGAAGACGACTGCGTAGTGCAACATGTTGGGCTCCCGGTTCATGAAGCGTCGGGCGGCGCTTCTGTTTCACTGTCTCATCTCACTTCTCGCACCGGGACTGATGCGATGGATGAAGTGTGGGTCGAGCCTCGGTCGAGCACGATAGGGCGCGTCGCCGCGGCACTGTCGGGAGAGGGTCTCCGCCGCTGTAGGAATGAACCGACGCGACGCCTGAGCCGCGCCATGGTGCGAACCGCGGGGTGGGTCAGTGGCCCGCGGCGCTGAGCGCACCGGGCGTCGTGGCGGGCGTCGGATCGGCGGCGCTTTCGGGCAGATCGGCCTGGATCAGCGTGCCCTGACCCGGCGCCGACTGCATCACGAGTCGCCCGCCTTCGGTCTCGAGCCGATAGCGCATGCCGAGCAGCCCGTGCGCGCTGCTGCGCGGCGCGTTCACGTCAAAGCCGACGCCGTTGTCGCGCACCGAGACGCGCACCTGCCCGTCGATGGTCACCAGGCGCACCTCGACCTCGGTCGCCCGCGCGTACTTGGTGACGTTGGTCAGCGCCTCCTGGACCAGCCGGTACACCGTGAGCTCGGCGGTCGGACGCAGGCGCACCGGCACGAACTCGACGTCGACCTCGATCTCGCTGCGCTGGCCCCATTCGCGCACCAGGATCTCGAGCGCCGCGACGAGCCCGAGATTGCTCAGCGAAGAGGGCCGCAGGTCTTCGATGATGCGGCGCTTCAGCGCGATGCCGCTGTTCAGCCCGTCGTTCAGGTGCTGCAGCCGCTCGGCGACTTCGACGCTGACGACGCCGAGGCGCGATTTGAGCCGCGCGACGTCGAGCTTGGCGGCCGTCAGCAGCGCACCGAGTTCGTCGTGCAGCTCGCGCGCGAGGTGATGGCGCTCGTCTTCGCGCACGGTCTGCAGGTGGCGCGCGAGTTCGGTGAGCTGCGCGGTGCGCAGCAGCACCTCGCGCTCGAACTGGTCACGCTCCATCTGCACCAGGCGCCGCTGCTCCTCGCGCTGGCGCACCAGCGCGGTGGTCTGGCGCAGGTACATGTACAGCGCGAGCAGGCTCAGCGCGGTCATCGCGGTCACGCCGATGCGGTTCAGCAGCAGTGTCTGCGACAGGCTCTCGCGCGCGACGTCGACCTTTGCGGTCTCGCGGTCGAGCAGTTGCTGACTCAGCGAGCGGACCGAGTCCATCTGCTCCTTGCCGATGTTGCTGAGCATCAGGCCGCGCCAGTTGGCTTCCTTGCCTTCGTCATACAGCTTCATCGTCTCGCGCAATTCGGCGAGCTTGTTCTGCGAGGCCTGTGCCACCTGCTTCATCAGCGCATCGGTGCCCGGATCGGCGCCGTAGTAGCTGTTCAACCACGCGAGCGCGTGGCCGACGCTGGTCTGCGCCACTTCGTACGGCTTCAGGTACTCTGGGCGACCCGTCAGCAGGTAGCCGCGCTGGCCGGTCTCGGCGTCGGTCAGGCCGCGCCACAGGACCTGGATGTTGGTGCTGGCCACGCCTTGCACGCGCAGCGCCTCGAAGGTCGACGTCGCGCGCTGGTACGAACTCTCGCTGATCAGGAACATCGCCAGCGCCGCCAGCGCGGCGAGCGGGAACGCGAACTGGCTGCCGCGCAGCAGCGGAAGCAACTTCAGTGACATCGGCATCGCGACCCCTTTAAACTCCTGTGAATCGTCACTCCGATCGGCAAAACATCATGATTCGAATCGCGATCATCGACGATCACGCAATCGTTCGTGCCGGCCTGCGTCAGTATTTTTCGGAGCAGGTCGACCTGACGGTCGTCGCCGAAGCGGCCAGCGGCAAGGAGGCGATCGACATTGTCCGCAAGGGCGACGTCGACGTGATCGTGATGGACCTGTCGATGCCCGACCAGAGCGGCGTCGATGCGCTCGCTGCGATCAAGGCGCGCGCGCCCGATCTGCCGGTGTTGATTCTGTCGGGTTTCCCGGAAGAGCACTATGCGACGACGCTGCTGCGTCAGGGCGCGAGCGGCTACCTCAACAAGGAATGCGAGCCCGAAGAGATCGTCAAGGCGATCCGCACGGTGTTCCGCGGCCGCAAGTACATCACCGCCGGCGTCGCGGAACTGCTCGCCGACAACCTCGGCGGCGCCGGCGACAAGCCCGCGCACGAGCAGCTCTCGGAGCGCGAGTTCCAGGTCTTCCTGCGCCTGGCCAAGGGCGAGACGATCGGCCACATGGCCGACAGCATGTCGCTCAGCGTCAAGACCGTCAGCACCTATCGCACGCGCGTGATGGAGAAGATGAACCTGTCGTCGAACAGCGACCTGACGTATTACGCGCTGAAGAACGGCCTGATCCAGTAACGTCCGCCGGGTCGCGGTCAGGACAGCAACGCGCCGTGGCCGGTCTCGCCGTCGGCGAGACGCGCGCAATACAGGATCAGCGCGTCGATCTCGTTCGACTTGTCGAACACGCGGCTGGCGCCGAGATCGAGGCACTTGCGGCGCATGTCGGCGGTGGCGTAGTTGCTTAGCACCACCAGGTTCATCGGGCGGCGCAGATCGCTGGCGGCGCGCAGCACGCCGAGGCCCGAGCCGCGCTTCAGGAAGATGTCGATGATGACCAGGTCGCACTCGTGCCCGCCGCTGCCGAGCCAGTGAACCGCAGCGGGTTCGTCTTCGGCCGTTCCGACCACCTTCACCGGCGCGAGCTCTTCGAGCGCGGCGATCAGGTTTTCCCGGATCACCGGGCTGTCTTCGACGATAAAGGCTTTCAAGGCGGGCATGACCGGAAGGTGTTCGAGGCGGACGGTTGCGGCGAGCAGGGAGCCTCGATCTCCAGACCCGAATCAAAGCCACGCCGCCGGGGGCGCATCCCCCAAGTGGCAAGCGATTGTTTCGCAGAAGCCAGAAAGCCACAAACCGGGAACGACCCGATGCAACGTCGGATAGCTCCTACACACCGGGCTCACTGGGTTGTGCTAGGGCCTGTTAACGCTAGCTGCCAGAATCGGCGCATGTCGCATCACCGGGTCAGCCGCGTCATCGCTTTCGCCATCGTCGCGCTGCTGACCGGTGTGGCGAGCGCCGCGCCGCCGCTGATCGTCGGCTCGAAGCGCTTCACCGAGTCGTACATCCTCGGCGAGATCGTGCGCCAGACGCTCGCGCAGCAGGGCATCGCCGCCGAACACCGTCAGGGGTTGGGCAATACGGGCATCCTGGAACAGGCACTCGCCAGCGGCGCGGTCGATCTCTACCCCGAGTACACCGGCACGATCGTGCGCGAGCTGCTGAAGCGCCAGGGCAACCCGTCGCTGGCCGAGCTGAACGAATGGCTCGCGCCGCGCGGACTGAAGGCTGCGGTGCCGCTCGGCTTCAACAACACCTATGCGCTCGCGATGCGCGAGGCGCGCGCCGCCGAGCTCGGCATCGCGCGCATCTCCGACCTGCTCGGCCCGAAGGCCCAGGGCCTGCGGCTCGGCCTCTCGCACGAGTTCCTCGAACGTGGCGATGGCTGGCCCGCGCTGAAGGCCGCGTACCGCCTGCCGCAGGCCGGCGCGAATGCGCTCGACCACGGCCTGGCGTACGACGCGATCAGCAACGGCACCGTCGACCTGATCGACATCTACTCGACCGACGCGAAGGTCGGCCGCTACCAGCTTCGCGTGCTGCAGGACGATCTCGGCTTCTTCCCGAAGTACGACGCGGTGCTGCTGATGCGCAGCAGCGTCGATCCGCGCCCGCTGGCGCGCCTCGAAGGGCGCATCGATGCACCTGCGATGATCGCGATGAACGCGCAGGTCGAGCTCGACGGGCAGAGCTTCGCGGCGGTCGCGCAGCGGTTTGTCGCGGGCGCTTCGGCCCCGCCTTCGACCGCCGCTTCTGCAGGGGCGGCAACGCCGCGCCAGCGCTTCCTCGAGCGGCTGTTCGCGCCCGACTTCGCGCGCCTTGCGCTGCAGCACCTGATGCTGGTATTCGGTTCGCTGCTGATCGCGATCGGCGTCGGTGTGCCGCTCGGCATCGCGGCGTGGCGCTGGCCGCGCAGCGCGAACTGGGTGCTGGGCGTCGTCGCGGTGCTGCAGACGGTCCCGTCGCTCGCGCTGCTCGCGTTCCTGATCGCGCTGCTCGGCAGCATCGGCCTGGTGCCGGCGCTGATCGCGCTGTTCCTGTATGCGCTGCTGCCGATCGTGCGCAACACGCACGCCGGGCTGCGCGGCGTCTCGGATGGCCTCGCGCAGGCGGCGCTGTCGCTGGGCCTGACCCGCGCGCAGAGCCTGCGCGAGGTGCAGCTGCCGCTCGCGCTGCCGACGCTGATGGCCGGCGTGAAGACCGCGGCGGTGATCAACGTCGGCACCGCGACGATGGCGGCGTTCATCGGCGCGGGCGGCTTCGGCGAGCGCATCGTCGCCGGCCTGGCGGTCAACGACACCGGCGCGATGCTCGCCGGCGCGTTGCCGGCCGCGGTGCTGGCGCTGGGGGTCCAGGCGGCGTTCGATCTGGTCGAGCACCGACTGGTGCGCGGCCGCACGCACTGACGGCGGCGGCGCGCGCACAGGCGACAATCGCAGGATGCCTTTCGACTGGATCCCGTCGGCGCTGCTCGCGCTTCTCGTTCTGTTGTTGATACTGACCGTGTGGCTCGCGCTGCGGCGCCCCGATGCGGCCCCGTTGAAGGCGCTGCGCGACGAGCTCCAGGCGGCGGTGCATGCCGACGTGCAGCAACTCGAGCGCGCGCTGCGCGACGAGGTCGCGCGCAGCGCCGGCGCCACGCGCGGCGAGCTCGCGCTGACGCTCGGCACCTTCCAGCAGACACTGCTGACGCAGCAGGGCGACACGGCGCGCACGCAGAACGAGCAGATCGACAGCTTTCGCACGCAGCTGGCCGCCACGCAGCAGTACCAGGCCGACACGCTCGGCCGTTCGGGCGAGCAGCAGGCGCTGGCGCTGCAGCGCTTCTCGGACGCGCTGATCGAGCAGCTGCGCGCGCTCTCGCAGACGAACGAGCTGGCGCTGCGCGAGGTGCGCCTGAGCGTCGAACAGAAGCTCGGCGCGATCCAGCTCGACAACGAGAAGAAGCTCGAGCAGATGCGCGCGACCGTCGACGAGAAGCTGCACGCGACGCTCGAGGCGCGCCTTGGCGAAAGCTTCAAGCAGGTCGCCGACCGGCTCGAGCAGGTGCACCGCGGCCTGGGTGAGATGCAGGGCCTGGCGAAGGATGTCGGCTCGCTCAGCCGCGTGCTCAGCAACGTCAAGACGCGCGGCAATTTCGGCGAGGTGCAGCTGGCGGCGCTGCTCGAAGAGGTGTTCACCGCGGACCAGTTCGCGCGCAACGTCGAGACCGTGCCGGGCAGCAACGCGCGCGTCGACTTCGCGCTGCGGCTGCCGGGCCGGCGCGACGACGGCGCGCCGCTGTGGCTGCCGATCGACGCGAAGTTCCCGCGCGAGGACTACGAGCGCCTGCTCGAGGCGCAGGAGCGCGCCGACCCGGTCGCGGCCGAGATCGCCGCCAAGGCGATCGAGATGCGGCTGCGCGCCGAGGCGCGCTCGATCCGCGAGAAGTACATCGCGGCGCCGCACACCGCCGACTTCGGCATCCTGTTCGTGCCGACCGAAGGCCTGTATGCCGAGGCGCTGCGCCGGCCCGGGCTGGTCGAGGCGCTGCAGCGTGACCACAAGATCATGCTGGCCGGGCCGACCACGCTGCTGGCAACGCTGAACAGCCTGCAGATGGGTTTTCGCACGCTCGCGCTCGAGAAGCGCAGCGCCGAGGTCTGGGAGGTGCTCGGTGCCGTCAAGACCGAGTTCGCGAGCTTCGGCGCGGTGCTCGCGAAGACGCGCAAGAAGCTCAACGAAGCCGCCAACACGATCGATGAGGCCGAGGTGCGTACGCGCGTGATGACGCGCAAGCTGAAGTCGGTCGAGGCACTGTCGGACGACGCCACGCAGCTGCTGCTGCCGGGGACCGCGATCGAGCCCGCCGACGATGAGCTCGCCTGACGCGCGCGGCCGCGAACCCGCGCTGCCGAGCGTGCTGCTCGCGCTGATCGTTGGCCAGATCTGCCTGCATTCGACGATGGCCGGCGTGCGCATGGCGGCGCCGCTGTGGGTGCTGCGCCAGAGCCATGCCGAGTGGGCGGTCGGCGTGCTGATGGGGCTGTTCGCGGTCGCGCCGATCGCGCTGGCACTGCAGGCCGGGCGGCTCGCCGACCGCCATGGCTACCACCGGCCGCTGTACGTGGCGGTCGCGCTCACCGTCGTCGGCGGCGCGTTCGCGGTGCTCGCGACGATCGTCGCGCCCTGGGCCTTCGCGCTGCTGTGCCTGGCCGCGACCTTCACCGGCGCCGGCGCGAACTACGGGCTGATCGCGATCCAGCGCACCGCCGGCCGCAGCGCGCGCGATGCGACCGAGCTGAAGCGCGTGTTCAGCTGGCTCGGCCTCGCGCCGGCCTTGTCGAACGTCGCCGGGCCGGTGCTCGCCGGTGCACTGATCGACGGCTTCGGCTTTCGCGTCGCGTTCGGCGCGTTGCTGCTGCTGCCGCTGTTCGGGCTGTGGTGGGCGCGGCGCGTGCCGGTCGAAGTGCCGCCGCCGCGCAGCGCACCGTTGCGCGCGCAACCCTTCTGGGACCTGCTGCACACGCCGGGGCTGCGGCGCCTGCTGGCGGTCAACTGGCTGCTCTCGGCGAGCTGGGACGTGCACACCTTCGTGGTCCCGATCCTCGGCCACGAGCGCGGCTTCAGCGCCTCGGCGATCGGCCTCGTGCTCGGCGTCTTCGCCGGCGCCGTCGCGCTGGTGCGGCTCGCGATCCCGACGCTCGCGCACCGGCTGCGCGAATCGCAGGTGCTGGCCGGCGCGATGCTGGGCGCGGGCGCCGTCTTCGCGGTCTATCCGCTCGTGCATGCGCCGTGGCAGATGGCGGCCTGCGCTGTCCTTCTCGGCCTCGCGCTCGGCTCGGTGCAGCCGATGATCATGACCACGCTGCACCAGCTGACGCCGCACGAGCGCCACGGCGAGGCGATCGCGCTGCGCTCGATGACGATCAACTTCTCGAGTGCCGTGATGCCGCTGGCGTTCGGCGTCGCAGGCGCGGCGCTGGGTGCGGCGTCGCTGTTCTGGGTGATGGGTGCGGCGGTCGCGGCCGGCAGCGCTCAAGCGCGGCGCATCGGCGCGACCGTGAGGCCCTCGGAGCCTCTCAGAACTTGATGCCCGACGGGTTCGCCGCCGGTGCGGCCGGCGGCGCATCGGGCTGCGAGGCAACGGCCGCCGGCGCGCGCGGCGCGCTCGCTTCGCGGCGCTCGACGACCGGCGTCGCCGCGGCGTATTGGTAGCTCGCGGGCAGGCGCGACTCGCGCGGGTAACCGGCGGCGTCGAGGTACGAGCTCCAGACCGCGGGCGCGTAGCCGCGCATCATCTGCGTGCCGATCGCCAGCGTCGGCGCGTCGCGGCCGCCGGAAAGGCGCTCGAGCGCCTCGCTGTCCTCGGAGCTCAGCACCTGCTTCTCGCCGTAGGGAATGCCGCGCTGGCGCAGCAACTGGCGCGCCGCTTCGCAGGGCTCGCAGGCGCCGCCGACGGTGTAGAGCGTGACCGGGTACTTCGCGGCCGGCTGACGCAGTTCGAGCGGCAGCGCGGCGTCGGTCGGGCCGCTCGCGACACCGCTGCGGCCGAGCGCGGTGACCTTGGCGGCGCTGGCCGGCGGCCGGTCGGTGTAGGTCACCTTGCCGTCGGCGCCGACGACCTTGTATTGCGCATGCGCCGGCACTGCCGCGAGCAGCGCGATCAACGGCGCCCAGCACAGCCAGGCCAGCCGGTTCGTGGACACGCAATCATGCTTCATTGGGAGCTCCCGGGGTGCGGCGATCAATGCTGGAATCTAACCGACGCGGCGGGGCAGCTTCAAGCGATGCGAACGCCGGGACCGTGATCTTCAGCTCAGACCTTGGTGGCGCAGCAGCGCATCGATGCGCGGCTCGCGGCCGCGGAAGGCCTTGAAGCTGTCCATCGTGCTGCGGCTGCCGCCGGTCTCGAGCACGGCCTGCCGGTAGCGCCGGCCGGTGTCGACATCGAGCACATCGGGCGCCTCCTCGAACGCGCTCCAGGCGTCGGCCGACAGCACCTCGGCCCACTTGTAGCTGTAGTAGCCGGCCGCGTAGCCGCCGTCGAAGATGTGCGTGAAGGTGTTCAGCGAACGGCTGAACGCCGGGGGCACCAGCACCGCGACCTCGGTGCGCACTTCGTCGACGATCTCGGCGATGCGCTGCGGCGCGCTCCGGTCGGTGTGCAGCCGCATGTCGATCAGCGCGAGTTCGACCTGGCGCAAGGTGGCCAGGCCGCTGTGGAAGTTCTTCGCCGCGAGCATGCGGTCGAACAGCGCACGCGGCAGCGGTTCGGCGCTGTCGATGTGCGCGGTCAGGCGCTTGACGACGTCCCACTCCCAGCAGAAGTTCTCCATGAACTGGCTCGGCAGTTCGACCGCGTCCCATTCGACGCCGGAGATGCCCGAAACGCCGAGGTCGTCGATCTGCGTCAGCATCAGCTGCAGGCCGTGCCCGAACTCGTGGAACAAGGTTGTCACGTCGTCGTGCGTCAGCAGCGCCGGGCGCACGACGCCGTCGACGTCGACCGGCGGCGCGAAGTTGCAGATCAGGTTCGCGACCGGCGTCTGCAGCTGACCTTCCGGGCGCAGCCAGCGGTCGCGCACGTCGTCCATCCACGCGCCCGGGCGCTTGCCGGGGCGTGCGAACAGGTCGAGATAGAACTGGCCGACCAGGCGCGGCGCGGCGTCGTCGCCTGGCGCAGCCGCCTTCTCGATGCGGAAGAAGCGCACGCTCGGGTGCCAGACCGGCGCGCTGTCGGCGCGGATGCGCACTTCGAACACCGTCTCGACGATGTGGAACAGCCCTTCGAGCACCTTCGGTTCGGTGAAGTACTGCTTGACCTCCTGCTCGCTGTACGCGTAGCGCTGCTCCTTCAGCTTCTGGCTTGCGAACGCAATGTCCCACGCAGCGAGCTCGTCGAGGCCGAGCTCGCTGCGTGCGAACTCGCGCAGTTCGGCCAGGTCGCGCAGCGCGCCGGGGCGCGCGCGGTGGCCCAGGTCTTCGAGGAACGCGATCACCTGCGCCGGCGAGTCGGCCATCTTGGGCACCAGCGACTGCTCGGCGGGGTTCGCATGGCCGAGCAGCTGCGCTTCTTCCTGGCGCAGCATCAGCAGCTCGCGGATCAGCGGGCCGTTGTCGAGCGCGGCCGGGCCGAACTCGCTCGCACGCGTCGCGTAGGCGCGATACAGGCGCTCGCGCAGCGCGCGGTTGCGCGCGTACTCCATGACGGGGAAGTAGCGCGGTGCATGCAGGGTCAGCTTGTACGCGTCGGGCCGGCCCTCGGCCGTCGCGGCATTGCGCGCGGCCTGCAGCACGTCGGCAGGCACGCCGGCGAGCTCGTCGGCGCTTGCGAAGCAGGCATAGCCATCGGTCGCGTCGAGCACGTGCTCGGAGAATTTTTGACCGACCTCGGCCTGCTGGTCCTGCAGCGCCGCGTAGCGTTGTTTGGCCACGCCTTCGAGCTCGGCACCCGAGAGCTTGAAGTCGCGCAGCGCGTTCGACAGCGCACGCAGGCGCGGTGCCGCGAGTTGCGCCGAGCCGGGCGCCGCGAGCACGGCCTTGTACTTCGCGAACAGGCGCTCGTCGGCGCCCATGCGGGTGTGGAAGTCGACGACCTTCGGCATGTTCTCGGTGTAGGCCGCGCGCAGCGCCGGCGTGTCGGCGACCGCGTTCAGGTGGCCGACCATGGCCCATGCGCGACCGAGCCGCTCGGTCGCGACGTCGAGCACTGCGGAAAGCGCGTCATAGTCGGCCGGCACCGCGTCGCTGGTGGCACGGTCGAGTGCGGCGTCGGCTTCGGCGAGCAGCGCGTCGACCGCGGGGGTGATGTGCTCGGGGCGGATCGCGTCGAAGCGCGGCAGGCCGACGGTCGGAAGCAGGGGGTTCGTGTCCATTCGCGGCCTTGTTCGTTCCAGGTTCGCGACCGGCTCAGCGCTGCGCCGCGCGCTCGGCGGCGTCCAGCGTGTTGACCAGCAGCATGGCGCGCGTCATCGGCCCGACGCCGCCCGGCACCGGCGTGATCCAGCCGGCGACCTGCGAGACGCCGGCGAAATCGACATCGCCGCAGAGCTTGCCGGCCTCGTCGCGGTTCATGCCGACATCGATCACGACGGCGCCCGGCTTGACCATCCCCGCGGTCAGCACGTTGCGCTTGCCGACCGCGGCGACGACCACGTCGGCCTGGCGCGTCAGCGCGCCGATGTCGGCGGTGCCGCTGTGGCAGATCGAGACGGTCGCGTTCGCCTGCAAGAGCAGCAGCGCCATCGGCTTGCCGACGGTGTTGCTGCGCCCGATCACGACCGCGTTCTTGCCGCGCAGCGCGATGCCGGTGGTCTCGATCAGCTTCATGCAGCCGTACGGCGTGCAGGGGCGGAAACCGGGCAGGCCGGTCATCAGCTCGCCCGCGGAGAGGGTGGAGAAGCCGTCGACATCCTTCGCGACCGAGATCGCCTCGATCACGCGATGCGGGTCGATGTGCTTGGGCAGCGGCATCTGCACGAGGATGCCGTGGATCGTCGGGTCGTCGTTCAGCGCCCGGACGCGCGCCAGCAGCTCGGCCTCGCCGAAGCTTGCCGGGTAGGTCTCGAGCACCGAGCGGATACCGGCCCCGACGCAGTCGTTGACCTTGTGCTTCACGTAGATCTGCGAGGCCGGATCGTCGCCGACCAGGATGACCGCCAGGCCGGGCGCGTGGCCACGGGCGGCGAGGGCGGCGGCGCGTTCGGCGACTTCGGCGCGGAGGGTCTTGGCGAGGGCATTGCCGTCTATCAGTCGTGCGGCCATCGGTGGCTCCGTGAATGCAAAAGGCCGCTGCGGCGATCACGAAGGGGGCGCCTTCGTGGCCCCGTGCGGCCTTGCGAGTTGATGCGAAAGTCGTCAGGCCTTGGCCTGGGCCCCGAGCGCGATCTTCAGCAGGTCGGCCACGGTGTTGGCGTTGAGCTTTTCCATGATGTTGGCGCGGTGCGCCTCGACCGTCTTGATGCTGATGCCGAGGTCGTCGGCGATCTGCTTGTTCAGGCGGCCGGCGACGATGCGCTCGAGCACCTGCGCCTCGCGCGTCGTCAGGCGCGACAGCAGCGCGTCGCGGCTCGCCGCCTCCTGGTGCTTCGAGAAATCGACGCGGGCGCGGTCGAGCATCTTCTCGACCAGCGCGACGAGTTCGTCCTCCTTGAACGGCTTCTCGATGAAGTCTTCGGCGCCCTTTTTCATCGTCGTGACCGCCATCGGCACGTCGCCGTGGCCGGTGATGAAGGTCACCGGCAGCGGCGAGCGGCGTTCGAGCAGGCGGTCTTGCAACTCCAGGCCGCTCATGCCGTCCATGCGGATGTCGGCGATCAGGCAAGCCACCTCGCGCGGGTCGAAGCGCGACAGGAACGACTCGGCCGAATCGAAGCACTTGACGCGGTAGTCCTTGCCCTCGAGCAACCATTGCAGCGAGTCACGCACGGCTTCGTCATCATCGACAACGTAGACGGTGCCTTTCTTCGGAATCAAGCTCATGAGGTGACTGTGGCCTTGACGTTGGGAAGGCGCTCGGGAACCGAGCTCTGGACCGGCAGCGTGAACGAGAAACGGCAGCCCACTGCGGCGTCGCCATTGTAGAGGTTCTGTGCCTTGATCCGGCCCCGGTGGCTCTCGATGATCGAGCGGCACAGGCTCAGGCCGATGCCCAGGCCCTCGACCTTGGTCGAGAAGAAGGCCTCGTACAGGCGCGAGATCACTTCGGGCTGCAGCCCCGGGCCCATGTCGGTGACGCTGAACTCGATCACCTCGCCTTCGTCCGGCGTGTGGCGCGGCACGACGCGCAGCTCGATGTTGCGGCGTGCCTGCGGCAGCTTCGCGTTGTCGATCGCCTCGGCGGCGTTCTTCAGCAGGTTCAGCACGACCTGCTCGATCAGGATCGGGTCGACCATCAAGACCGGCAAGCGTTGCGCGACGTACGTGTGAATCGCGACGTTGCGCCGCCGCAGCTCGATGCCGGCGAGCTCGACCGCGTCCTCGACGATGCTGCTCGCGCTCGAGGCCTGCCGCTGCGGCTCGCTGCGCTTCACGAACGATCGGATGCGGTGGATGATCTGGCCCGCGCGCTGTGCCTGGCGCGAGGTCTTCTCGAGCGCGGCGATCAGGTCCTCTTTCGCGATCGCGTTGTTGTTGACGCGCGTGATGATGCCGTTGCAGTAGTTCGTGATCGCCGTCAACGGCTGGTTCAGCTCGTGCGCAACCGACGAGGCCATCTCGCCCATCGTCACGAGCCGGCTCGTGACCTGCGCCTTCTCGGCCTGGTTCGCGGCCAGCGCCTCGGCGCTGCGGCGCGCGGTGATGTCGGTCGCGATCAGCATCTGCGCGAGGCGCCCGTCGGTCCACTGCAGGTAGCGCGCGCGCACCTCGAACCATTTCTGCAGCGGCTCGATGAAGACCTCGCGCGAGTCGGAGCCGGCCTCGGTCAGTTCCTGCGTCGGCAGGCCGCCGAAGTGCTCGACCGAATCGTCGAGCTCGGCCAGGAACGGCGTCCCGGCCTCGGCGCCGGCGAGCAGTGCGTGGCCCTGCGATTCGGCGCCGAACCACACGCGGTACGAGCGGTTCGCGAACAGCAGCTCGCCCTGCTGCACCGAGAGCACCGAGACCGCGGCGTCGAGGCCTTCGAGCACGGTCGTGAAGCGCTCGTGCGAGGCCGAGAGCTGGTCGCGGATGCGCTTGGCCTCGGTGATGTTGGTCATCGAGGTCATCCAGCCGGTCTGCACGCCCTTCGGGTCGATCAGCGGCGAGACGTACATGCGCGAGTCGAACAGCGAGCCGTCCTTGCGCATCACCTTGACCTCGATGCCGCCGGCCGGGCTGCGGCCCTGCAGCTCCTGCTGCAGCAGCCGGGCGTTCTCTTCGAGCCGGTCGGGCGGCCAGTGCGGGAAGGGCGGCGTGCGGCCGACGAGCTCGGACTCGAAGAAGCCGGTCATCGCACAGAACGCCGGGTTGACATAGCTGATTCGACCTTCGAGGTCCATCGCGCGCATGCCGGTCAGCATCGAGTTTTCCATCGCGCGGCGGAAGTTGGTTTCCGAGACCAGCGCGCTCTGCATCTGCAGCCGGCGGCGCATGTGGCGCCAGGTGCCGAGCAGCATCCAGACGGTCAGCACCGACAGCGCGGCGACCATCCAGAACAGCGTGTTGCTGATCAGCCCGATGGAGGTGCGGTAGCCGGCCGTGCGCAACAGCAGCCCGTTCGCCGCCGGCGCGAGCGGCAGGTGGTAGACGATCGCCGGGCGCGCCGGCTTCGCGCCGGGCATCTGCGTCACGGTGCTGGCGTAGACGTGTTCGTCGCCGTCGACCAGCGTGACCGCATGGCGGCGCGAGACCTCGGTCGGCACGTTGCGCCGCATCAGCCCTTCGATCGAATACTCGGCAATCAGCGCGCCGGCGAAGGCGCTGCGCTCGAGCAGCGGCACCTGGATCTGGAACACCGCGTTGCCGAACGCGTCGATGAACGGGCGCGAGTAGACCGGCTGGCGCTGCGCCCGGGCGGCGATGAAGGCGGCCTCGGTCGGACTGGTCGATCCTTCGATCGGCAGCGCGGCCGGCGTGTCGTCGGGCGTCGCGCCGGCCTCGGCCGGAAAGGTCGTCGCCGAGTAGCTGGCACGCGGGGCGCGGGCCGCGTTGATCCAGACCAGGTTCGTGATCTCGGGCCGCTCGCGCGTGAAGGCGCCGCCCTGGGCGACGAACTGATCGTGATCGATCGCGCGCGTGACGATCTCGCGCGCGATGCGCACGAGCTGCTCCTGGTTTTCGATCAGGCGCAGGCGAATCTGCGTCTGTGCGATCTCGGTATCGCGCTTGACCGATTGCTGTTCGCGCTCGAATTCCTCATTGCGCAGATACCAGAACGCCAAGATGATCGCAGCGAGAAAGAGCAGCACCGAGACCAAAGGCCCCAGCGTCGCGTAGCGATCCTGACGCGCGGCAGACTGGCGCCGCCACCAGTGGCCGAACAGTCTTTCGGGCCAGGTGCGTGACGAACGCGGCCGAACGGCCTCGATGGCGGGTTGCATCCACGGATTATCGAGGCTGGCGCGGGTCGGGGCCGGCAAGGTGCGCTGGAAAGCGGGTGGCTGCACCGGGCAATGTCAGCGCGAGTTGCACGATATGAAATCGACTCGCACCATTTGGAAATTGTTGTGAGTTGTGCGAGACTCCCGCGCCAGCCCACAAATTCATCCCTGGAGACAAGCAGCATGTCAGCACAGCCTGATTCCTTCCTCGGTGCGGCCGCCAACGATGCGGATGCGCAGGAAACCCGCGAATGGCTCGACGCGCTTTCGGCCGTCATCGGCGCAGAGGGCGGCGACCGCGCCCACTTCCTGCTCGAGACGCTGATCGATCACGCGCGGCAGGCCGGCATCGAGGTGCCGTTCTCGGCGAACACCGCGTACGTCAACACGATCCCCCCGGACCAGGAGGAGCGCACGCCCGGCAACATCGAGATCGAGGAGCGGCTGCGCACGATGATGCGCTGGAACGCGATGGCGATGGTCGTGAAGGCGAACCGCCTGCACCCCGCCGACGGCGGCGACCTCGGCGGCCACATCTCGAGCTTCGCGTCGCTCGCGACGATGTTCGGCACCGGCTTCAACCACTTCTGGCACGCCGAGACCGCCGATCACGGCGGCGATCTGCTGTACATCCAGGGCCACTCGTCGCCCGGCATTTACGCACGCGCCTTCATGGAAGGGCGCATCAGCGAAGAGCAACTGCTGAACTTCCGCCAGGAGGTCGACGGCAAAGGCATCTCGAGCTACCCGCACCCGAAGCTGATGCCCGAGTTCTGGCAGTTCCCGACCGTCTCGATGGGCCTGGGCCCGCTGATGGCGATCTACCAGGCGCGCTTCCTGAAGTACCTGCACGCACGCGGCATCGCCGACACCAGCAAGCGCAAGGTCTGGGTCTTCTGCGGCGACGGCGAGATGGACGAGCCCGAGTCGCTCGGCGCGATCGGCCTGGCGGCGCGCGAGAAGCTCGACAACCTGATCTTCGTCATCAACTGCAACCTGCAGCGCCTGGACGGCCCGGTGCGCGGCAACGGCAAGATCATCCAGGAGCTCGAGGGCGAGTTCCGCGGCGCGGGCTGGAACGTCATCAAGCTGCTGTGGGGCAGCTATTGGGATCCGCTGCTCGCGCGCGACAAGGAAGAGATCCTGCGCAAGGTGATGATGGACACGGTCGACGGCGACTACCAGGCGATGAAGGCCAACGACGGCGCATTCGTGCGCAAGAACTTCTTCGGCCAGCATCCGAAGCTGCTCGAGATGGTCGCGAAGATGAGCGACGACGACATCTGGCGCCTGAACCGCGGCGGTCACGATCCGCAAAAGGTCTATGCCGCGTTCCACAAGGCGGCCAACACCGTGGGCCAACCGACGGTGCTGCTGATCAAGACCGTCAAGGGCTACGGCATGGGCAAGAGCGGCGAAGGCAAGAACACCGCGCACCAGACCAAGAAGCTGATCGACGAGGATGTGCGCGCGTTTCGCGACCGCTTCAACATCCCGATCCCGGACGACCAGCTGGCCGACATCCCGTTCCTGAAGCCGGCCGACGACACGCCGGAGATGAAGTACCTGCACGAGCGCCGCCAGGCGCTGGGCGGCTACCTGCCGCATCGCCGCACCAAGGCCGACGAGAAGCTCGCGGTGCCGCCGCTCGACACCTTCAAGGCCGTGCTCGACCCGACCGCCGAAGGCCGCGAGATCTCGACGACGCAGGCCTTCGTGCGCTTCCTGACGCAGCTGCTGCGCGACAAGGAGCTCGGTCCGCGCGCGGTGCCGATCCTTGTCGACGAGGCGCGCACCTTCGGCATGGAGGGCCTGTTCCGCCAGATCGGCATCTACAACCCCGCGGGCCAGAACTACACGCCGGTCGACAAGGACCAGGTCATGTACTACCGCGAGGACAAGGCCGGCCAGGTCTTGCAGGAGGGCATCAACGAGCCCGGCGGCATGAGCAGCTGGATCGCCGCGGCGACGAGCTACTCGACGAACAACCGCATCATGGTGCCGTTCTACGTGTACTACTCGATGTTCGGCTTCCAGCGCATCGGCGATCTCGCGTGGGCGGCGGGCGACATGCAGGCGCGCGGCTTCCTGCTCGGCGGCACCTCGGGCCGCACGACGCTGAACGGCGAAGGCCTGCAACACGAAGACGGCCACAGCCACATCCTCGCGAGCACGATCCCGAACTGCATCAGCTACGACCCGACCTTCGCGCACGAGGTCGGCGTGATCCTGCACCACGGCCTGAAGCGCATGGTCGAGGACCAGGACAACGTCTACTTCTACCTGACGCTGCTGAACGAGAACTACCCGCAGCCGGGCCTGAAACCGGGAACCGAGGCGCAGATCATCAAGGGCATGTACCTGCTCGAACAGGGTGCACCGGTGCGCAAGGCCGACACGCGGCCCGCGGCGCCGCGCGTCAACCTGCTCGGCAGCGGCACGATCCTGCTCGAGAGCATCGCCGCGAAGAAGCTGCTCGAGGACGACTGGGGCGTCGAGGCGAACGTCTGGAGCTGCCCGAGCTTCAACCAGCTTGCGCGCGATGGCCAGGACGCCGATCGCTGGAACCTGCTGCACCCGAGCGACAAGAAGCCGCGCGTGCCCTACGTCACCGAGCAGCTCGACAAGCACGCCGGCCCGGTGATCGCATCGACCGACTACATGAAGAACTACGCCGAGCAGATTCGCGCCTTCATCCCGAAGGGCCGCAGCTACCGCGTGCTCGGTACCGACGGCTTCGGTCGCAGCGACTTCCGCAGCAAGCTGCGCGAGCACTTCGAGGTCAATCGCCACTACGTCGTCGTCGCCGCGCTGAAGGCGCTCGCCGATGACGGCGCGCTGCCGATCGCGAAGGTCGCCGAAGCGATCAAGAAATACGGCATCAACGCCGACAAGATCAACCCGCTGTACGCCTAACTTCTCACCCCTAAGAAACGACGGAGACAACAAAAATGGCATTGGTGGAAGTCAAGGTCCCGGACATCGGCGACTTCGCAGAAGTGGAAGTCATCGAGCTGCTGGTCAAGCCCGGCGACACGGTGAAGGCCGAGCAGTCGCTGATCACGGTCGAGAGCGACAAGGCGTCGATGGAGATCCCGTCGTCGCAGGGCGGCGTCGTCAAGGAGCTGAAGGTCAAGCTCGGCGACAAGGTCAAGGAAGGATCGCTGGTGCTGGTGCTCGAGGCCGATGGCGCCGCAGCGGCCGCGCCCGCGCCGACCGCCGCTGCGCCTGCGGCCCATGCGCCGGCGCCTGCGCCGGTCGCTGCGCCGGCCCCGGCGGCTGCCCCGGGCGCCGGCCCCGTCGATGTGGTCGTCCCTGACATCGGCGACTTCGACGAAGTCACGGTGATCGAGGTGATGGTCGGCGTCGGCGACAAGGTCAAGGTCGAGCAGTCGCTGATCACGGTCGAGAGCGACAAGGCGTCGATGGAGATCCCGTCGTCGCACGCGGGTGTCGTGCAGGAGGTCAAGGTCAAGGTCGGTGACAAGGTCTCGAAGGGCAGCCTGATCGCACGCGTCGAGGCCAGCGGCGGTGCCGCGGSGGCGGCACCCGCACCGGCGGCGGCGGCCGCGGCCGCGACATCGACGACGGCGCCACCGGCGCCACCAGCGGCACCCGTCGCGGCGCCCGCGACAGACAAGCCGGTGCCGACCGCCGCACTGCCGGCCCATGAGCCGACCGCGACGCGCGGCGTGCTGCCGCATGCGTCGCCGTCGATCCGCAAGCTCGCGCGCGAACTCGGCGCGCCGCTCGAGGAGATCAAGGGCAGCGGCCCGAAGGGCCGCATCACGCAGGACGATGTGCACGCCTTCGTCAAGGGCGTGATGGCCGGCAGCGTGCAGACCAAGGCGCAGGCAGCCGCTGCGCCGGCCGCTGCGGCCGCCGCGGGCGGCGGCATTCCGGGCCTGCTGCCGTGGCCGAAGGTCGACTTCACGAAGTTCGGCGCGGTCGAGCGCAAGGACCTGTCGCGCATCAAGAAGCTCAGCGGCGCGAACCTGCATCGCAACTGGGTGATGATCCCGCACGTCACGAACAACGACGTGGCCGACATCACCGAGCTCGAGGCGTTCCGCGTATCGACCAACAAGGAGAACGAGAAGTCGGGCGTCAAGGTCACGATGCTCGCGTTCGTGATCCGGGCCGTCGTCTCGGCGCTGAAGAAGTTCCCCGAGTTCAACGCCAGCCTCGACGGCGATCAGCTCGTCTACAAGCAGTACTTCCACATCGGCTTCGCGGCCGACACGCCGAACGGCCTGGTCGTGCCGGTGCTGAAGGACGCCGACAAGAAGGGCGTGCTGCAGATCAGCGCCGAGATGGGCGAGCTCGCCAAGAAGGCGCGCGACGGCAAGCTCGGTCCGGCCGACATGACCGGCGGCTGCTTCTCGATCAGCTCGCTCGGCGGCATCGGCGGCACGCACTTCACGCCGATCATCAACGCGCCCGAGGTCGCGATCCTGGGCCTGTCGAAGAGCGCGATGCAGCCGGTCTGGGACGGCAAGGCCTTCGTGCCGCGCCTGCAACTGCCGTTGTCGCTGTCGTACGACCATCGCGTGATCGACGGCGCGCTGGCCGCGCGCTTCAACGCCTATCTCGGCCAGGTGCTCGGCGACTTCCGTCGCGTGCTGCTCTGAGATGACCACCGTCGTGGTGGTCCGAAAGGGCGGCACGGTGGCCATCGCGGCCGACACGCTGGTCACGTTCGGTGACACGCGTCTCGGCCATGGCTACGAGGCGAACCTGAAACTGTTCCAGGTCGGCGACTCGTGGATCGGCATGGCCGGCACGACCGCGCACTTTCCGGTGCTGCGCCGCGCGCTGACTGCGCTGCCGCCGGACGAGCTGAAGCTGCATTCGCGCGACGAGGTCTTCGACACTTTCCTGAAGCTGCACCCGAAGCTGAAGGAGAACTTCTTCCTGAACACCAAGGAAGAAGACGCCGACCCGTACGAAAGCTCGCAGTTCACCGCGTTGATCGCGAACCACGCCGGCATCTTCGGCGTGTACTCGTACCGCGAGGTGTTCGAGTTCGATCGCTTCTGGGGCATCGGCACCGGTCGCGCGTTCGCGCTCGGCGCGATGTATGCCGGCTTCGACAAGGCGAAGAGCGCGCGCGAGGTCGCCGAGCTCGGCGTGCGCGCCGGCTGCGAGTTCGACAAGAACTCCAGCGGGCCGTTCCATGTGCACACCATCAAACTGAAAGTGAAGGGCTGAGCATGAGCCTCATCGAGATCAAGGTGCCGGACATCGGCGATTTCAAGGACGTGGCGGTCATCGAGCTGCTCGTGAAGCCCGGCGATGCGGTGAAGGTGGAGCAATCGCTGATCACGGTCGAGAGCGACAAGGCGTCGATGGAGATCCCGTCGTCGCATGCGGGGCTCGTGAAGGAGGTGCGGGTCAAGGTCGGGGATACGGTCAACGAAGGTTCGGTGATCTTGTCGCTGGAGGCCGAAGGCGCGGCGGCTGCGCCGGCGCCGGCGGCCGTCGCCGCCCCTTCACCTGCACCTGCGCCTGCACCCGCGCCGCTCGCGTCGAGCTACGCCGGCGGTGCCGATCTCGAATGCGACCTGGTCGTGCTCGGCGCCGGCCCGGGCGGCTACTCGGCCGCGTTCCGCGCCGCCGATCTGGGCATGAAGGTCGTGATGATCGAGCGCTTCGCGACGCTCGGCGGCGTTTGCCTGAACGTCGGCTGCATCCCGTCGAAGGCCTTGCTGCACGTCGCATCGGTGATGGACGAGGTCAAGCACTTCGACGGCTACGGCATCACGTTCGCGGCGCCGACGATCGATCTCGCGAAGCTCAAGACGCACAAGGAGAAGGTCGTCGGCAAGCTGACCGGCGGCCTCGCCGCGATGGCGAAGATGCGCAAGGTCACGGTCGTGCAGGGCACGGCGGCATTCCTCGACCCGTTCCACATCGGCGTCGCCGTCGCCAGCGGTGGCAATCAGACCATCAAGTTCAAGCAGGCCATCATCGCGGCCGGCTCCGAGGCGGTGAAGCTGCCGTTCCTGCCGAAGGACGACCCGCGCATCGTCACGTCGACCGGCGCGCTCGAGTTGCGCCAGAACCCGAAGCGCATGCTGGTGGTCGGCGGCGGCATCATCGGGCTCGAGATGGGCACGGTCTACTCGACGCTCGGTGCGCGGCTCGACGTCGTCGAGATGCTCGATGGCCTGATGCAGGGCGCCGACCGCGACCTCGTGAAGGTCTGGCAGAAGATGAACGCGCCGCGCTTCGACAACATCATGCTGAAGACCAAGACGGTCGGCGCCGAGGCGACGAAGGACGGCATCCTCGTCAAGTTCGAGGGCGTCGACGGACCCGCGGGCGGCGTCAAGGAGCAGCTCTACGACATGGTGCTGCAGGCGGTCGGCCGGGTGCCGAACGGCAAGCGCATCGGCGCCGACAAGGCCGGCGTCGCGGTCACCGATCGCGGCTTCATCCCGGTCGACATCCAGATGCGCACCAACGTCGCCCACATC
Source organism: Rhizobacter sp. P5_A1 (assembly GCF_056400745.1). Classification (NCBI taxonomy): domain Bacteria; kingdom Pseudomonadati; phylum Pseudomonadota; class Betaproteobacteria; order Burkholderiales; family Sphaerotilaceae; genus Rhizobacter; species Rhizobacter sp. P5_A1. The sequence goes on from NZ_JBFUKR010000040.1 coordinate 35,331, forward strand.
TTCGCGATCGGCGACATCGTCGGCCAGCCGATGCTCGCGCACAAGGCGACGCATGAAGGTCACGTGGCGGCCGAGGTCGCGGCCGGCGACACGAAGGCGGCGTTCGATGCGCGCGTGATCCCGAGCGTCGCCTACACCGACCCGGAGGTCGCGTGGGTCGGCGTGACCGAGGACGAGGCCAAGGCGAAGGGGATGAAGGTCAAGAAGAGCCTGTTCCCGTGGAACGCCTCGGGCCGGGCGATCGCGAATGGCCGCGACGAAGGCTTCACGAAGCTGCTGTTCGACGAGGCGACGCACGCGATCGTCGGCGGCGGCATCGTCGGCACGCACGCCGGCGACATGATCGGCGAACTCGCGCTGGCGATCGAGATGGGCGCCGACGCGGTCGACATCGGCAAGACGATCCACCCGCACCCGACGCTCGGCGAGAGCATCGGCCTGGCCGCCGAAGCGTTCGAAGGCGCGTGTACCGACCTGCCGCCGGTCAAGAAGTAGGCCGCGGCAGGCGCATCAGGCGATGTCGGCGCAGTGCACGTCGAAATGACCCCCGCGCCGGTCGGCGAAGAAGTGCTTCAGGGTCTCGCGCACGGTGCGGAACGCGAGCTCGTCCCACGGGATCTCGTCTTCGCGGAACAGCCGGGCCTCGATCGTCTCGGTGCCGGGCGCGAACTCGGTGTCGAGCAGCCGCGCGCGGAAGTACATGTGCACCTGGCCGACCCGCACGACGCTGAGCACGGTGAACAGGCCCTGCATCTCGAAGTGCGCGCCGGCCTCCTCGAGGGTCTCGCGCGCCGCACCCTGTTCGACGGTTTCGCCGAGCTCCATGAAGCCGGCCGGTAGCGTCCACAGACCGTAGCGCGGCTCGATCGCGCGGCGGCACAGCAGCACCTGCTCGCCCCACACCGGCACCGTTCCGACCACGTTCAGCGGGTTCTCGTAGTGGACCGTGTGGCAGACCGTGCAGGTGGCGCGTTCGCGGTTGTCGTCGGCCGGCACCGCGTAGGCCGTGGCGCCGCCGCAGACCTTGCAGTGCTTGATGCTGTACGGGATCAACATGGGCGCGAGTGTAGCGGCGCGACCCGGCGCGGCAGCGACGCGAGGCAGCGCTGCATGGCATCATTCCACGCTGCCCGCGACCGTGTTTGCGCCGGTCCCCTCAGCCCAACCAGGACTCCCGACATGACCTTTGTTTTCACGCCGCCCGCCACCGCTGCCGTTCCCGTCCAGGGGGGCGCGGCGACGGCGCTGTTTCCGGTGCACCGCATCTACTGCGTCGGCCGCAACTATGTCGAACACGCGATCGAGATGGGCCACAGCGGTCGCGAGGCGCCGTTCTTCTTCATGAAGCCGGCGGATGCGGTGCTGCCGGTCGCCGAGGGCATGGTCGGACAGATGCACTACCCGACGCTCAGCAAGAGCCTGCACCACGAGCTCGAGCTGGTCGTCGCGATCGGCAAGGGCGGGCGCGACATCCCCGCCGCGCAGGCGATGGCACACGTGTGGGGCTACGCGGTCGGCCTGGACATGACGCGCCGCGACCTGCAGAACGACGCGAAGAAGCTCGGCCGCCCCTGGTGCATCGGCAAGGGCTTCGACGAATCGGCGCCGATCGGCCCGATCCGGCGCGCCGAAGAGTGCAGCCTGAATGCCGATACGAGGATCGCGCTCGAGGTCAACGGCCGGCCGCGCCAGGCCAGCACGCTGGGCAAGCTGATCTGGAGCGTCCCCGAGATCATCGAGCACCTGTCGAAGGCCTGGGAACTGCAGCCCGGCGACCTGATCTTCACCGGCACGCCCGAGGGCGTTGCAGCGGTCGAGGTCGGCGATACGCTGAGCGGGCGCGTCGAAGGCGTCGGCACGCTCGAAGTCAAGGTGATCGCGAGCTGATTCGCATGCAGCTGTACCACTACTTTCGCTCGTCGGCCTCGTACCGCGTGCGCATCGCGCTGGCGCTGAAGGGGCTGGACTGCGAGTTGGTGCCGATCCACTTGCTGAAGCACGAGCAGAACAGCGAGCGCTACACCGCGATCGCGCCGGCCGGCCTGGTGCCGCTGCTGAAGGTCGGCGACGAGGCGCTGACGCAATCGATGGCGATCATCGAGTATCTCGACGAGGCCTACCCCGAACCGAGCCTGCTGCCGGGCGATGCGTTCGACCGCGCGCGCATCCGCTCGCTCGCGCAGGACATCGGCTGCGAGATCCACCCGCTCGACAACCTGCGCGTGCTGCGCTACCTCGTGCGCGAGATGAAGCTGAGCGACGACGACAAGACCCGCTGGTACCAGCATTGGGTCGAGACCGGGCTGGAGGTCGTCGAGCGCCGGCTCGCCGGCGATGCGCGCACCGGCCGCTTCTGCCACGGCGACACGCCGACGCTGGCCGACTGCACGCTGGTGCCGCAGATCTTCAATGCGCAGCGCTACGCGTGCCGGCTCGACCATGTGCCGACCGTGATGCGCGTGTTCGACGAATGCATGCGGCTCGATGCGTTCGCGAAGACGCAGCCGTCGGCCTATCCCGAAGCGGGCGGCTGATGGGGCATCCGGACTGGCTGGTGCCGGAGTGGCGGGTTGACCGGCGCATCGGCGCGCTGATGACGACGCGCCGCGGCGGCGTCGGCGCGGCGCCGTTCGACAGCCTCAATCTGCGCGCCGCGGTCGGCGACGATCCGTTGGCCGTCGTGCACAACCAGCGCCTGTTCGCGCAGGCGATCGACGCGACGCCGGTGTTCCTGAACCAGGTGCACGGCGCGGCGGTCGTGCGCTTGACGGCGCTCGATGCACAGCCCGGCGCGGTGCCGCACGAGGCCGACGGCAGCGTCACGACCGAGCCGGGCATGGCCTGCACCGTGCAGGTTGCGGACTGCCTGCCGGTGTTGTTCGCAGCGGCGGGCGGGCGCGCGGTGGGTGCCGCGCATGCGGGCTGGCGCGGCCTGGCGGCCGGCGTGCTCGAGGCGACGCTCGCGCAGGTCTGCGCGGCCGCGCAGTGCGCGCCCAGCGAGGTTCATGCCTGGCTCGGCGCATGCATCGGACCGACGCGGTTCGAGGTCGGTCCGGACGTGCTCGAAGCCTTCGGTGTCGCGCCGCGGCCAGGGACTTCGTCGGCGCGTTTCGTTGCGGCGACGCAGCCCGGCAAGTGGCTCGCCGATCTGCCGATGCTCGCGCGCGAGCGCCTGCAAGCCGCTGGCGTGGGCGGGATCAGCGGCGGCCGCTGGTGCACCGTCTCCGAGCCTTCACGGTTCTTTTCGTTCCGGCGCGATCGCGTCACTGGGCGGATGGCCGCTGCCGTCTGGATCCGGCAGAACCGGCTCGCTTGACCCGGCCGGCGCCGCACGCCGCGACCGCCTGCGCGCCGGGGCCAGGAACAGGTAGGTCACGATCGACAGCGGCAGCACGCCATACAGCAGCAGCGTGAAGAAGGCGCCGAGCAGCGTGCCCTGCGGGCTCGTCGCTTCGACGACCGCGACCATCAGCACGACATAAATCCACGCGATGGCGATCAGTACCATCAGGCCGCCACCCGGTGCTGTCTTATCGTGAAATCAAAAGTCATAATGCGACACGAGAATAGGGATAGCCTGCGCTTGTACAAAGGCCCCGGAGTGACGTAAAACGAGTCCGGAAAGCGCCGCGCCAGACCGCCCCGAACCGCCCAGGAGACAGATGAAGAGCCAACCCAATTTTGCGGCCGCTGCGGGCGCTGCGGCCGCGTCGGACCTGAGCGCCAACGCCCAGGCGATGAGCGCGACCTTCGGCGAGATCTGGAAGTCGATGTCGGGACTGAGCCTGCCGATGCCGGCGATGGCCGAACTGCAGGGCGCCTACATGAAGCAGGCCACCGAGCTCTGGAACCAGACCCTGCAGTCCGCCGCGCCGGCGCCGACCGATCGCCGCTTCGCCGCGCAGGACTGGGCCAGCAGCCCGGCCGCCACCTACACCGCGCAGATGTACCTGCTGAACGCGCGTGCGCTGATGCAGATGGCCGACTGCCTGCAGGGGGACGAGAAGACGCGTCAGCGCATCCGCTTCGCCGTGCAGCAATGGATCGACGCCGCTGCGCCGAGCAACTACCTCGCGCTCAACCCCGAGGCGCAGCGCAAGGCGCTCGAGACGCATGGCGAGAGCATCGCGCTCGGCATGAAGCACCTGCTCGACGATGTGCGCCAGGGGCATGTCTCGCAGACCGACGAGAGCCTGTTCGAGATCGGCCGCAACGTCGCGACGACCGAGGGTGCGATCGTGTTCGAGAACGAGCTGTTCCAGCTGATCGAATACAAGCCGCTGACGGCGAAAGTGTTCGAGCGCCCGATCCTGTTCGTCCCGCCGTGCATCAACAAGTACTACATCCTCGATCTGCAGCCCGAGAACTCGCTGATCCGCTACACGGTCGAGCAAGGCCACCGCGTGTTCGTCGTCAGCTGGCGCAATGCCGACGAGAGCATCAAGAACTTCACCTGGGACCAGTACATCGAAGACGCCGTGATCCGTGCGATCGGTCTGGTGCAGGAGATCTCGGGCAGCGAACAGATCAACACTTTGGGCTTCTGCGTCGGCGGCACGATCCTCGCGACCGCGCTCGCGGTGCTCGCGGCGCGCGGCGAGAAGCCGGCCGCGAGCCTGACGCTGCTGACGACCTTTCTCGATTTCAAGAACACCGGCGTGCTCGATCTCTTCATCGACGAGGCGATGGTGCAGATGCGCGAGATGACGCTCGGCGCGAACAGCCCCGGCGGCGGCAGCCTGTTGAAAGGCCAGGAACTCGCAACGACCTTCAGCTTCCTGCGCCCGAACGACCTGGTCTGGAACTACGTCGTCGGCAACTACCTGAAAGGCGAGACGCCGCCGCCGTTCGACCTGCTGTACTGGAACAGCGACGGCACGAACCTGCCGGGGCCGATGTACTGCTGGTACCTGCGCCACACCTACCTCGAGAACAACCTCGTGAAGCCGGGCAAGCTGACGGTCTGCGGCGAGAAGGTCGATCTCGGCCGGATCGCCGTGCCGGCGTACGTCTACGCTTCGCGCGAGGACCACATCGTGCCCTGGGACGGCGCTTACCGGAACACGCAGGTGCTGGGTGGCAAGACCCGGTTCGTGCTCGGCGCTTCGGGCCACATCGCCGGGGTGATCAACCCGCCGGCCAAGCGCAAGCGCAGCCACTGGATCGGCGCCGGCGCGGCGCTGCCCGATGACGCGCAGGACTGGCTCGCGAAGGCGACCGAACACCCCGGCAGCTGGTGGACCGACTGGACCGCCTGGCTCAAGGGCCACGCCGGCAAGCAGATCGCGGCGCCGAAGACCTACGGCGACCGCCGGCACAAGACCATCGAGGCGGCACCCGGCCGCTACGTGAAGCAGAAGGCCGTCTGACGCCGAGCCGCGCCCGCGCCTTCGACACCTCTTTCATCGCAACCTCTGGAGAATCCCATGACCACCGATATCGTGATCGTCGCCGCCGCCCGCACTGCTGTTGGCAAGTTCGGCGGCACGCTGGCCAAGACGCCGGCGCCCGAGCTCGGCGCGGCCGTCGTCGCCGACCTGCTGCGCCGCGCGAACCTCAGCCCCGACCAGATCAACGAACTGATCCTGGGCCAGGTGCTGACCGCCGGCTCGGGCCAGAACCCGGCGCGCCAGACCGTGATCAAGGCCGGGCTGCCGCAGAGCGT
>NZ_JBFUKR010000041.1:0-33946 GCF_056400745.1 Rhizobacter sp. P5_A1
CGCACCACGCTCGAAGGCGCGATGAAGGACGCGACGACCTACGCCAACGCGATCGCCGCGACCGAGAACACGATCTCGCTCGACAAGATCAAGGCCAGCGGCAAGAGCACGATCTACACGCTGACGCCGGACGAGACCAACGAGTGGAAGAAGGCGCTGATGCCGGTCCACAAGGAGATGGAAGCGCGCGTCGGCAAGCCGACGATCGACGCTGTCTACAAGGCGGCCGGGTTCGTCGCGCCCAAGTAGGCGCCCGCGCCGGATTCTTGCTGCTGCCCACCGACCGGAGACCGCCGTGTTCAATCGCATCCTCGACCACCTGGAGGAATGGCTCATCACCTTCCTGATCGGTGCCGCCACGTTCGTGATCTTCCTGGCCGTGGTGCACCGCTTCGCGTCCGGCGTCCCGTACCTGCAGGACTATGCCGTCCGGATCAACGTCAGCTGGGCGCAGGAGCTGTGCATCTACATGTTCGTGTGGATGGCCAAGTTCGGCGCGGCCTACGGCGTGCGCGCCGGCACCCACGTCGGCGTCGACGTGCTGGTGCGCGCGCTGCCCAAGTCGAAGGCGCGCTACCTGATCATGTTCGGTCTGCTCGCCGGTGCGCTGTTCACCGGCATCGTCGGCACCCTGGGTGCGCGCTTCGTCTGGGAGAACGGCTTCCATCACGCCCTGATGCACACACTGCTGGGCATGGACGTGGGCGACGTGCCCGAGGGTCCGACCTCGCCCGACCTCGAGATCCAGACCTGGATCGTGTACTCGTGCGTGCCGCTGGGCTCGTACCTGATGTGCTTCCGCTTCCTGCAAGTGGCCTGGGGCTTTGCCAGGACCGGTGAGGTACCGCATCACGACCATGGCCACGTGGAAGGCGTCGACGAACTCGACGAGACCGAACTGATCGCCCACGGCCCGACCGCTGCGGCCGCGCAAGGAGAAAAACGATGAACACCGCGATCATCTTCATCCTGCTGCTGGCGCTGATGCTCACCGGCATGCCGATCTCGATCTCGCTCGGCCTGACGGTGCTGACCTTCCTGTTCACGATGACCGAGGTGCCGATCGAGTCGGTGGCGCTGAAGCTGTTCACCGGCATCGACAAGTTCGAGATCATGGCGATCCCGTTCTTCATCCTGGCCGGCAACTTCCTGACGCACGGCGGTGTCGCGCGGCGGATGATCAACTTCTGCACCGCGATGATCGGCCACTGGTACGGCGGCATGGGGCTGGCCGGCGTGATGGCCTGCGCGCTGTTCGCGGCGATCTCCGGCTCGTCGGTCGCGACCGTCGTCGCGGTCGGCTCGATCATGTTGCCGGCGATGGTCAAGGCCGGCTACCCGAAGCGGTTCGGCGCCGGGGTGATCACCACTTCGGGGGCTCTGGGGATTCTGTTCCCCCCGTCGATCAACCTCGTGATCTATTCGATTGCGACCGCCGGCATGAACGTCACGGGCCCGCACGGCGAGCAGGTCGGCTCGGCGTCGGTCGGCGCCCTGTTCCTCGCCGGCATCCTGCCGGGGCTGTGCCTGTCGTTCCTGCTCGGCCTGACGACGTGGTGGCGCGCCAAGAAGTTCGACTACCCGCGCATGCAGAGGGCAACCTGGCTGGAGCGCTGGCGCGCGTTTCGCGAGAGCCTGTGGGGTCTGCTGCTGATCGTGGTCGTGATCGGCGGCATCTACAGCGGCGTGTTCACGCCGACCGAAGCCGCGGCGGTCGCCGCCGTCTACGCGTTCTTCATCTCGGTCTTCGTCTACAAGGACCTGAAGCTCAGCGATGTGCCCCGGTCGCTGCGCAGCGCCGCGGCGATGAGCTCGATGCTGCTGTACATCATCACCAACGCGGTGCTGTTCAGCTTCCTGATGACCTCCGAGCAGATCCCGCAGGCGATGGCCGCATGGATGACGAGCCAGGGCTTCGGCCTCGTCGCCTTCCTGCTGTTGGTCAATGTGATCCTGCTCGCCGCCGGTAATTTCATGGACCCGGCCGCGATCGTGCTGATCATGGCGCCCATCTTGTTCCCGGTGGCCATCAAGCTCGGCGTCGATCCGATCCACTTCGGCATCCTGATGGCGGTCAACATGGAGGTCGGCCTGTGCCATCCGCCGGTGGGGCTGAACCTGTACGTGGCCTCGGGCATCACGAAGATGGGCATCACCGAGCTCACGGTCGCGGTCGGCCCGTGGCTGCTGACGATGGTCGCCTTCCTCGTCGTCGTCACGTTCTGGCCGCCGCTGTCGCTGTGGCTGCCGCACCTGCTGTTCAGGTAGGCGGCGCGCGAACGCGATCGAAGAGGGGCTCGGGGCGCAACGCCGAGGGCTCGGGGCGGGGTCAGCCGAGGCCTTCGAGCGTCGCGAGCACGCCGCGCTGCCGCAGTGACGCGAGCTGCTGCGCGACCGCGCTGACGAAACCCGGCTCCTGCCCCAGCGTGCCGAATACCGGTGCGAAGGCCGTGAAGCGCGCGACGCCGTCGGGCACCGACCCGCAGGCGTCGGCCCGTGCGAGCTGCGCGGCGAGCGCGTCGGCCAGCGGGTCGTGGATCGCGTAGCGCGTGCCGGACTCTTCGACGCCGCGCAGGTAGTGCATCCAGCCGGCGACCGCGAGCGCGAGCAGCTCGATCGATGCGTTCGCCGCGAGCCGGTCGCGCACGGTGCCGAGCAGCCGCTGCGGCAGCTTCTGCGAGCCGTCCATCGCGATCTGCTGCGTCTGGTGCTGCAGCGCCGGGTTCGCGAAGCGCTGCAACAGGCGCGCGCGGTAGCCGTCGAGGTCGAGACCGGGCAACGCGGGCAGCGTCGGCGCGACCTCGTCGCGCATCAGCCGATCGATGAAGCGCCGCAGCGCCGGCACCGCGAGCGCGCCGTCGACGCTGCGCCAGCCGGCGACCGCGCCCAGGCAGGCCAGCGCGGTGTGGCTGCCGTTGACCATGCGCAGCTTCAGCCGCTCGAAGGGCTCGGCGTGCGCGACGAAGCGCGCGCCGCCGTGCTCCCACGCGGGCCGGCCGTTCGCGAAGCGGTCTTCGACGACCCACTCGAGAAACGGCTCGCCGACCACCGGCCACGCATCGAGCAGCCCGAGGCGCGACGAGACCGCGGCGCGGTCGGCGTCGGTCGTGCGCGGCACGATGCGGTCGACCATCGCGTTCGGGAACGTGCAGTGCGCGGCGATCCAGTCGTGCAGGCCGGCATCGATCCGTGCGGCGAACGCGAGCACCAGGCCGCGCAGCGTGTCGCCGTTGGCCGGCAGGTTGTCGCACGACAGCAGCGTGACCGGCGCGGCGCCGCGCTGACACCGGCGCTGCATCGCATGAACGATGAAGCCGAGCGCGGTGCGCGGCGCGTCGGCGTGTGCGAGGTCGGCGTCGACGAGGTTCAGGGTGCCGCCGGCGGGGTCGCGGTGGTAGCCCTTCTCGGTGACCGTCAGGCTGACGATGCGGGTGTCGTCGTGCGCGAGGCGCGCCAGCACCGCGGCCGGGTCGTCGGGTGCGACCAGCACGTCGAGCAGGTTGCCGATGACCTGCAGCGATTCGCGTGGCCGTCCGTCGGCACCCGCATCGCGCAACGCGAGCGTGTACAGGCCGGCCTGCGGCGCGAGAGCCGCGCGCGTGTCGGGCTGGCGCAGCGAGACGCCGACGGTCCCCCAGCGCAGATCGCCGCTGGCGTGCAGCGCCGCCTCGTTGACGGCCGCAAGGTGCGCGCGCTGGAACGCGCCGACACCCAGGTGCACGATGCCGGCGCGCAGCGCACTGCGCTCGTAGCGCGGGCGCGCGACATCGTCGGCGAGCGCCGCGAGGCGGTCGGGGTGCAGGCGCTGCATCCGGCTCACCAGTTCCAGAGCGTGCCGTCGTGCTGCAGCCGGTTCACCGGCAGGTAGGCGCGCTGGTACGGGTACTTCGCGGCCAGCGCTTCGTCGATCTCGACGCCGTGGCCGGGCACGTCGCCCGGGTACAGCATGCCGTCGGCGAAGGTGTAGGCGTGCGGGAACACCGCGTCGGTCTCGTCGGTGTGGCGCATGTACTCCTGGATGCCGAAGTTTGGCACCCACAGATCGAAATGCAGCGCCGCGCCCATGCACACCGGCGACAGATCGGTCGCGCCGTGGCAGCCGGTGCGCACCTGGTACAGCGCGGCCAGATCGGCGATGCGGCGCAGGTGCGTGATGCCGCCGGCGTGCACGACGGTCGCGCGGATGTAGTCGATCAGCTGGTTCTCGATCAGCGCCTTGCAGTCCCAGATCGTGTTGAAGACCTCGCCGACGGCGAGCGGCGTCGTCGTCGTGTGCTGGCGGATCAGCCTGAACGCGTTCTGGTCCTCGGCCGGCGTCGCGTCTTCCATCCAGAACAGGTCGAACGGTTCTAGCGACTTGCCCAGGCGCCCGGCCTCGATCGGCGTCAGGCGGTGGTGCACGTCGTGCAGCAGGTGCACGTCGGGGCCGACGGCGTCGCGAACCGCCTCGAACAGCTTCGGCGTGTGGTTCAGGTACTTGGCGGTCGACCAGTCGTGCTCGCTCGGCAGGTCGGCGTCGGCCGGCTCGTAGAACATCGAGCCGCGGCCGACGCCGTAGACCTTCTCGAGCCCCGGCACGCCGCTTTGCGCGCGGATTGCCTTGTAGCCGGCATCGCGGTAGCGCAGCACCTCGTCGACGGTGTGCGCGATGTCGCTGCCGTTCGCGTGGCCGTAGACCATCACGCCGCTGCGGCTCTTGCCGCCGAGCAGCTGATAGAGCGGCAGGTTCGCGGCCTTCGCCTTGATGTCCCACAGTGCCGTGTCGACGGCCGCGATCGCGCTCATCGTGACCGGCCCGCGGCGCCAGTAGGCACCCTTGTAGAGGTACTGCCAGATGTCTTCGATCTGGTGCGCGTCGCGCCCGATCAGGCACGGGATCACGTGCTCGGTCAGGTAGGCCGCGACCGCGAGCTCGCGGCCGTTCAGGGTCGCGTCGCCGATCCCGGTCAGGCCTTCGTCGGTCTCGATCTTCAAGGTCGCGAAGTTGCGGCCGGGGCTGCAGACGATGACTTTGGCGTGGGTGATTTTCATGCGGGTTCCGTGCGGGTTCGTCAGCGCCAGGCTTGGGCAAATTCGCCGATCACGCGCTCGATGTGGGCGCGCATCGCGGCGCGTGCGGCCTCGGCATTGCGTTCGAGCAGTGCGCTGAAGATGCGCTGGTGGTCGTCCTGCGACGCGCGGCGCAGCTCGGGCGTGTGGAAGTGGCTTTCCATCTGCGACCAGATCGGCGCCTTCGTGTGGTCCCACAGCGCGGTCACCATCTGCAGCAGCACGCTGTTGCCGGTCGACTCGGCGATGCGCAGGTGAAAGCGCCGGTCGGCGGCCTCGTTCGCGGCCTTGTCGTGCATCTGCTCGCGCATCGCGACGAGCGCCGCGAAGATGCGATCGAGGTCGGTGTCCTTGCGGTTCTCGGCCGCGACCGAGGCGATCTCGGATTCGATCAGGCAGCGCGCCCGCAGCAGCTCGAACGGGCCGGGCCCGCTCGGCGGCATGAAAGTGGTCGACCGCATCGAGGCGGCCGGCGCCGCGCAGACGTAGATGCCGGAGCCACCGCGCACCTCGACCGCCCCCTGAAGCTCGAGCACGATGATGGCCTCGCGAACCTGCGTGCGACTGACATCGAATTGCTCAGCCAGAGAACGCTCAGATGGAAGGCGTGCGCCAACTTCGAACTCACCTTCGCGGATCAGCACGGTGATTCGGGCGGCGAGTCTCTGGTACGAGCGATCGCCGAAGGACTCGGCGGCTGCGGATGCAGGGGCGGGTGGGAGGCTGGCGATCGAAGACATGGCGGCACGGTGTGGCCTGCCAGTCTAAAAGTGGTACACCAATTCTCGCAGCTGGTTTACCACTAGATCGGACCGCTGCCGGCCTCAGTGCATCTTGTCGTGCGGCGGTTTGCGGAAGGACTTCGGCGTGTAGACGTTGCCGTCCCAGGCGCCATGGTCGCGCGCCCGCTTGATCGCTTCGTCGGCGAGCTTGCGTGCGCGCTGCGCATCGCGGCGCGCATCGCGCCAATGCCAGACCGCCAGCCCGGCGCGACGCAACCGCCGCAGCGTGCGCTGCACGAACGCGTCGAACCGGTAGCGCCGCGGCGCACTGACGACCAGCCGCAGCAGCATCACGATGCAGAACGCGAAGACGATCGCGGCGAACACACGTTCGATCATGGCGGCTCGATTCGGCGAGAAAAGGGGGCGGCTCGTGGGTGGAGAACGGCGACGGGGCGATGCATTATCGAACGCCTGCAGCGTAGCGCGGCGCGCAGATTTTTCCACTACGCTCGCCACATCGCCACGTCCACCGAGGGGCCGATGATGATGCGCGAACCGGGCCCGATGCGCCTTCGCGCGGCGCTCGCGATCGGCCTGCTGTTGCCGCTGGCCGCGTCGCCCGCCCGTGCGCAGGGCGGCCTCGATGCACGGGCGCTGCGCGAGTTCGGCGGCAGCTACGCGGCCGATTGCGCGAACCCTGCCGCACCGCGCTTGCGCGTCGACGCCGAGGCGCTGCGGGTCGAGCAGAACGGCCAGCGCATCACCGGCCGCAAGCCGCTCGGCGACTACGGCTTCTTTGGCCGCAACGCGCCGCCGAAGAACTTCCGCGTCGCGCTGATCGGCGAGGTGCGCGGCGGCCCGCAGCTGATCTTCATGGCCTATGCGGATACGACCGGCCCGTACATCCTGCTCGACGGCGATGCGCCGGTCACCGCGGCGCTCGGCAAGGCGCTGATGGCGCGCAAGTACCGGCGCTGCGAGCCGGCCGACGCCACCGACAAGGCCGCCGCGCCGACGCAGGCGCCGCCGCCCGACGCCGCGACGTCCACAGCCGCCGCGGTGCCGGACATCGCGACGCTGCGCGCCGATCCGGCCTTCGAGCGTCTCTACCTGCGCGCGATCGGTGCGCAGGCCAGCGAGCGCTGGCTCGCGCGTCTGGAGGGCCCGGCGCCGCCGACGCGCGAGCAGGCGTTCGGCGGCACGCGCTACGTCGTGATCGCGGTCTGCAAGCCGCACGACTGCTACGACCACAGCGCGGTCTTCCTGTACTCGGCCCCACAACAGCGCGTGCTCGGCGTGATCGCGCAAAAGCGCGTGAAGACGCTGGTCGGCGCGCCCGGCCCCGGGCTCGCGCCGCGCCTCGAGCGACTCTGGCGCGCCGAGTGGCGGCAGAAGTAGCGGCGCGACACGCGCCGCGCCCGCGCCGTCAGCGCCCGCGTCGCGCGCGCCAGCGGTCGAGCCGTGCGACGCCGCGCCCCGGCGCGAGGTAAGCGGGCGCGACGCTGTCGAGCGGCGCCGGCTCGATGCCGAGTTGCGCGAGGCCCGGCAGCCGGCCGCTCGCGACGTTAGGCACGCGCATCGACGCGAGGTTGTCGCGCGACATCAGCGGCGTGCCCGGCAGCATCTCCAGCGCCAGGGCCTGCAGCGTGCCGAGTGCATCGGGCAGCGCGAGCACCGGCCGCGGGTGGCCGGCGTAGCGGCCGGCCGCCTGCACCAGCGCCTTCAGCGTGAAGACCTGCGGGCCGGCCAGCTCGTAGGTCTGGCCGATCGTCGCATCGTCGTCGAGGCAGCGCACGAGGGCGGCCGCCACATCCTGCACCCACACCGGCTGGAAGCGCGAACTGGCACCCGCGAGCGGCATCAGCGGCAACCACTTCTGCAGCCGGGCGAACAGGTTCAGGAAGCGGTCGTGTGCGCCGAACATCACCGAAGGCCGCAGGATCGTCAGATCGAGACCCGCGCCCTGCAGCACCGCTTCGCCCGCGGCCTTGGTGCGCAGGTAGCGGCTCGGTGCGTCCGGGGCGACGCCGAGCGCGCTGACATGCACGACACGCCGCACGCCGGCCGCTGCGCAGGCCCGCGCGAGCGTGCGCGGCAGTTCGACATGCGTGCGCTCGAAGGCCGCGGCACTGCCATGCAGGATCGCGACCAGGTTGACGACCGCGTCGCGCCCGCGCAGCAGCGCGGTCAGCTGGGCCTCGTCGTGGACGTCGGCGTCGACGACGCGCAAGGTCGGCAGCAGCCGCAGGTGCTTCGCGCGCGCCGGCGCGCGGCTCGGCACGACGAGCTGCGCGCTGCCGCCGCCCGAGCGCTCGACCAGCAGGCCGCACAAGCTGCGGCCGACGAAGCCGGTGCCGCCGAGGATCACGAGGTTGCTGTCGTCGTTCATCGCGTTGCCGTCCGCTCCGATGCAGGGTCCGGAATCCAAGCAGAATCATGCATCACGCCGCAGGTCGAATGACGGCATGCCTGCCGGGCACGCTGCTGATCGACGGCGGTTCACACGCCGTCACTGGCCCCGTTCCGATGTGTTGGACAATCGAGGGTTCCTCCACTCGAAATCTCCCATGACCGGACAAGATCACCCGAACCTGCCGCAAGGCTATGTGCAACTGACCGAAGGCCGCATCCGCACGACCGACCTCGTCTTCGGCAAGACCTCCAGCGCCTGGAGCGAACCGCATGCCTTCGTGGTCGGCAGTGCGGTCGGCGAAGACGGCACCCGTGTCGCGCGCCGCATGCCCGCCGAATCGAAGAGTGCCCGCGTTCGCTCCTGATCGCCGCGGCGCCCCGCGCACCCGAACGCGGGGTTGACCTGCGGCCCCGCGTTCACGACGATGCGATGCATGCCGAACTCTCGGACGTGTCGCATGAACACCACCCCCTCGCCCCGCCCTCAGCCCATCCCCGCGCCGCGCGCCGCAGCCGTCGATGACGAGCAGGTCCGCAACTGGCTTCGGCTGCGACGCGAGCTCACCGAGCTGCACGCGCGGCTCGAGTACCTGAAGCTGATGGTGACCCTGGGCGTCTCGCAGTAGGGCTCAGCGGCGCGGCGCCGCCGGTTCGAGAAACTGGTGGTCGCTCGCGATGCGGCCCTCGGCGTCGAGCATCAGAAAGTCGAAGCCGAGCGACGAGACCTCGCCGGCGGCCGTGACCATCTCCCAGTGAAACTTGACGCCGCCGTGGTGGCTGTCGGCATCGCCGCAGCCGCGAAATCGGTGGCCGGTGTCGCGCACCCACTTCTGCCACGCCGTCGTCACGCGCTGTTCGAGCGCGGCGTGCCCGTGCACCGCCGTCGACGGCGTGAAGTGCGCACCATCGGCCGGCCAGAGCCTTTCGATCTGCGCGCGCCGCGCCTGCGCATCGGGTTCGTTCCAGACCGCGATGTAGCGTTCGACCAGTTCGTGGATCGTGTTGTTCATGCGAGCTCCTTGCTTGCCTGTTCGGTGGGGGCCGGCGATGTGCGGCGCATCTCCATCACCCAGTTCGTTTCCCATGCGCCGCCATCGAGCGCGAAGGCCTGCTCCCAGCGCGCCGCATCGGCGCCGAGGCGGGTCCAGATGAAGCGCACGCGCACCGCGCGGCCGGCGTCGGTGTCGTCGCCGAAGAATTCGCCGCGCTCGCCGCCGTCGGCGTCGAAGCCGCCGCGCACCGGCGGGCACAGCTGCCCGCTCGCGCTGTTGATCCAGTAGATCGCCCACTGCTGCGCCTCGCGATCGAGCGAGCGCAGCGTCATGCCCGAGAAGCCTCGGGTCGGGAAGTGCGTCTCGTCGACGCTGACGGCGCCGTCGAGCATCACGCTGGCGTGCAGCGTCGCGGGGAACTCGTCCCAGTCGTCGCAACCGGCCAGGCGCTGGCGCAGGCGGCGGTTCGTCAGTCGCCAGTCGCCGCACAGGAAGTTGAAGTCGTGCGGGCGGCCGACGAATCGGGGCTGTGAACTGCTCATGAAGATCTCCTTTCGGGTCAGAAACGTGAACGCTCTGTCGGCGCGAGCCGCAGCAGCTGGATGTTCGGCGCGACGAGCCGGTTGCCGGCGTCGGCTGCCGCGCCGGCGAGCCGGTCCGACGCGTGCGCCAGCGCGTCGGTAGCGCGGCTGCAGCCGGCGCTGGCGCCGAAGCGTGCGAGCCAGACGACGACCGACTCGCCGTCGCGCACCGGCAGGCGCGCGAAGGTGTTGGCGGCGGCCTCGGTCGCGTAGCGTGCGACGACCTCGCCGGGAGCCTGCACGAAGGTCGGCGCCAGCACCGCGTCGAGTGCGGCGATCAGCGCCGCACTCGCCGGCGCGGCCAGCGCGACGATGGCGGCGAGCACCGCGCCGTCGCGCGGCGTGCCGGCGTCGCGCTGCCAACGGTCGATCGGCATCGCGGCCTCGCGCGTGGCGGGCCGCAGCAGCAGCACGTTGTCGGAGTCCTGCATCGTCGCATTCGCCGCGTCGCGATGCGCGCGCCAGGCGGGGCCGTCGTAGAACGCCGCGAGCGCGCGGGCACGCGTCGGCATGTCGGCGAACGCGCGCAGCCAGACGAAGCGGTCGGGATCGTCGAGGTCGCGGAACTGGCCGAGCAGCGTGATGCCGACGGCCTCCTGCGTCTCGACGAACTCGCGCTCGAAGAGCGCGATCAGCGCGTCGCGGCGGCCCGGGTGCAGCGTGTACTGACGCAGTTCGACGATTCCGTTCGGGGGTACGGTGAGCAATGGCATGACGCGGCGCGAAGTGACGATGCGCTGATGCTGCGCCGCGATACATGCCAACCCACGTCATGTATTTCTGCGAGACTGCTGCGATGCACGCGAGCCGCCTGTTGTCGATCCTGATGCTGCTGCAGGCGCGCGGCCGCCTGAGCGCGTCGGCACTGGCGCGCGAGCTCGAGGTCTCGGTGCGCACGATCCACCGCGACATCGACGAACTCAGCGCCGCCGGCGTGCCGGTCTGGGCCGATCGCGGGCGCAGCGGGGGCTTCCAGTTGCAGGAAGGCTGGCGCACGCGGCTGACCGGGCTGACCGCGCCCGAATCGCGCGCGCTGTTTCTCTCGGGCCTGGCCGGCCCGGCCGCCGAGCTCGGCCTGGGCGAAGCGGTCGCGTCGGCGCGGCTGAAGGTGCTCGCGACGCTGCCGCCCGAATGGCAGGCCGACGCGCAACACTTGAGCGCGCGCTTCCACCTCGACGCGGTCGACTGGTTCCGCGCTGCGGCGCGCACCGAGCACCTCGGCGCAGTGGCCGACGCGGTGTGGCACGAGCGCCGTCTGCAGATTCACTACGAGAGCTGGAACGGCGTGCGCGAACGCGAGGTCGAGCCGCTCGGGCTCGTGCTGAAGGCGGGCGTCTGGTACATGGCGGCGCGCGCCGGCAAGGGCGCCGAGCCGCGCACCTACCGACTGACCGGCATCCACGCGCTGCGCGCGTTGGCGCAGCGCTTCACGCCGCCGCGCGACTTCGACCTGGCGGCGTACTGGCAGGAATCGACGCGTCGCTTCGAGACCGGCATCTACCGCGCGACCGCGGTGCTGCGCGTCTCGCCGCGCGGCGCGCGCCTGCTGCGGCAGATCAGCAGTGCGGTCGCCGACGCGGTCGACAAGACGCTCGCGAAAGACCGCGGCGGCTGGGTCCGCGTGACGGTGCCGATCGAGTCGGTCGAGCACGCCGCCGACCAGCTGATCAATCTCGGCGCCGATGTCGAGGCGCTGGAGCCGGCCACGCTGCGCGCGCGCATGCGGCTGACGGCGCAACGGCTGACGCGGCTGTATGCCGGCGGTCGCAAGCCGGCGCCAGCGCGGACCGCGGCACCGCGCCGGCGCAGGGCCGCATCGGCGGCTATCGCACCTTGATGACGACCTTGCCCTTCGCGCGCCCTGTCTCGACATAGGACAGGGCTTCGTTCGTCGATTCAAACGGAAAGACCCGATCCACGACGGCGCGTATGGCGCCGGCATCGATGAGCGAGGTGATCTCCCGCAGCGGGTGTCCGCTGGCATGCATGAAGAGGAACGAGTACCTCACGTCACGACGGGTCGCCCTCCTTCTGATGCCGGAGCTCAGCAGGCGGACGATGAGCTTCACGAACCACGGGGCGCCGATTCGGTTCACGAATCGCGGATCAGGTGGGCCGGAAATGGAGACCAGCGTCCCGCCGGGTTTCAGCACGCGCAGGGATTTCTCCAGCGCCGCCGCATCCTGGCTGTGCAGGACCACGTCGTAGTTCTGCAGCACCTTCTCGAAGTCGTCCTGTCTGTAGTCGATGACGATGTCGGCTCCGAGGCGCTTCACCAGGTCGATGTTGGCGCTGCTCGTGGTGGTGGCGACCGTGGCTCCCAGGTGTTTCGCCAACTGAATCGCAAACGTTCCGACACCGCCGGACCCGGCCTGAATGAAGACCTTCTGCCCACGCTTCAGATTCGCCGTTTCGATCAGCGCTTGCCACGCCGTCAGGCCCACCAGCGGGATCGAGGCGGCTTCTTCCATGGTCAGCGCCGCGGGCTTGATGGCCAGGGACGCTTCCTTGACCGCGATGTACTCGGCGAAGCTGCCGATGCGGAAATCGTCAGGCCTGGCATAGACCTCGTCCCCCGGCTTGAACAGCCGCACGCGCGGTCCGACCTTCGCGACGACGCCGGCCACGTCGTGGCCCAGCACGAGGGGCAGGCGATAGGGCAGGATGAGCTTGAACTCCCCGTCGCGGATCTTCGCGTCCAGCAGGTTCACGCCGGCGGCATGGACCTGGATCAAGACCTCGTCATCGCGCAATTCCGGTTCTGGCATCTCTGCCGGCCGCAACGCGCGCTTCTTGCCGTATCGATCGAGAACAAATGCTTTCATGGTTCTTCCCTGTGTCTGGCGCACGCTGGTCGCCGCCGTTCTTGAACTCGGGTCTTCGGTCGAAGGCCGGGCCATCTACGCTTCGAGCCGCAGATCCCTGCGAACGCCCGCATCGAGCAAGGAGGCGGGCGCAAATCTGCGCAGCAGGCGCATGCGCCTGGCCAGGCCAGGGGCGTAGTGGATCTTCGGACGGGCCGCCATGGCCGCTCGCACGACGACGTCCGCCACGACCTCGGGCCCGTCCGCGTCGACGAGAACTTCCTTGACCCGCTTCTCCACGCCCCCGCGAATGTCGCGATACAGATCGAGGGGAGCGTCGGGTTTCATCAAATTCGCATCGAAGGGCGTATTGATGTAGGCGGGCTCGACGACCGAGACCCGGATGCCCATCGTGCGCAGCTCATGATCGAGCGATTCCGAGTAGCCGGCGACCGCGTGCTTGGTCGCGGAATACAGCGCCATGTAGGGCATCGGCAGGAAACCCAGAACCGAGCCGATGTTGATGATGCGACCGCCTCCCTGACGGCGCATGTGCGGCACGACGGCCCGCGTCATCCGGACGATCCCGAAGAAGTTCGTATCGAAGATCGACTGGGCCTGCTCGATCGAGCTCTCTTCCGCACCGGCTGGCGCGACGCCGAAGCCAGCGTTGTTGACGAGCAGGTCGATACGGCCTTCGCGCTGCATCACTGTGCGAACAGCAGCTTCGACCGATTCGTCCTGGGTCACATCGAGGGGCAGCATCTCGAACCATCGCCGCCCGATGTCGCCGGCGCGTCGGCTGGTGCCATACACCGCGTAGCCAGCCTTCGCCAGCTGCTCCGCAGTCGCCTGGCCGATGCCTGAGGACGCGCCCGTGACGACGGCAACCTTGCTTTTCATGTTCATGACGTTTCTCCGTCAGGGTTTGGAATTCGGGCACTCAAATCGTTGTCGCATGATGTACATCATATGTAGCGACGAGCCAGCGGCTCGCATCCGTCAACGGGGTTCAGGTTCCGGCAGGCAGGAGTCGCTTCAACGCGGCTTCGCGCAACCTGTCCGAGAAGGCGGGCTCGTCGACCGCGCGAGCGAGCACCAGGGCCCCCATGGCGATGGTCGCGAGTGCTTGTTCGTGGGCGCCGGGCTGCCCCCAGTCAGGCGACTGGCGAGCGACAAGGCGACGCCGGTGCCGTCGTAGCCGCTGCGACGAGTCGCGCGCGCGGCAGAGGACACGATGCGTTCGTGCGAGCGCTCTTTGGCGGCGGCCCTGGCGCTGGTTCTTCCGTGTCGCATGATGAGCATCATACATCATTGCGCGGGCCGCGTGCGGTGGTTTTCTGGACCCGACCCTCGTCGGACCTGTCGACGCCGGATGTTCCGGTGCGCTGCCTTGCCAGCGCGCCGATGCTGGCCATTCGTTGAATTTCCGTCACCACAGGTTCACATTCGCATCGATGTTCCACCCATCAACCCACCGCACGAAAGGAGATGGACCATGGAGTTGAGTTCGACCGTGTTCACGCCCGGCGGCGCCATCCCGCCGCGCTACACCTGCGAGGGCGACGATGTCGCGCCGCCGCTCGCCTGGAGCGAGCTTCCGGACCGCACCCAGAGCCTCGCGCTGATCGTCGACGACCCGGACGCACCCGACCCGGCGGCGCCGACCCGGACCTGGGTGCACTGGGTGCTGGTCGACATCCCGCCCGACGCGGGTGCGCTGCCGGAAGGCGGCCGGCCGTTGCCCGGCGCTTGCCGCGCCGGCTTGAACGACTGGCACCGGGCCGGCTACGGCGGACCGTGTCCACCGGTGGGGCGGCACCGCTACTTCTTCAAGCTGTATGCGCTCGACACCCGGCTGTCGAATCTGTCCAGCCCGACCAAGGCGGATCTCGAGCGCGCGATGCAGGGGCACGTGCTGGCGCAGACGCAGCTGATCGGCACCTACCAAAAGCACTAGCGCCTGTTTGCGGGGCTGGCGTTGGCGGGCGACGCCTTTACGCCTTATGCTGTGGGCTTCGAGCGATTGCACACAGTCTGTAGACAAAACGTATGAAGTCCAAGATCGAGGCCCGGGCGCCAGCGCGCGCCGCGGCCAAGAAGCCGGGCCGACCCCGCAAGCCGATCGTCCGGACGTCGACTGCCCTCGAGGCGCTGTCCGCGGCAGACCCCGCCGAGTCCGCGTCCAATCTCACCGACCGCGCCTATGCCGTGGTGCGCAGGCTGATCCTGCAGCGCGAGCTCAGCGGCGGCGAGGTGCTCGTCGAGGGCCACCTGGCCGAGCGCCTGCAGATGTCGCGCACGCCGCTGCGCGAAGCCTTGCTGCGGCTCGAGGGCGAGGGGCTGCTGGTGCGCGCGAACGCGCGCTCGTACGCCGTGCGGCGCATCACCGCTTCACATTACTTTCAATGCCTGCAGGTGCGCGAGCGGCTCGAGTCGCAGGCCGTGTCGCTCGCGATGGGGCAGGTGCCGGCCGATGAAGTGACGGCCCTGCGCAAGGACATCCTCGCGCTCGACTCGAGCCAGCAGGGCTCGAGCCATTGGCAGGCGGACGACGAGGTCCACGCGATGTTCGCGCGGGCCTCCGGCAACACGATGCTGGCCGAGACCATCGCCCATCTGCGCGTGCTGTGCCGGCTGTTCGAAGTGGTCGACCCGTTCAAGCGCATCGAGGACGATCGCGCCGAGCACCTCGCCATCCTCGACGCCTACGTCGCGGGTCATGAGAAGGCAGCCGAGGAAGCGGTGGTGGCGCACCTGCGCAATATCGCCCGCTACACGCTCTCGCGCCTCAGCAACGGGCTGGTGGACGACTTCCCGCAGTAGGCCGGCACCTCCGCCGGCGCGCCGTGATGCGCCGCCGGCCGCTGCGATGAACCGGTCAGTGGCGCAGGATCTTGCCGACGAACTCGCGCGTGCGCGCCTCGCGCGGGTCGTCGAAGAGCTGCCGCGGGTCGCCGGCCTCGACCACGTGGCCGGCATCCATGAACACCACCTTGCTCGACACCTCGCGCACGAAGCCCATCTCGTGCGAGACGATGAACATCGTCATGCCGTCTGCGGCCAGCAGGCGCACGGTGTCGAGCACCTCGTTGACGAGCTCCGGGTCGAGTGCCGCGGTGACTTCGTCGAGCAGCACGATGCCCGGCTGCAGTGCGAGCGCGCGCGCGATGGCCACGCGCTGCTGCTGGCCCCCCGAGAGCTGGTCGGGATACGACCCGAGCTTCGCGCCCATCCCGACCTTCTCGAGCAGCTGGATCGCGTAGGCCTCGACCTGCTCGCGCGGCCGGCCCTTGACCTTGATCGGCGCGACCGTCACGTTGTCGAGCACGGTCATGTTCTGGAACAGGTTGTACTGCTGGAACACGATCGCCATCTGCGCGCGGATGCGCCGCAGCTGCGCGCGGTCGTTGTAGTCGAGCGCCTGCCCGTCGATGCGCACCTGCCCGGCGATCGGCGGCAGCAGGCCCATCAGCACGCGCAGCAGCGTGCTCTTGCCCGAACCCGAGGGGCCGATCAGGCTGACGATCTCGCCCTTGTCGACCGACAGGTTGATGCGCTCGAGCACCGTGTGCGCGCCGTAGTTGGCCTTCAGGTCAACGATTTCGAGCTGGGGCAAGTCGTCTCTCCAGATAGTTGCCGAAACGGGCGAGCGGATACGACAGCATGAAGTACAGCGCCAGCACCGTGCCGTAGACCAGCGTGGCCGAGAAGCCCTTGTTGTTCATCGTCTTGCCGGCAAAGGCCAGCTCGATCACGCCGATCTGCGAGGCCAGCGCGGTGTCCTTGATGAACAGCACGAAGAACCCGAACACCGGCGGCAGGATGATCTTCCAGGCCTGCGGCACGATCACCATCCGCAGCGTCTGCAGGTAGCTGAAGTTCAGCGTCGACGCCGCATCCCACTGGTTCTGGTGCACCGACTCGAGCCCGCTGCGCACGATCTCTGCGATGAAGGCGGTCGCGATCACGCAGACGCTGATCAGCGCCACGCTGAACATGCTCAGGTCGGCATTCAGGCCCTGGAAGATGAAGAACACCAGCATCAGCGTCACGAGGAACGGGATGCGCCGGAACAGCTCGATGAAGGCCATGGCCGCGATGCGCAGCGGCCCGGCGGCGGGCCGCGTCGTCATGCGAACGGCGGCGAGCACGAAGCCGAGGGTGAAGCCGACGATGCAGCCGATCGCCGAGAGGGCGAAGGTCGTGCCCAGCGCCTTCGCGAAGAAGATCAGGTTGTAGTGGCTGAAGAAGCGCGGCAGCTCATCGGCGATCTGCGCCCCCATCAGAACCACCTCATCCGGGCACGGAAGAAGCGCTTGCCGACGAACGCGAGCGAGACCGTGGCGACCAGCGTGATGGCGATGTAGAGCAGGGCGGCG
Organism: Rhizobacter sp. P5_A1; assembly: GCF_056400745.1. Taxonomy (NCBI): domain Bacteria; kingdom Pseudomonadati; phylum Pseudomonadota; class Betaproteobacteria; order Burkholderiales; family Sphaerotilaceae; genus Rhizobacter; species Rhizobacter sp. P5_A1. The sequence goes on from NZ_JBFUKR010000041.1 coordinate 16,946, forward strand.
ACCGAGAACACCTCGATCGAGCGAAAGGTCTCGGCGTTGATGTTGTAGGCGCGGCCGGTCAGCTCCTCGACGCCGAAGACCGCCGCCATCGAGGTGCCGAGCGTCATCAGGATGTACTGGTTCGACAGCGGCGGGAACAGCACGCGCACGATGTGCGGCACGATCACGTAGCGGATCGCCTGCAGGCGCGAGAAGCCGAGCGTCTCGGCCGCCTCGAGCTCGGGCTGGCGCACCGACTCGAAGCCGGCGCGCTGGATCTCAGTGAGGTACGCGCCCGCGTTCAGCGTCATGCCGATCAGCACCGCCTGGAACGGCGTCAGCAGCACGCCGGCGTCGGGCAGCGCGAAGAAGATGAAGAAGATCTGCACCAGCTGCGGCGTGTTCGTGAAGAACACGACATAGGCGCCGACGATGCGGCGCGCCCAGCGCGGCCCGTAGGCGCGCACCGAGGCGCCGGCCAACCCGATCAGCATGCCGAGCGCGAACGCCAGGAAGGCGATCTGCAGGCTCAGCCACGCGCCGCCGACCAGGTCGGGCAGGCGTTCGAGAACCGGGGCGTAGTCGAAATGCATCGCGAAGTGCATGGGCGTCGGTCAAGGGTGCGCGGCGCGCCCGGGCATTCTGCGCGCCATGCACTCCGCCCCCGGCGGGCTGCCTTACTTGTAGGTCGGCGCCGTGCGCGGGTCGTGCAGCATCGGGCTGCCGAACCACTTCTTCCAGCGCTCGTCGACGTAGCCGTTGCGATGCAGCTCCTTGATCGCGGCGCTGAGCTTCTCGCGCAGCGCGTCGTTGCCCTTCTGCACGCCGATGCCGCAGAAGTACACGTCGATCGGCGCGTCGACGATGCGCCAGTCGACCTTGTGCTTCGCGGTGTGCTCGGTCATGAAGTCCATCACGTCGATCATCGCGTCGGCGCGGCCCTGGGCGATCGCGCGCACGGCGTCCGGGTAGTTGTCGAGCAGCAGCAGCTGCGCCTTCGGAAGCTTCTCCTGCACCAGCTTGACCGGCGTGGCGCCGCGCACCTCGACCAGCCTGACGGCCGGATCGTTGAGCTCCATCCAGTCCTTGTAGGGCTTGGACTTGGTGGTCAGGACGCCCAGCACCTCGGTGTGCAGCGGCACGGTGAAGTCGATGACCTTCTGGCGCTCGGCGGTGATGGTCATCGCGCCGAGCACCGCATCGATCTTGCCGCTGCTGACGAACGGAATGCGGTCCGGCGAGCCGACCTGCACGATCTCGACCTTGACGCCGAGCAGCTCTCCGAGCTTGCGCGCGATGTCGACGTCGAAGCCGTCGATCTCGTTCTTGTCGTTGAAGATGCCGAGCGGCGGAAGCGTCGGATTGACGCCGACGACCAGCTTCTTGCTCGCGATGACCTCGTCCAGCGTGTGCGCCGAAGCGGGTACCGAAAGGCACAGCAGCGTCGAGCCGACGGCCAGCGACCCCACCACCAGAAGAGTGCGCCGCGCGGCAAAGTGGGTCTGCTTCATCGAGGAACTCCTGAGCTTGAGAGGTCGAGGCGGGGACGCGAGGCAAATGCCGGATCGAGCCGTCCGCAAATCGTACAATAAAAATATATGGAACGTATACAATAAATTCATCGAGTTCGGCGAACCGCGTCACGACGGGGCCTGGCCCCTGATTCCGAGGCAGTCACGATGACGAAGCATTCCGCATCAGAAGCCCCTTCCCTGCGCACCGGGCATGCCGTGCGGCGGGCCCGGGCGGTCCGCTTCATGGTCGACGGCCGCGCGATCGACGGGTTCGAGGGCGAGAGCCTCGCGGCGGCGCTGTTCGCGGCCGGCATGCGCGAGCTCGGGCACAGTCCGCGCGACCACGCGCCGCGCGGGCTCTTCTGCATGATGGGGTCGTGCCAGGAGTGCCTCGTCTGGCTGGGCGCGCGCAAGGTCTGCTCGTGCCAGATCCCGGTCGCCGCGTCGCTCGAGATCGAGACGCTCTCCTACCGCGAGCAGCGCATTGTCTGAATTGCCGCCCGCCGCCGTCGACGTGCTGGTGGTCGGCGCGGGCCCGGCCGGTGCGCGCGCGGCGTTGCGCGCCAAGGCCTGCGGGCTCGACGTGCTGCTGGTCGACGAGAACCACGACGCCGGAGGCCAGGTCTGGCGGCCGATCCCGCCCGGCTTCGTGCGCATGCCAGGCCGCACGCCGTCGGCCGAGGCGCGCGACGGCGATGCGCTGCGCGCCGAGTTGCGCAGCGCGGGCGTGCGCAGCCTGTTCGGCCACAAGCTGTGGAATGTCGGCAGCAGCCTGCGCGCCGATCTGATCGGCCCTGAGGGATCGGTCAGCTGGCAGCCTCGTGCGCTGATCGTCGCCACCGGAACGACCGAGCGCGTCGTGCCGTTCCCGGGCTGGACGCTGCCCGGCGTGATCGGCCTGGCGGCGGCGACGATCCTTCTGAAGTCGCAGAACATGCGGCCGGGCCGCCGCACGCTCGTGGCCGGCGCCGGGCCGTTGCTGCTGGCGGTGGCCAGCGGAATTCTCGAGGCCGGCGGGGAGGTGGCCGCGGTGCTCGATCTGGCCGGTGCAGGCGAGTGGCTGCGCACGCTGCCATCGCTGATGGGCCGCCCTGATCTGCTTCGCAAGGGCCTGCGCTGGCGGGCCCAGTTGCGCGCTGCGGGCGTTCCGGTGCTGCATCGGCACGGCATCCGGTCGATCGAGGCCGTGGGCCCGGGTTTCACGATCCGCAGCGAGTGCGTCGGTGCCGACGGCCAGCCGCTGGCCGGTGGCCATGCGCCGGTGTTTGCGGCCGACGCGGTGACCGTCGGGCATGGTCTCGTGCCCGGCACCGATGTCACGCGGCTGCTGCGCGCGCGCCACCGCTACGCCGTCGAACAAGGTGGCTGGATCGCCGATGCCGACGCCGATGGCCGCACGTCGGTGGCGGGCCTCTACGTCGCCGGTGACGGCGCCGGCATCGCCGGAGCGGCTGCGGCAGGCGCACACGGCGAGCTCGTCGCGCTGGCCTGCGCGCGCGATCTCGGTCGCGGCCTCAATGCGGCTGCCGATGCGCGCGAACGGGATCGCCTGCGATCGCAATGGCGCAGTTGCGCGCGCTTCGGGCATGCGATGGCCGGCCTGATGGCGCTGCGCGACGGCGCGGTCGCCGGCATCGCGCCGGACACGGTCGTGTGCCGCTGCGAGGACGTCACGCGCGCCGAGATCGATGCCGCTGCGCGCGACGGTGCGCGCGATGTGAACCAGCTCAAGGCATGGACACGCTGCGGCATGGGTCCCTGCCAGGGCCGCAGCTGCGGCGACGTCGCCGCGGCGCTGCTGGCTCGGCATGTCGGCAGTCGCGAGGCGGTCGGCTGCTTCACCGGGCGCGCCCCGCTGCGCCCGGTGTCGCTGGCCGAGCTGGCCGGCGCGTACAGCTACGCCGACATCCCGATCCCGAAGGCGGCGCCGCTATGAAGGCGTCGCTTCGCTGCCCCGGCCGCAGGGTGCACCGATGACCTTCGACACGGTCGTCATCGGGGGCGGCGTGATGGGTTGCTCGACCGCGCTGCACCTGGCGCAGGGCGGCATGCGGGTCGCGATCGTCGATCGCGGGGCGCTGTGCCGCGAGGCGTCCGGCGTCAACGCCGGCACGCTGACGCTGCACATGACACGGGCCGCGCTCGTGCCGTACGCGATGCGCGGCTGGCAGATGTGGATGGACGCCGAGAAGTGGCTCGGCATCGGCGTGCTCGCCACGCAGGTGCCGGGGCTCACGCTGGCTTTCACCGAAGCGGAGTGCGAGCTCGTCGAACTGCGTGCCAAGGCGCGCCGGGAACAGGGCGCACCGATCGAGGTCATCTCGGCCGAGCGCGCGCGGAGAATCGAACCCGGCCTGCACCCCGGCCTGCTGAAGGCCGGCCATTGCGAGATCGATGGCTTCGCGAGCGCCTACCTGACCGGCCGGGCCTTCGGCCATGCGCTGAAGCGCGCCGGGGTCGAGCTGGTCGAGAACGCGCCGGTCGAGGCGATCGATTCGGGTGATGCAGGCCATGTCGTGAGGTTCGCCGCCGACGCACGCGCGGCGCTGCGCGCGAAGCGCATCGTGCTCGCCGGCGGCGTCTGGATCGAGCCGATGCTCGCGTGGCTCGGCGTCCGGGTCCCGATCAAGGTGCTGATCAATCAGCTCATCATCACCGAGCGTCTGCGGCCCGTGATGCGCACGGTGCTCAGCGTGGCCAACGGGCTGCTGTCGTTGAAGCAGTTCGCGAACGGCACGGTGCTGATCGGCGGCGGCTGGCAGGGCGACGGCGACCGCGAGCGCGGCGGCGTCGAGGCCCGGCCGCAGAACCTCGTCGGCAACCTGCGGCTCGCCGCGCATGCGGTGCCGGCGCTGGCCGAGGCCCGGATCGTCCGCATCTGGCTGGGCCTCGAAGCCGAGACGGCCGACGCGCTGCCGATCATCGGCGACGTCCCGGGTGTCCCTCATGCCCACGTGATCGGCAGCGCCCACTCGGGCTACACCAGCGGCCCGTTCATGGGCCGGATCATGGCCCAGCACATCCTCGGGCAGGCCCCCGAACTGCCCCTGTTCGAACCCGCCCGCCTCGTGGCCAAGCCGACGACCGCGGCGCCTGAAACCTCTTCATGATTCCTCAACGACCCGACCCCTTCCACGGCATCTATGCCGCCACGTTGTGCCCGCTGCGCGACGACGGCAGCCTCGACGAGACGACGCTGGCGCGCCACCTCGAGGACAGCGCCTGCGTCGACGGCATGGCCGGCCTGCTGATCAACGGCCATGCCGGCGAGAACGCGCTGTTGTCGCGCGAAGAGAAGCACCGGATCACCGAGATCGCGGTCGAGGTCTGCGGCGCGCGCTCCATCGTCGTCTGCGGCGTCAACGCCGAGGGCAGCATGGAGGCGCAGCGGCATGTCGACGACGCGAAAGCGGCCGGCGCCGATGCGGTGCTGATGTTCCCGCCGTACTCGTGGGCGCTGATGCAGGACGCGCGCATGGCGGTGACGCATCACACCGTGGCCAACGCCAACGCGCGGATGCCGCTGATGCTGTACCAGGCCGGCGTCGGCACCGGCCGCATGGCCTACCCACCCGAGGTGCTGGCCGAGCTCGCGCAACTGCCGCACGTCGTCGGCATCAAGGAGGGCAGCTGGGAGACGGCGGCCTACGAAGCCAACCGCCGGCTCGTGAAGCGCGTGGCGCCGCACGTCGCGATGATGGCCTCCGGCGACGAACACCTGCTGACCTGCTTCGCGATCGGCAGCGACGGCAGTCTGGTGAGTCTCGCCGCCGTGATGCCCGACATCGTCATCGCGCTCGACCGCGCGATCCGGCGCAAGGATCTCGATGAGGCGCGCCGGATCAACGAGCGCATCTACCCGCTCGCGAAAGCCATCTACGGCACGGCGCCGGGCGGCTACGCGACGGCCAGGCTGAAGAGCTGCCTGAAGCTGCTGGGCCGGTTCCCGAGCGATGCGATGCGGGCGCCGATGGGCCCGTTGCCCGCGGCCGAAATCAACGCCCTCGAGCGCGCGCTGGCCGAGGCCGGCGTGACCGGCTGAATCGATGCGCAGCAGGAGCCACCGACCATGACCCGCAAGATCATCCGCAACGGCCGCATCGTCACGGCCGTCGACGACTACCGCGCCGACCTGCTGATCGACGACGGCCAGATCGTCGCGATCGGGCGCGCGCTCGAGGTCGGCGCCGATGTCGAGAGCATCGACGCGGCCGGTCTGCTCGTGCTGCCCGGCGGTGTCGATGCCCACACGCACATGGACAACACCTTCGGCGACTCGACCACCTGCGACAGTTTCGAATCGGGCACGCGCTCGGCGGCCTTCGGTGGCACGACGACGATCGTCGACTTCGCATTCCAGCGCAAGGACGTGAGCGTGCTCGAGGCGATCGAGCGCGCGCGCGCGAAGGGCGTCGAGGGCGCCTGCATCGACTACGGCTTCCACGTCATCGTGACCGGCGTCGATGCGCAGGCGCTGGCCGACATGCAGCATGCGATCCGGCACGAAGGCGTGTCGAGCTTCAAGATGTTCATGGCCTACCCGGGCTCGGTGATGGTCGACGACGCGGCGATCTTCCAGGCGATGCGCATGGTCGGCCAGCACGGCGGCATGATCGCGCTGCACGCCGAGAACGGCACGATCATCGAGCTGCTGATCAAGGAAGCGCTGGCGCAGGGCCACACGGCGCCGAAGTACCACGCGCTGACGCGGCCCTCGATCATGGAAGGCGAGGCCACGCACCGCGGCATCAAGCTCGCCGAACTCGCCGACGCGCCGGTGTACTTCGTCCACCTGTCGGCGAAGGAGGCGCTCCAGCATGTGATCGAGGCGCGCGACCTCGGCGTGCCGGTGTTCGCCGAGACCTGCCCGCACTACCTCTTCTTCGACGACAGCGTCTACGACAGCGACGATTTCGACCTCGCGCGCTACGTGATGAGCCCGCCGCTGCGCTCGAAGGAGTCGCAGCGCGCGCTGTGGACCGCGCTGCGCACCGACGACCTGCAGCTCGTGTCGACCGACCATTGCCCGTTCTGCATGAAGGAAGGCCACCTCGGCCGCGTCCACCAGAAGCCGCACGGGCAGGACGACTTCTCGAAGATTCCGAACGGCGTGCCGGGCGTCGAGACGCGCATGCCGACGCTGTACGACGGCGGCGTGCGCGCCGGGCGCATCTCGCTCAATCGCTTCGTCGAGCTGACCTCGACGGCGCCGGCCAAGCTCTTCGGTCTGTTTCCGCGCAAGGGCACGCTCGCGGTCGGCAGCGATGCCGACATCGTGCTGTTCGACCCCGACGCGCAGCATGTCATCTCGGCCGAAACGCAGCACGGCCATTGCGACTTCACGCTCTTCGAAGGCAGGCACGTCACCGGCCAGGTGCGCCAGGTGTTGCTGCGCGGCGAACTCATCGTCGATGGCGCGCGATGGCTCGGCAAAGCCGGCCACGGGCGCTACGTGCCGCGCGGCGAATCCGGCGGCTGGTAGCGGCCGCCTCGGCGGGCGATGAATTAGTGTTGACTAATGCGTTAGTCGCGGCTAATATTAAGCCATGCCCCGAGCCGTTCCACTCGATACCGTCATGCGCACGCTCGCCGACCCGACGCGGCGCGCCGTCTTCGAGCGGATCATCCGGTCCGAAGAGATCAGTGTTGCCGAACTGACCCACGGCAGCGGCGTGACGCAGTCGGCCATCTCGCAGCATCTGCGTTCGCTGAAGCTGGCCGGGCTGGTCGCCGATCGCGCGCAGGGCCGAAACGTGTTCTATCGCGCCGAGCGCAAGGGGCTCGCGCCGCTCGTCGACTGGATGAGCCACTACGGCGTCTTCTGGCGCGAGCGATTCGCCGACCTCCGAACCCTCCTGAAGGAAATCGACCCATGAACGACGCCGCCTTGCACGCCGACACGCAGCAAATCGTGGTCGACGACGTCTTCCCGCATGCGCCCGAGACGATCTGGAAGCTGCTGACCACCGGCGAACTGATCGGCCGCTGGCTGATGGCGCCGACGGGCTTCGAGCCGGTGCAGGGCAAGCACTTCACCTTCCAGACGACCTCGGCCGGCGCCTGGGACGGTGTCATCCACTGTCAGGTGCTGGAGGTGACGCCGAACGAACGCCTCGTCTATGCCTGGAAGGGCGGACACGAGGGGAATGTCGGCTACGGCGCGCCGCTCGACACGGTCGTCACCTGGACGCTCTCCAGGGTCGAAGGCGGAACGCGCCTTCGCCTCGTGCACGCCGGCTTCGTCACGCCGAAGAACGACTCTGCCTTCAAGACCATGAGCGGCGGCTGGAGGACGGTCGTCAAACGCATCGGCACGCTGGCCGACGACCCGACTGACCACGGTTCGACAGGAGCGAAGACATGAACAAGGCTTACACCGGTGGATGCGCCTGCGGTGCGATCCGTTTCGAGATTGCCGGCGAACCGCTGGTGTCGAACGACTGCCAATGCCGCGATTGCCAGCGCATGAGCGGCACCGGGCACGGGTCCTATCTGACCTTCCAGCGCAAGGACGTGAAACACAGCGGCGACGCGAAACTCTGGGACATGGTCGGCGACAGCGGCAACGTGAAGACCCGTGCCTTCTGCCCCGCCTGCGGTTCGCCGGTGTCCATGACGTTCGCGGCCATGCCGGATGTCTTCACCGTCCACGCCGCCAGCCTCGACGATCCGAGCCGATTCAAGCCGCAGATGGTGACCTACCGCGTGCGCGGCCACGCGTGGGACCGCCTCGATCCAGACCTGCCCTCATTCGACAAGATGCCGCCGAGGTGAACTGTCGGGCGCCGCCGCGCGCCGCGCCAGGTCGCCACCTTCAATGCGTCGACGACAGCGCCATCGCGACCGCAGCGCTACCCGACGCGATCAGCCCGAGCGCCCACACGACATCCAGATCGAGCCAGGCGGCGCGCAGCGCACGCAGGCCGAGGTAGCGGTAGACGACCCATGCGGCGCCGAGCCCCGACGCGATCATCGCCGCGGTGTGCACCAGCGAGACCGTCACCGCAGTGCCCACGCCCTGGCGCATCAGCCCCATCGCGGCTTCGTGACCGAAGCCGCTCGTCGCAGCCGCCGGGTCCGCCGGCGTCTCGCACAGCCCCATCAGCAGCGGCAGCAGCATGAACGCGGCGCCGTGCGCAGTGGCCATCAGGAACGACCAGAGCGCCAGCTGCGTCGGCCGGACACGCGCGAGCCAGCGCGGATGGCGCCGCAGCAACAGCCGCGACACGCCGAACAGCAGCACCAGCGCGCCGGCGCCGACGCGAATCTCGCGGCCCCACGCCAGCATCCAGGTGAGCAGCGCGAACGGCACGAGCACCAGCGCCATCGCCAGCAGGTGGCCGACACCCAGCGGCAGCCACGTGGCAAACACCGCGGCGTCGCGCTTCTCGCCCAGGCCGTTGGCCACCGCCAGCGGCCAGCCCATCGCCGGGTTCAGCCCGTGGTAGATGCCGATCGCCACGACGCCGGTCCACAGCGTCGTGGCAGTGAACATGTCAAGCCGAGGGGTAGCAGAACGAATCGGTCGAGCAATCGCCGCCTTGCAGGCGGATCTGATGCGCGCCGTAGTCTGCGCCGAAGTCGACGACGAACTTCCCGTCGAGCGTGATGCCGCCGGCGTCACCGACATGGCACATCACCTGCCGGCCCGGCACGCCGGCGGGATAGAACTGCGCGTCCCAGCGGCTGTAGAGCGAGTTGGTGAAGTACACGCGCTTGCCATCGCGACTGATCTCGGTCATCTGCGGCCCGCCGCCGAACGCGGTGCCGTTCGGGTGCGGGGTGCGCCGCGCGATGCCGCCGATGTGCACGCTGCCGGCCAGGCGCGGCTTCAGCGGGTCGGCCACGTCGTACTGCCGCAGCTCGCCGGTGCCCCAGCAGGCCACGTAGAGAAAGCGATCGTCCAGCGACAGGTCGATGTCGCTGATCAGCGGTGGGACGGCGCCGAAGCCCTTCAGCAGCGGCGGGAGCAGCGCTACGTCGGCCGGTTCGGGCGGGATCACCGCCGTCTTCGTCGCATGGAACTTGCTGCCTTCGCGGTACCAGGTCCAGATCGAGCCTTCGAGATTGGTCGTGTCGACGACCACGCCGAGAAAGCCGTATTCGCGCGTCGGGTCGTGTGCGGGGCGGATCTCCAGCGCCATCTGGTGGTTCGCGCCGAGGTCGATGGTCTGCAGGTGGCGGCGCCCGCGCAGGTCCCAGAAATGCAGCTGGTGCCCGTACTTGTTGGCCAGCAGGTCCTCGGCGTTGATGCCGTTCTCGAACTGCGGCGGCAGGCCCCATTCGCTCGAGACCATGTAGTCGCGCGGCAGGTTCCACCAGAAGTCGTAGTGCAGCTTCTGCGGCCCGCGCTCGATCTCCCACTTGCCGAGGATCTCGAAGCTCTCGCAGTCCATCAGGAACACGCCGGGCGGGCCTTGCGTGCCGTCGGCACCGGCGCCACCGAGCGTGCTGATGTAGATGCCTTCGGGCCCGCAGTGCACGGTGTGCGGGCGCGAATAACCGGTCTTGCGCACGACCTCCTCGGGCTCGATCACGCGTGCGATCGTCGGCCGGGTCGGGTCGGGCTGCGTGTCGACGACGTAGATGCGCGACGAGCGGATGCCCGGGATGATCAGGTAGCGCCGCTTCAGGAACGCGTGGCCGGACATCGGCGACAGCGCCGAGCTGCAGGCGTTCCAGCCGAAGTGGTGGAACTCGTCGCCGCGATGCGGCATGTCGAGCCGGTGCAGCACGGTGCCGTAGCTGCGCGAGGCCGGGTCGACGTCGACCACGGCCAGCGCATCGGGGCGAGAGGCGTCGGGCGACAGCAGCGCGGTGTAGGCAATGCGCTCGGGTTCGGCTTCCATCGCCAGGCGCGGCGACGGGTGGAAGGTGGGATCGGTACGCAGCGATTCGAGCATGGCGGCTCCTGCAGGGTTGGGAGGCGACCGGCCGTTCACCAGGGTCCGGGCGTCTGGCGCCACGGCCTGATCACCCGACAGTTTGCGCCGCGGTGCGCGGCACGAAACCCCTAGACCCTTGCCTCGGATCGGACGCTGTCGGCCCCGGCGGCCCCGGCGGCTCGGGGCTGGGCGCTGCGGGATTGTCAGACCGCCCAAGAGCGCGTAAGTTGACTTTCAAGCAGTGGCCGGACCCCTGGGCCGGATCGAGTCTCGAGAGGCAAGGGCGCCAAGGGCGTCAATGGAGGAGACCAACATGACGCAGTTGCAACAGGCAATGGTCGACGAGCTGAAGGCGCAGCTCCAGGGCAATGTGCTGCTTCCGGGCGATGCAGACTACGACGAGGTGCGCCAGATCTGGAACGCCATGGTTGATCGCCGGCCCGCCCTGATCGCGCGCTGCGCTTCGTCGGACGACGTCGTCCAGGCGGTCAAGTTCGGGCGCAAGAATGGTCTGCTGGTCTCGATCCGAGGCGGCGGGCACAACATCGCGGGCAATGCCGTCTGCGATGCCGGCCTGATGATCGACCTGTCGCTGATGAAGGGCGTCCAGGTCGACCCGGGCGCCCGCCGTGCGAAGGTGGAGCCCGGATGCACGCTCGCCGACTTCGACGCGGCCGCTCAGGCGCACGGCCTCGCGACACCCCTTGGCATCAACTCGACCACGGGCGTGGCGGGCCTGACGCTCGGCGGCGGCTTCGGCTGGTTGAGCCGCAAGTACGGCATGACGGTCGACAACCTGCTCTCCGCCGAAGTCGTCACGTCGGACGGCACGCAGCTGCGCGCCAGCGAGACAGAAAACGCCGACCTCTTCTGGGGTCTGCGCGGTGGCGGTGGGAACTTCGGTATCGTCACCAGCTTCGAGTTCCAGCTACATCACGTGGGACCGGATGTGCTGAGCGGGTTGATCGCCTTTCCGTTTGACCAGGCGAAGCCGGTGCTGACGCAGTTCGCCCGTTTCACCGAGACGATGCCGGACGATCTCAATGTCTGGATGGTCACCCGCAAGGCACCCCCCCTGCCATTCCTGCCGGTGGACGTCCACGGCAAAGAGATCATCGTGCTCGCCGTGTGTTACGCGGGCGAGCCCACGGCGGGCCAGAAGCTGATCGACACGCTGCGTGGATTCGGCCAGGCGCACGGCGAGCACTTCGGGGTTCAGCCGTACACCGCCTGGCAGCAGGCATTCGATCCGCTGCTGACGCGGGGTGCGCGCAACTATTGGAAGTCGCACAACTTCTCGCGGCTCAGCGACGGCGCGATCGACACCATCATTGCGTATGCCGGCTCGCTGCCGTCGCCTCAGTGCGAGATCTTCATCGGTACGATCGGCGGCCAGACGGCGCGCGTCGCGCCGGACGCGATGGCCTACTCGAGCCGCGACGCCAACTACGTGATGAATGTGCACGGCCGCTGGGAGTCGGCTGCCGAGGACGCGCGCTGCATCGCCTGGGCGCGGGAGTTCTTCGCCAAGTCCCAGCCGTTCGCCAGCGCCGGCGCGTACATCAACTTCTTGACGCAGGAAGAGACCGACCGAATCGAGTTCGCCTACGGGGCGGGGTACCAGCGGCTGGTGGCGCTCAAGAAGAAGTACGACCCGACGAACTTCTTCCGGATGAACCAGAACATCAAGCCCGTCTGAAGGCGCCGGCGTCGCGCCGGCGCCGCATATCATCGCCCGACATTCCGGGAGACGCCATGGTCGAACCGACCATCCGCTTCGACGACGGCGCGAGCTACGAAAACATGATGGGTCGCTGGAGCGCGCTCGTCGGCGAGCGCTTCCTCGACTGGATCGGCGTGCCGAACGGAGCGCGCTGGATTGACGTCGGCTGCGGCAACGGCGCTTTCACCGAGCTGCTGGTCGCACGCTGCAGGCCTTCCGATGTCCAGGCGTTCGACCCGTCGCCGGGGCAGCTGGCCTTCGCACGGAAACGCCTGCCCGCGGGCGCGCCCGTGACCTGGAGCGAGGGCGACGCGATGCGGCTGCCGGTCGCAGACGCGGCCGGCGACGCCGCCGTGATGGCGCTGGTGCTGTTCTTCGTGCCGGAGCCGGCCGTCGGCGTCGCGGAGATGTGTCGCGCGGTGCGCTCCGGTGGCGTCGTGGCCGCTTACCACTGGGACATCCTGGGCGGTGGCTTTCCACTCGCCGCCATCGGTGCCGAGATGCGCGAGCTCGGCACACCGCCGCGCTTGCCGCCCAGCGTCGCGGCGTCGACCCTCGACGCGTCCCGCGCGCTGTGGCAGCAGGCCGGGCTGCGCCAGGTGCGGACCTGCCAGTTCACCGTCCAGCGCCGCTTCGACAGCTTCGATGACTACTGGAACAGTGGTGCGACCAGCAACACGCTTCGACCGATGTTCGACGCCATGACGGCCGACCGCGTCGAGCTGGTGAAGGCCAACGTGCGCCGCCGACTGCAGGCCGGCGACGGCGCGCTGACCGTGAGCGCGCGCGCGAACGCGGTCTGCGGCATCCAGCCCTAGCGCGCTAGCGCATCGCCAGCGCGGCGGCCGCCTCGTCATCCAGGCCCCGGCCCTCCGCGGCCAGCGCGGCGGCGGTCTCGGCACCCAGCTGGGCCTGCACCGCTGCGGCGACCCGATCCAACACGACCTGTTCGTCCAGGTCCGGCGAGTCTGTTCGCGCCGACCTCAGCCGATTCACATGGCCGAGCAGGCGGCCGGCCGATTCGAGCTGCTCCTGTGCCGCGACCAGCGCGAGGATCCAGCGCCAGGCCACGCTGGTGCCGAAGCGCCTCTCCGCGGCCAGCAGTCGGGGCACGAGAGTCCGCGCTTCGGCGAACGCGCCCAGCGGCAGCAGCGCCTCGCCCAGCATGTACAGCGCCCAGAGCAGGTTGGCGTTGTTGTCGCCGTCGGCGGCGTCGATGCGCTGCAGCAGCGACCTGGCGCGTTCGGCGGCTTCGGCGTGGCGGCCGAGGTCGATCAGCGCCGCGCAGACGTTGGTCTCGGCCGCCTGCGCCATGTCGTTCCAGCCCTGTTCGCGCGCGAGCCGCAATTCCTGCTCGCGGCAGGCCAGCAGCGCAGCGTCGTCGCCACGCACGCGCGCGGCTTCGGCCAGGGCCCCCTGCACGCGCAGCGCGGTTCGGGGCGTGGCCACACCCGTCGCCGCCAGCTGCTGCAGTTCGGCACAGGCTTCATCGAGCTCGGGACCGGGCTCGGTGATCGAACGCACCCAGTGCACCAGCGCCGACAGCAGCTCGGCCGCGTTGGCGAGTTGGCGCCACAGCGACACGGCCTGCTTCGCCGCGGGCGTGGCGGTCTTGTCGCGGCGGACGTTGAGCACGTAGGCGAGCATCGACCACCACAGTGCCTGCGCCTGCAGCGGCAAAGCCTGGCCGGACGGCTGATCCATCGTGGGCCGCAGCGACAGCATCCACTCGGTGACCTCCTGGCGCCAGATCGTGAAGCCGATCGCCTGCGCCGCGCGGGCGCTCAGCTGGGCCGCCACCGCCAGGTCGTGGTCGCGTGCCCACAGGAAGGCCTCGCGCACGTTGTCCATCTCGGCCAGGCACTGGGCCTCCGAATCGCCGTGCGCCAGCAGCGCCAGCACCGCCGCAGCATGACGCCGGCGTGTGGAGGGGTTTTCGTCAGCGGCATCCGGGCCCGGCGCCGCCAGCTTCTCGAGCGCATACGCGCGCATCGTCTCGAGCAGCCGGTAGCGTGGCGGGTCGTCGCCGCTGACGCTGACGAGCGAGCGTTCGACGAGCGTGGCCAGGCCGTCGACGATGTCCCAGCGCCCGACGTGCTCGTCTTCGGTGAGGCTCACCGCCAGGTCCAGCGTGAAGCCGCCGGCGAACACGCCCAGGGCGCGGAAGAGGCGCTGCTCCGGCATCCCCAGAAGCCCATAGCTCCAGGCCAGCGCATCCTGCAAGGTGCGGTGGCGCGCCGGCGAATCGCGGCGGCCGCGCGACAGCAGTGCAAAGCGTTCGGCCAGTGCGTCGTGCACGGCACGCAAGCCCATCAGCGGCACGCGCGCGGCGGCCATCTCCAGCGCCAACGGCAGGCCGTCCAGTTGGCGGCACAGGGCGGTCAGCAGGGGCAGCGCTTCGGGGGTGACCTTGAACCGCGCGTCTGCCGCGGCAATGCGGTCGATCAGAAGTGCCAGCGCGCCTTCCTGGCCCGGGCCCCCATCCGTCACGGGCAGCGGTTCGAGGCGCAGCACCGCCTCGCCGTTCACGGCCAGCGGCAGCTGGCTCGTGACCAGCAAGCGCAGCCGGGGCGCGTCCCGCAGTTGCGACGCCGCTTCGGCGCAGCGTTCGATCAGGTGCTCGGCGTTGTCGAGCACGAGCAGCAGCGGCTCGTCCTGCGGCAGCAGGCGAAGCAGCTGCGCCGCAGGGTCGCCGTCGTCCAGCTGCGCACCCAGCGCGCGGGCGATGGCGCCAGCCACCTGGCCGGCCTGCGTCAGCGGTGCCAGGTCGACCCAGGCACTGCGCCCTGGCCAGCGGGTCAACGCGGCCCGCGCCAGGCTGCTCTTGCCCACGCCCGGCATGCCGGTCAGCGTGATGCAGCCGTTGCCGTCGCGGAGCCTGTCTTCGAGGCGGGCCAGGTCGGTGCCGCGGCCGAACAGGCGCTGCGGCGCGGCGGCGCCCGGCGCGGGTGCGCCGGCCGGCTCCCGCACCGGCGCGGCAGCGGGCGCGTCCGGCTCGGCATGCAGCGCGACGCTCAGGCGGTAGCCGCGTCCGGGCACCGTCGCGATGGCGTCTTCGCCGAGCAGCCGACGCAGCGTGTTGACCTGCACGCGCAGGTTGTTCTCCTCGACGACAAGACCGCGCCAGACGATACCCAGCAGTTCGCTCTTGGTCAGAACCTGATGCGGGCGCGCGGCCAGCGCGATCAACAGATCCAGCGCGCGGCCGCCCAGCGTGGCGGGCTGCCCATCCACCAGCAGCCGGTATTCGGCGGGCCGCAATTCGAAGCGGCCACCCGGCCCGAAGCGCAGCGGCCGGGTCGGTGCGTCGATGCCTGCGGTGCCCGTCAACTCGATCCCCTTGGCCGCTGCGGCGGCCGCCCCGAAGGCATCGAGCTTACGGCATCCCGGTTGCGCTCCAGGCCGCCGGTTTAACAACTTTGAATACGACATGCGCGGCAAACATCTGCACACTTCTTCCATCGCCACCGCTTGTCCGTACAGGAGCCCGCCATGACCGAACCCGAAGTCTCCGTGCCGGCCGTGATGCGCAACTACCACGAGGTGCTGCGCAACGACCTGTCGAAGGTGCTGAGCCCTTTGGCCGAAGCCGGCGACGTGGCCGGCTTCTCGACCGCGTGGCAGGCCTACACCGGCGCGATTGCCGTGCACGCGGCCATGGAGGACGGTGTGGAAGGCGCAGGCGGCGGCAGCGCGGCGATGCTGGACCACTACTTCGACGGCGCCGCCGGCGCGGCGGTGTTCAAGGAGGAGCATGTGCAGGAACACGCCATGCAGGCCGCCGTGACCGATGCCATCCCCCGCGGCACCGATGCACTGCGCGCCGCCTTCGAGGCCTACCGCGCGATGGCCGAGGCGCACCTCAAGCACGAGGAGGACATCATGATGCCGCTGGTCGCGCGTCTGCCCGCGCCGAAGGCACCGCTGTTTGCGAGCTGGTGTCTGACGGCCGGTATCGCCCACGGCGGTTTCGACCATTTCGTGACGCACGGCGTCCAGTCGCTGGCCGCCTGGGGCAGCGCCAAGAACACGCCGGTCGGCGCCACGCGCGTGTTCCTGCATTCGCTGAAGACGATCTGCACGCCGGCGCAGTGGAGGCAGTATCTGCCCCTGGCCCGCACTGCGGCGCCGCCGGAAATCTGGGCGGGCGTGCTGGCCGAAGTCCCGAGCCTGGAATCCACGCCTGATCTGGCCGTCTGAACACCCCATTCTGACCCGAGGCAACCACCAACCCATGCCGCGCCGGGCGGGTTGCCTTTCACTTCACCGAGCGCGCGAACCGGAGCCCAACATGTCACTGCGCATCAACGACACCGCCCCCGATTTCGAGGCCGAGACCACCCAGGGCAAGATCAAGTTCCACGACTGGATCGGCGACARCTGGGCGGTWCTGTTCTCGCACCCGAAGGACTTCACGCCGGTGTGCACCACCGAGCTGGGCTACATGGCCAAGATCGAGCCCGAGTTCAGGAAGCGCAACGCCAAGCTGATCGGCCTGAGCGTCGACCCGGTCGGGCGCCACGAAGAGTGGTCGCGCGACATCGAGGAGACGCAAGGCGCGAAGGTCACGTACCCGATGATCGGCGACGCCGATCTGCAGGTCGCCAAGCTCTACAACATGCTGCCGGCCGACGAGGTCGGCGCCGACGGSCGCACCGCGGCCAACAACGCCACCGTGCGCTCGGTCTTCGTGATCGGCCCGGACAAGAAGATCAAGCTGATGCTGACCTACCCGATGACGACCGGGCGCAACTTCGACGAGATCCTGCGCGTGCTCGACTCGATGCAGCTGACCGCGAAGTACAAGGTCGCCACGCCGGTGAACTGGAAGCAGGGCGACGACGTGATCATCACCGCAGCGGTCTCGAACGAAGAGGCCGCGACCTCCTTCCCGGGCTTC
>NZ_JBFUKR010000042.1:0-33559 GCF_056400745.1 Rhizobacter sp. P5_A1
GGCGGCGGCAGGCCGAGCCAGCTGCCGATCGCGGCGCCGGGCGATGTCAGCGACGGCGACGACGCGCCGTCGCCGTCGGCTGCCGAGGCCGGCGCCGACGGCGCCTCCGGCGCGTCGCGCACGACCTGCGGGAACTCGGCTTTCACGTCGATCAGCTTCGCCTTCTGGCCCTGCTGCATGAACGCGCCGACCAGGCGCAGCGCGTTGTGCCCGCCTTGCCCCCAGTAGTTGCTGCGGATCGTCACGCGCGGATCGTTGAAGCCGATCCACGCACCGGCGACGAGCTTCGGGCTCATCAGCATGAACCAGCCGTCGGTGTTGTTCTGCGTCGTGCCGGTCTTGCCGGCCAGGTCGCCGCGGATGCCCCACTCGCTGCGGATCGCCGCGCCGGTGCCGGTCTGCACGACGCCGCGCATCACGTCGACAAGCTTCTCGACCAGCGGCCGGTCGAGCACCGGCTCGGGCTTGACCTCGAAGGCCTCGAGCACGCGGCCGTCGCGGTCGGCGATCTGCGTGATCAGCAGCGGCGGGCGGCGTTCGCCGAGCGCGGCCAGCGTCGCATACGCGTTGCCCATCTCGAGCAGCGTGACGGGGCTCGTGCCGAGCGCGAGCGAAGGCACCATGTCGAGCTTCGAATCGCGCACGCCGGCGGCCTGCGCGAAGTTGGCAACGGCCTCGACGCCGACCTCCTGCATCACCTGCGCGGTGATCGTGTTCTTCGATTGCACCAGACCTTCGCGCAGCGTCATCATCTCGCCCGACGGGCCGCTGCCGTCGGTGGGCTGCCAGACGCCGCCGTCCGCCAGCGCGATGTCGATCGCGCCGTCGAGGTACTGGTGCTCGGTCGACATGCCGCGCTGCAGCGCCGCGCCGTAGACGAAGGGCTTGAAGGTCGAACCCGGCTGGCGCCGCGCCTGCGCGACGTGGTCGAACTGCTCGCGCGCGAAGTCGGGGCTGCCGACCCAGGCGCGCACCGCACCGCTCGCGGGATCGATCGCGATGAAGCCGGCCGACAGCCGCGTGCGCTCGTCGCGCACGCGGGCCATCGCGTCGCTGTCGGCGAGTGCGGCCGCGAGCGCCTGCGCATCGCTCTGGCCGGCCTGCTTCGCGGCGCGGAACGGCGCCGTCTCGCGCGCCAGCTCGCGCTGCATCTCGGGGTGTCGCTGCCAGAAGTACGCGAACGGCTCGACGCCCTTCGCGGCCAGCGGCGCCTGGATGCGCGCGACGCGCGGCCGCGCGTCGCTCCATTCCTCGCCGGCGATGCGCTGCAACAAGGCGACCTGCTGCGCGACCGCGTCCTGGGCGAGGCGCTGCAGCTTGGCATCGAGCGTCGTGCGGATCACCAGGCCGTCGGTGTCGAGATCGACGTCGTGCGCGTCGGCCCAGTCGACGAGCTGCTCGCGCAGGTGCGCGACGAAGTGGCGCGCCTGGCCGATGTCGCCGTCCTCCGGCCGCTTGAACGCGAGCACGAGCGGCTGCTTGCGCAGTTGCTCGTAGCGCGCCGGCGCCAGCTTGCCGTGCTTGACCATCTGGGCCAGCACGACGTTGCGCCGATCGCGCGCCCGCTCGGGGTTGCGCACCGGGTTGTAGCGTTCGGTGCCCTTCAGCATGCCGACCAGCGTCGCGCACTGTGCGGTGTCGAGCTGCGATGCCGGCTTGTCGAAGTAGGTGCGCGAGGCCATCTCGATGCCGCGCACGTTGTAGAGGAACGGCGCGCTGTTCAGGTAGCTCTCGAGGATCTGCTCCTTGGTGCTGCTGCGCTCCATCCGCAACGCCGTGATCGCCTCGCGCAGCTTGCGGTTCAGGCTGATCTCGTTGCCGATCTGCTGCGGGAACAGGTTGCGCGCGAGCTGCTGCGTCAGCGTCGATGCGCCCGCCATGCGGCCATGCAGGATGCCCCAGGCCGAGCCGACGATGCGCGTCGGGTCGACGCCGCTGTGTTCGTAGAAGCGATGGTCTTCGGTTGCGATCAGCGCGTGGACGAGGTCGGGCGGAACCTCCTTCAGTGTGACCGGCGCCTGGTAGAGCGTCGAGAAGCGGCCGATGACCTCGCCGTCGCTTGACAGGATCACGCTCGGTCGCAGCGCCTGAGCGCGGATCAGCTCGTCGACCTGCGGCGTCGTGTAGACGAGCACGCACAGGTAGGCGGCGATCGCCGCGATCGTTCCGGCGGCGCCGAGCGCAGCCCACGCGGCGATGCGCCTGAGCCGCCGCGCGCCGTGAGGGTCTTCGGATTTCGGATCGGGCGAGGCTTCGGAGAGATCGGACATGGCGGGTCGAAAGGGTTGCGGAATCCTCGCACAGCCGGCGATGGCCCTGTGACAGGGTGTGGCTCGCCGGCCCGCCTGCGGCCCGTGTTGTCCGGGTGCTTTGTCGGAGAATCGCGCTGTGCCGATTTTCAGCCCCGGCTTGTCGGCGATGATCGCGGCCGCCGCGTTGTTGCGCTGGCCGCCTGAACTTTTCACCGCCCGCGCCACTCTGTAGGCGGTTCCCCACCACAAGGACCTCGAACGTGAACCGTCGCGATTTCTCCGCCCAACTCGCCGTCACCGGCCTCGGGGCCGCTGCTGCCTCCCTGTTCGTCGCGACCGGCCCGGCCGCCGCCCAGGGCATGCCGGTCGAAGGCAAGCAGTTCACGAAGATCGAGCCGCCGGTGCCGCCGAGCGCGCCCGGCAAGGTCGAGGTGATCGAGTTCTTCTCGTACGCCTGCCCGCACTGCAACGCGTTCGAGCCGGTCGTCGAGGCCTGGTCGCAGAAGCTGCCGGCAGACGTGGCGTTCTCGCGCGTGCCGGTGCCGTTCCTGATGAACTTCGAGAACCTGATGCGCACCTACTACACGCTCGAGACGATGGGCCAGGTCAGCGCGATGCAGCGCAAGGTGTTCGCGGCGATCCACGTCGAGCGCAACTACCTCGAGAAGCCCGCCGACATCGCCGCGCTGATGGCGAAGAACGGCCTCGACGCCGCGAAGTTCACGAGCATCTTCAACTCGTTCTCGGTCGCCAGCAGCGTGACGCGCGCGAAGAAGCTGATGGCCGCGTACAGGATCGACAGCGTGCCGACGATCGCGGTGCAGGGCCGCTGGGCCACGTCGCCCGCCTCCGCCGGCGGGCTCGAGCAGGCGACCGCGGTCACCGACTACCTGATCCAGCGCGCGCGGGCCAAGGCCTGATCTGGGTACGTTCGTTCCCGACGCAGACACCAGCGTCGCGACGCTGGCGAACGGCGTGCGCGTCGTCGCGATCCGCATGCCGCAGCTCGACACGGCCAGCGTCAGCATCTTCGTGCGCGCCGGCAGCGCGCACGAGAGCGCGGCGCTGAATGGCGTGAGCCACTTCGTCGAGCACATGGCGTTCAAGGGCACGGGCTCGCGCGACGCGGCGCGCATCAACCTCGATGCCGAGCGCCTCGGCGCCGACGTCAACGCGCACACCGACAAGGATCACACCGCGTTCCACCTGTCCGGCCTCGCCGCGCATGCGCCGCAGTTCGTCGCGATGCTGGGCGAGCTGGTGCGCGACGCGACCTTCCCCGAGGTCGAACTCGAGCGCGAGCGCCAGGTGCTGCTGCACGAGCACACCGAGGACGAAGACGACCCGATGGCCACGGCCTACCTGCTGTTCGATCACGCCTGCTACGGGCTGCACCCGCTCGCGCAGCCGGTGATCGGCAGCCGCCGCAACGTCGAACGCCTGCGGCGTGCCGACCTGGTCGGCTGGGTGCAGCGGCGTTACGGCGGCGCCAACATCGTGGTCGCCGCGGCGGGCGGCATCGACCCGGCGGCGATCGTGCGCGCGGCCGAAGCGGCGCTGGGCGCGATGCCGCGCGGCGAGCCGAACGAGGTCACGCCGCCGACCTGGGCCGGCGACCTGCGCTCGCGGCGCATCGCCGGCAGCAGCCAGACCCATCTCGTGCTCGGCCTGCCGCTGCCCGGCCTGACCGACGACGACCCGGCCGGCGAGGTCGCCGCCGCGCTGTTCGGCGAAGGCATGAGTTCGCCACTGCTGAACGAGCTGCGCGAGACGCGCGGCCTGGTCTACTACGCCGCGTGTTCGGCCGACCTGCTGCAACACGGCGGCGAGTTCGTCGTCGAAGCCGCGTTCGAGCCCGAC
Organism: Rhizobacter sp. P5_A1; assembly: GCF_056400745.1. NCBI lineage: Bacteria > Pseudomonadati > Pseudomonadota > Betaproteobacteria > Burkholderiales > Sphaerotilaceae > Rhizobacter > Rhizobacter sp. P5_A1. Next base: position 4,113 of record NZ_JBFUKR010000042.1, read on the forward strand.
AAGCTCGACGAGGTGCTGCGCGAGGTCGCTCGACTGCTGCGCGCGCAGGCCGAGGCGATCGCACCGATCGATCTCGAGCGCGCGCGCAACCAGCTCGCGGTGCGGCTGCTGCGCGCGCGCGAACGGCCGGCGCGCCGGCTCGAAGACGCGGCGCTCGACCTGCTGGCGCTGCAGCGCGTGCGCTCGCGCGCCGAGCGCATCGAGCGCGTCCAGGCCGTGACGGCGGAACAGGTGCGCAGCGCCTTCGCGCGCATGCTCGCGGCGCCGGTGGCGCTGGCGCTGGCCGGGCGCCTCGGGCGCAACGTCACCGACCGGGCGCGCGCGAGTCTGATCGGCCTGCGGACCGCGGTCGGACCCGATTGACGCCGCCGCGGCGGCCCTGCGTCACGGATGGAGCTTCTCGCCGCGCGCGAGCATCGTGACGAAGCTCTCGAGGCGCCGCGCACGGGTCTCCGCGCGCTTCGCGGTCTGCAGCCTGAACAGCACCGCATAGCGATTCTGTGCATCGAGCGTCGCGAAGAAGGCCTGCGCGGGCGGATTCGCGTCGAGCGCGGCCTGCAGGTCGGGCGGCACCACCGACGCGCTGCCGGGATCGTAGGCGGCGTCCCAGCGGCCGTCGGCCCGTGCGCGCTCGATTTCCTTCAGGCCGGCCGGGCGCATCCGGCCCGCCCCGACGAGCGCGAGCACCTTCGCGCGGTTCACCTTCGACCACAGGCTGCGCGCCGCGCGCGGCGTGAAGCGGCGCAGCCAGTAGTGCGGCCCGTCGCTGCGGCTGAGCGCGTCGATCCAGCCGTAGCACAGCGCGACCTCCAGCGCCTCGGGGTGCGCGATCGAGCGCGTCGGCGCGCCCTTCTTCGCGATGCGCAGCCACACGCCGCTCGACTTCGCGTGGTGCTTGCGCAGCCACGTCTCCCATTCCTGCGGACCGTCGAAGTGCAGCGGCGTGCCGTCGACGTCGGCCGGCGCGCTCGCCATCGCGTCAACCGCGCCGGCTCTTCGCCTTGCGTGAATCGAGCTCCGCGAGCTGCGCCTTCAGCAGCAGCAGCAGCACGCGCGCGTTGTCTTCGCTCAGGCTCAGAATCGACGACGGCATGCCGCCCTCGTCGCGCGCCGGCGCCGGCTGCACGAGTGCATCGATCTGCGCGCGGATCAGGCCATGGGCGTTCGCCATGGCCTTGACCTTCTGAATCTCGATGTTCCAGGTCTTCATGCGAGCACCTCTTCTTCGTTGTCCATCGTGTCTTCGATCGCCGGGACGAGCCCGAGCGACTCGGCCACGCGCTGCGGGTCGTTCAGCGTGCGCACCGCCAGGTAGGCGATCTCGGCCTGGGGATGTCGGCGGCGCAGGTAGTTGAGCCATTGCTTGAGCCGCCCGGCACGCGCGCGCGGCTCGACATGGCCGCAGACGAGCCGCCAGAACGCCGCGAGCAGCGGCTGCAGCTCGGCCCAGCTCAGGCCCGCCGGTGTCGCGTCGCCGCGGTCGGCGGCGACGATCGCCAGCGCCAGGCCCGGGTCACTGACGATGCCGCGGCCGAGCATCAGCGTGTCGCAGCCCGAGAGCTCGCGGCAGCGCCGCGCGTCGGCGACGCTCCAGATCTCGCCGTTCGCGATCACCGGGATCGCGAACGCCGCGCGGATCTCGGCGATGTGTTCCCAGTAGGCTGGCGGCCGGTAGCCATCGGCCTTGGTGCGCGCATGCACGACGAGTTCGCCGGCACCGGCCGAGACGATCGCGTGCGCGCATTCGAGCGCGCGGCTCGCATCGTCGAAACCGAGGCGCATCTTCGCCGACACCGGCATCGACGCCGGCACCGCACGCCGCACCGCGCCGACGATGGCGTGCAGCAGCGCCGGATCCTGCAGCAGCGCCGCGCCGCCGCCGTGGCGGTTGACGATCTTCGCCGGGCAGCCGAAGTTCAGATCGATGCCGGCCGGCCCGAGCCCGGCAAGCCGCGCGGCATTCTCGGCCAGGCAGACCGGGTCGGAGCCCATCAGCTGCACCCGTACCGGCACGCCGGCGCGCGTCAGGCTGCCGTGGTTCAGCTCGGGCACGACGCGGGTGAACACGCGCTCGGGCAGCAGCGTGCCGGTGACGCGGATGAACTCGGCGACGCAGCGATCCACGCCGCCGGCGCGCGTCAGGATGTCGCGCAGCGTGAAGTCGAGCAGCCCCTCCATCGGGGCGAGCAGGATGGTCATCGGAAGTCGGTTCGGCGGTGCCAACGTGGCCCGGTAGTGTAAGAAGCCCGCCGCGCGGCCCGCCGAAGCCGATTCCGATAGAGTCGCGTAGCTCTCGCTTTCGGACCCCGCAATGAACCTGATCTACGTCGGCGACGCCATGTGCTCCTGGTGCTACGGCTTCGCGAAACCGCTCGACGAACTGCTCGCCGACCCGCAGGATGCCGCGCCGCTGCAGATGGCGCTCGTGATGGGCGGGTTGCGCCCGTTCACGACCGAGGCGATCGCACCCGCGCGCGCCGATGAACTCGCCGGGCACTGGCACCGCGTCGCCGAGGCGAGCGGCCAGCCGTTCGCGCAGGCGCCGCACACGGCCCTGCACATCCCCGGCTTCGTCTACGACACCGAGCCCGCGGCGCGCGCGGCCGTGACGGTGCGCAGCCTGTGGCCGCAGCATGTGTGGCGCTACTTCAAGGCGATCCAGCACGCGTTCTATGCCGAAGGCCGCAACGTCACCGAACCCGGCGTGCTGGCCGACATCGCCGGCGAACTCGATCTGCCGCGCGCGGAATTCGGCAAGGCCTTCGCGTCGCAGAGAATGCGCGACGCGACGCTGCAGGACTTCAAGCAGTCGCAGGCCTGGGGCATTCGCGGCTTCCCGACGCTGGTCGCCGAACATGGCGACCACCTGCACCTGGTCGGCAGCGGCTTCATGCCGATCGAAACGCTGCGCGAGCGGCTCGCCGGCGCGGCGACCGCGCACGACCACCACCATTGAGAAAACAAGGACAACATCCCATGAAGAAACTGATGTGCGCCGGCGCCGCCGTGCTCGGCCTGCACGCAACGATCAGCGCAGCGCCCCAGGCCGACCTCGTCGCGCTGAACGCGAAAGAGGCCGGCGCGGTCGTGACGCCGAGCGGGCTGGTCTACCGGTCACTGCGCATCGGCAAGGGCGCGAGCCCGACCGCGGCCGACACGGTCAAGGTGCACTACCGCGGCACGCTTGCCGATGGCAGCGAGTTCGACAGTTCGTACGCGCGCAATGCGCCGGCGCAATTCCCGCTCGGCGCAGTGATCCCGTGCTGGACCGAAGGCGTGCAACGGATGCAGGTCGGCGGCAAGGCCAAGCTGACCTGCCCGGCGAAGATCGCCTATGGCGAACGGGGCGCCGGCAACGGAAAAATCCCGCCGAACGCCCCGTTGCAGTTCGAGGTCGAACTGCTGGAGATCGCGAAGCGCTGAGACGCCCGCGACCTGCGCGCTGTGGCTGGTGCTATTGCTTGACCGTCAGCTGGTTGTCGACGGCCGACACACCCTTGACGTTCTGCGCCAGCGTCGTCGCACGTTCACGCGCTTCGTTGCTCGGCGCGGTGCCCTTCAGCGAGACGCGGCCGTTGTCGGTGTCGACGTTGATCTTCAGCGCGCTCAGGTTCGGGTCCTTCGCGAGTTCGGCCTTCACGCCGGTCGTGATCATCGCGTCATCCATCTTCGCGCCCATGCGCGAACCGGTGTTCGCGGCGCGACCGCTCTGGTCGTTCGCGGCCGTCGTGGTTTCGCTGCCGTAGTTCCCCGCTTCGGTCCGGTCACGCTGACCGCAGCCCGCCAACCCCAGTGACGCAACCGCCGCGGCGATCGCCGCCGTTGTCAGGATTCGTTGACTCATCAGATTTCTCCTCTGGCTTTGCCGGTCCATCCCGGCAGGTTCACGGCCTTGCGCAGCACAGCCACGCAAGGAAGTGATCCAACGATAGAAGTTGCGTCGGCGCGTCGCCATCGGGCCGGCGCCAGTGCGGGTGTCGGACGATGCCCACACACCTCGCCTGCGCACAGGCGCTCGATCCGCCGTCAGTGCGCTGCGTTCGGGATCACCGCGGGGTATGCGAACTCGCGACCCACGACCGCACGCGCGTAGAGGTAGTTGTCGCGTGCCCGCTCGCTCAGCGAGTCCAGCGGGACCTGCCCGGTCTCGTCGCAAGGGAAGCACAGCGCCCGACCTTCGTGATACAGCGACTGAAAGCGGATTTCGTAGCGTGAGGAAGCGTTCATCGAATTTTTGCTCCTGTCGACGCGTCGTCAATACCGCCCGGCGCTTGATCCAAGTATCGGCAGCCGGTCGGCCCGACGCTGTCGGGGCGCCGCGCTGGCGCGTGTCAGTGAACTTCCATCCGCAGCGTCGGGAGGCGGCCTGCGGCCCGCGATAATCACGGATGATCCGCAACGACGCTCTCACCGCTCCCGCCGCCACCGCCGGCCCCTCGTTTTCCACGCTGCCGCTCGCGCCGGCTCAGCTCGCGAACCTCGGCACGCTGGGTTACCTTTCGATGACGCCGGTGCAGGCGGCGAGCCTGCCGCTCGCGCTCGCCGGCGACGACCTGATCGTGCAGGCGCAGACCGGCAGCGGCAAGACCGCCGCGTTCGCGCTCGCGCTGCTGGCCCGGCTGAAGCTCGACGGCACGGCGCAGCGCTTCGCGGTGCAGGCCCTCGTGCTGTGCCCGACGCGCGAACTTGCCGACCAGGTCACGACCGAGATCCGGCGCCTCGCGCGCAGCGAGGACAACGTGAAGACCCTGACCCTGTGCGGCGGCGTTCCGCTGCGCAATCAGCAGGCGAGCCTCGAGCACGGCGCACACATCGTCGTCGGCACGCCGGGCCGCATCATCGACCACCTCGAGCGCGGCGCACTGCAGCTCGATGCGCTGAACACGCTGGTGCTCGACGAGGCCGATCGCATGCTCGACATGGGCTTCTTCGACGACATCGCGAAGATCGCCAGGCTCTGCCCGAAGACGCGCCAGACGCTGCTGTTCTCGGCGACCTACCCCGAGGGCATCGCGAAGCTCGCGCAGCAGTTCCTGCGCGCGCCGAAAGAGGTGAAGGTGCGTGCGCTGGTCGATGCCGCGCAGATCGAGCAGCGCTTCTACGAGGTGCGCGACGACGAGCGCCTGCATGCGGTCTCGCTGCTGCTGCAGCACTTCCGGCCGGTCAGCACGCTGGCGTTCTGCAACACCAAGCAGCAGTGCCGCGATCTGGCCGACGTGCTGCAGGCACAGGGCTTCGCCGCGCTCGCGCTGCACGGCGAGCTCGAACAGCGCGAGCGCGACCAGGTGCTGGTGCAGTTCGCGAACCGCAGCTGCTCGGTGCTGGTCGCGACCGACGTCGCCGCGCGCGGCCTCGACATCGCACAGCTCGAAGCGGTGATCAACGTCGACACCACGCCGGACCCGCAGCTGCACATCCACCGCATCGGCCGCACCGGCCGCGCCGATGCGAAGGGCCTCGCGCTGAGCCTGGCGAGCCTCGACGAGATGGGCAGCGTCGGCAAGATCGAGCTGCTGCAAGGCGGCGAGGTCACGTGGTATCCGCTGGCCGAGCTGACGCCGGCGCCGGGCGGCCGCCTGCTGCCGCCGATGGTGACCCTGCAGATCGTCGGCGGGCGCAAGGAGAAGATCCGCGCCGGCGACGTGCTGGGGGCGCTGACCGGCGCGGCCGGGTTCACCGCGAGCCAGGTCGGCAAGATCAACGTCAACGAGTTCTCGACCTATGTCGCGGTCGACCGGCAGATCGCGAAACCGGCGCTCGAGCGGCTCGCGGCCGGCAAGGTCAAGGGCCGGAAGGTCAAGGTGCGATTGGTGCAGGAATAGCGCGGCGCCGACGCATGGATGCGGTGCCGACCTACAGCAGCGCGCGCCGCGGCGCATGAGAGTGAGCGCATGAAACGCGAACCGGCGCTCGCCACCCTGGCGCTCGCGGCCCTGGTGCTCAGCGCCGCGCTCGCCGGCTGCGGCGATGTCGCGACCCTGCCGGTCTCCGCCGGTACCGGCCCGAACCCGACACTGCCGACACCCCACAAGACGCTGCTGCCGACCGTGCAGGTCGCGCCGGCGCGCGGCTGGGCCGCGGGCGCGGTGCCGGTCGCGGCGACCGGCACCGCGGTCAACGCGTTCGCAACCGGGCTCGACCACCCGCGCTGGCTGTGCGTGCTGCCGAACGGCGATGTGCTGGTCGCCGAGACCAACGCGCCGCCGAAGCCGGACGACGGCAAGGGCCTGCGCAGCTGGGTGACGCGGCTGATGATGAAGCGGGCCGGCGCCGCGCCGACGAGCGCGAATCGCATCACGCTGCTGCGCGATGCCGATGGCGACGGCGTGGCGGAAACGCGCAGCGTGCTGATCGCGAACCTGAACTCGCCGTTCGGCATGGCACTGGTCGGCAACGCGCTGTACGTCGCGAACTCGGACGGCGTCGTGCGCTTCCCGTACACGACCGGCACGACGCACATCGAGGCGGCGCCGCAGACGGTCGTCGCGCTGCCGGCCGGGACGATCAACCACCACTGGACCAAGAACATCATCGCGTCGCGCGACGGCACCAAGCTCTACGCGACGGTCGGCTCGAACAGCAACGTGGCCGAGAACGGCACCCGCGCCGAGGAGGGCCGCGCCGCGATCTGGCAGATCGACCTGAAGACCCGCGCCCACCGCGAATTCGCCACCGGCATCCGGAACCCGAACGGCATGGCCTGGGAACCGACGACCGGCGTGCTCTGGACCGTCGCGAACGAGCGCGACGAGATCGGCAGCGACCTCGTCCCCGACTACCTGACCTCGGTGCGCGACGGCGCGTTCTACGGCTGGCCGTGGAGCTACTACGGCCAGCATGTCGACGCGCGCGTGACGCCGGAGCGGCCCGACATGGTCGCGAAGGCGATCGCGCCCGACTACGCGCTCGGGCCGCACACCGCGTCGCTCGGCCTCGCGGCGTCGCAGGGCACGAGCCTGCCGGCGCGCTTCGCGAACGGCATGTTCGTCGGCCAGCACGGTTCGTGGAACCGCAAGCCGCCCAGCGGCTACAAGGTGATCTTCGTGCCGTTCGGCGGCGGCAAGCCGGCCGGCGAGCCGATCGACGTGCTGACCGGCTTTCTGGCCGACGACGGCAGCGCGAACGGTCGGCCGGTCGGCGTCGCGCTCGACGCGAAGGGCGCGCTGTTGGTCGCCGACGATGTCGGCAACACGGTGTGGCGCGTCAGCGCGGCGCGCTGAGCGTGCGCCCCGCCGACCGCACGCTGCAGCTGATCGCGCTCTTCGAAGCCGTGAAGGGCTTCGTTGTGTTTGGCGCGGGCTTCGGGCTGCTCGCGCTGCTGCACCGCGATGTGCGGCACGTCGCCGAGTCGCTGGTGACGCGCCTGCACATCTCGCCCGAGCATCACTTCGCCGGCGTCTTCCTGAACGCCGCCGCGCAGCTCACCGATGCGCGGCTCTGGGGCCTGGCCGCGCTGGCGCTGGCGTACACCGCGCTGCGCTGGACCGAGGCCGCGGGCCTGTGGTTCGAGCGCCGCTGGGCCGCGTGGCTGGGCGCGGCCGGCGGCGCGATCTATCTGCCGGTCGAGGTCTACGAGCTGTGCGAGAAGCCGGGGCCGATCAAGGCCGCGACGCTGGCCTTCAACATCGCGATCGTTGCGTTCCTGGTCTGGCGCCTGTGGCGGACGCGCCGCACATCCGCGGCCGCCGTCCGGTCCGCTCAGCCTGCGGCGAGCTCCGAGGCCGGTTCGTCGTCCTCTGCGCCGAGGAAGCCGCCGCTCTGATGCGCCCACAGGCGCGCATACAGCCCGCCCTGCGCGAGCAGGCTGCGGTGATCTCCCTGCTCGACGATGCGGCCCTGGTCGAGCACGATCAGGCGATCCATCGCGGCGATCGTCGACAGGCGGTGCGCGATCGCGACGACGGTCTTGCCTTCCATCAGCCGGTACAGGCTCGCCTGGATCGCCGCCTCGACTTCCGAGTCGAGCGCGCTCGTGGCTTCGTCGAGCAGCAGGATCGGCGCGTTCTTCAGCATCACGCGCGCGATCGCGACGCGCTGGCGCTGCCCGCCGCTGAGCTTGACGCCGCGCTCGCCGACATGCGCGTCGTAGCCGCTGCGGCCCTTCGGGTCAGTCAGCCCCTGGATGAACTCGTGCGCCTCGGCGCGCTTCGCGGCGACGATCATCTGCGCGTCGGTCGCGTCGGGGCGACCGTACAGGATGTTGTCGCGCACCGAGCGGTGCAGCAGCGAGGTGTCCTGCGTGACCATGCCGACCTGCGCGCGCAGGCTGTCCTGCGTCGCCAGCGCGATGTCGTGGCCGTCGATCAGCACATGGCCGCGTTCGACGTCGTACAGGCGCAGCAGCAGGTTCACGATCGTGCTCTTGCCCGCGCCGGAGCGGCCGACCAGACCGACCTTCTCGCCCGGGCGGATGTGCAGCGAGAAGTCGTCGATCACGCGCTTCGTGCCGCCGTACGCGAAGCTGACATGCTCGAAGCGCACATCGCCGCGGCTCACCTGCAGCGGCTGCGCATCGGGCCGGTCGACGACGGCATGCGGCCGGCTCAGCGTGCTGATGCCGTCCTGCACGGTGCCGATGTGCTCGAACAGCGACGCCATCTCCCACATCACCCAGTGCGAGATGCCGTTCAGCCGCAGTGCCATCGCGGTCGCCGCCGCCAGCGCGCCGATGCCGACCTGGCCCTGCGTCCACAGCCACAGCGCCGCGCCCGCGGTGCTCGCGATCAGCGCCATGCTGAGCGCGTGGTTGACGATCTCGAACGCGGTCACGAAGCGCATCTGCGCGTGCACCGTGCCGAGAAAGTCCTGCATCGCGGCGCGCGCGTAGCCGGCCTCGCGCTTCGAGTGCGAGAACAGCTTGACGGTCGCGATGTTGGTGTAGGCGTCGGTGATGCGGCCGGTCATCATCGAGCGCGCATCGGCCTGCGCCTTCGCGACCCGACCGAGCCGCGGCACGAAGTACGCGAGCGCGGCGCCGTACAGCAGCAGCCAGCCGGTGAACGGCACCAGCAGCCAGCGGTCGAAGCCGCCGAGCATCGCCATGATCGTCACGAAGTAGATCACGACGAACACCATCAGCTCGGCGAGGATCATCCAGGCATCGCGGACCGCGAGCGCGGTCTGCATCACCTTGGTCGAGATGCGGCCGGCGAACTCGTCCTGGTAGAAGTGCATGCTCTGCGCGAGCATCAGCCGGTGGAAGTTCCAGCGCAGCAGCATCGGGAAGTTGCCGGCCAGCGCCTGCTGCTTCAGCAGCGACTGCAGCGCGACGAGCGCCATGCTGCCGGTCAGCACGCCGGCGAGCAGCACGAGGTTGTGGCCCTGGTCGGCCCACAGGCGCGCCGGCGTCGTCGCGCCGAGCCAGTCGACGACGCGGCCGAGAAACGCGAACAGCAGCGCCTCGAACGCGCCGATGATCGCGGTGCATGCCGTCATCGCGAGCATGTACGACCGCAGCCCGCGCGTGCAGGCCCACAGGAATGGGAAGAAGCGCTTCGGCGGCGGCGTGGGCTCGGCGTCGGGATACGGCTGCACGAGCTTTTCGAAGAGCAGGAACACGCGCGAACTCCAGCTGAACAGGCGGCGGGGCCCGTGAGCGTAGCCGATGTCCGCATCGCGGGCTGGCGAGGCGAAATGCGCACCAATGTGATGCAATGCCGTGCGTGTCTGCACGTTAGATGGGCCACTTTGCGAGTTCTTGCCCCTGCATCGTGCGTGGCCTAGGGTTTTCCCTCATAATGCGAACCCTAGCCACTCCAAAGACCATCATGTTTTCCGTCTTCCAGTCGATCAAGAACCTGTTCAACGTGTCGGCCAACCCGGCCCAGGATCGCGACGACCAGTACCTGGCCGAAGCCTCCGACATCTATGACCTCGAGCGCCGCATGCGCCAGCTGGATTCGGGCCGCCACAACCTGTACGCGATTGGCTCTTACGGCATCTTCATGAAGTAAGTGGTGCCCCCGCTGCGGGGTACCGCAGCACCCCCCGAGGGGGTCGCGGGCCGCTTGGGAGCGGCCCGGCGCCGGCCCGCGTCGCCGTCTCGACGGTCGCTCGCTGAGCGCTTCATGCGCGGTCATGCGCGCTGCACTTCACGGGCGGCCGCGCCGATGACATGAAACGAAACACGCCGATACCGCCCTGAAAGGACGCCGCGCAGGCCCGCCGGCACGATGAGTCCGTGTTCGAAACACAAGCCTCATCACCTCTCTCGGAAGGAATCTCCATGAAGCGCTGGCTCAAGCGAACCCTCTTCGGTGTCTTCGGCACCGCAATCCTGGTCGGCGGCCTGAGTGCCTGCGGCCACGGCGGCATGCACGGCGGCTGGAACCGCGACATGAGCGAAGCCGACTCGGCCAAGATGCGCGAACACATCCTCGAGCGCGCCGGCAAGGAGCTGAAGCTCGACGATGCGCAGAAGCAGCGCCTGGCCGTGCTGGCCGACAAGCTGCGCGAACAGCGCATCGCAGTGATGGGCAGTACCGACCCGCGCGCCGAGGTGCAAACGCTGGTGGCCGGGCCGAGATTCGATCGCACGAGCGCGCAGGCCCTCGTCGAAGCCAAGACCGCGGCACTGCGCAGCAAGAGCCCCGAGGTCATCGCGGCCGCGGCCGACTTCTTCGACGGCCTGCGGCCCGAGCAGCAGCAGCAGGTGCGCGAGTTCATCGCGAAGCGCCACGGCTGGCGTCATCACCACGCCTGAACCGGGAGCCACGCGGCGCAAGGGACAATCGCGCCCCATGCGCCGCATCCTGCTGATCGACGACGACGCGCGGCTCGCCGCGCCGCTCGCGACCTTCTTCGGCCGCTTCGAGTTCGCGCTCGATGCGGCCACGCGGCCGAGCGAAGGGCTCGCGATGCTGCGCGCGAACGCGTACGACGCGGCGATCCTCGACGTGATGCTGCCCGAGATGGACGGCTTCGAGCTGTGCCGCACGATCCGCCGCGAGAGCGAGCCCTCGATCCGGGAGCTGCCGATCATCATGCTGACCGCGCGCGGCGACGTGATGGACCGCGTCGTCGGGCTGGAACTCGGTGCCGACGACTACCTCCCGAAGCCCTTCGAGCCCCGCGAACTGCTGGCGCGGCTGCAGACCGTGCTGCGCCGCGGCCGCGCGCTGCCGGACGCGCGCGCTGCCAGGCGCTTGAGCTTCGACGGCCTGCAGATCGACCTCGAACGCCGCAGCGTCGAATGCGCCGGCGCAAGCGTCGAACTCACCGGCACCGAGTTCGACCTGCTGGTGCTGCTCGCGAGCGAGCCGCAGAAGGTGTTCAACCGCGACGAGATCCTGAACCGGCTGCGCGGCATCGAGGCCGACCTGCACACCCGTGCGGTCGACATCCTGATCAGCCGCCTGCGCAAGAAGCTCGAGCCGCTGGACGTCATCAAGACGCTGCGCAACGCCGGCTACACCTTCGCGGCCGCTCGCGCGCCATGAGCCTGTTGCGGCGTGGTTGGCGCAATGCTCGGCGCTCGCTGCGCGCACGCCTGACGGGCTTGTTCCTGCTGCTCGCGCTGGCAATGACGCTGAGCTTCGTCGTCGGCATGCAGGCGGTGATGCGCTATGGGTGGCACGACGTGGCGCAGCCGCTGATCGCGAACTACATCGATCGGCTCACGGCCGAGATCGGCACGCCGCCCGATGTCGCGAAGGCGCAGGCGCTGACGCACGCACTGCCGCTGCGCATCCGCATCGACGGGCCGGTCGTGAACTGGTCGTCGCATCCCGACGAGCCACACCGCGGTTGGCGCGAGCTCCATCACGTCGACGCCGATCGGCCCGCCAGCCTCTGGCGGCCGACGCGCGTGCTCGCCGATGGCCATCGCATCCGCTTCGGCCTGGCCGCCCTGCCGCGCGACGACGCGCCGGAAGATCGCGCCCGCCTGATCGGCTGGGCGACCTTGCTCGCAATGCTCCTGCTGGTCGCACTCGCCTATGCGCGCGTGCGCAGCCTGCTGCGGCCGCTGGTCGAGATTCGCGCCGGCGCGATCCGCTACGGCGCCGGCGACTTCTCGCGACCGATTCCCGCGCGAGCGAACGACGAACTCGGCGAACTCGCGCAGCAGGTCAACGGCATGGCCGATGGCCTGCACCACCTGCTCGACGCGAAACGCCAGCTGCTGCTCGCGATCAGCCACGAGCTGCGCTCGCCGTTGACACGCGCCCGGCTGAACGCCGAGCTGGTCGACGCGGGCCAGGCGCGCGACGCGCTGCTGCACGACCTGGCCGAGATGCGCGACCTCGTCACCGACCTGCTCGAAAGCGAGCGCCTCGCGAGCGGCCACACGGCCCTGCACACCGAGCCGACCGATCTGAACGCCGTCGCCCGTGAGCTGGTCGCGGCACAGTTCGGCACTGAGCAGATCACGCTCGCGCTCGCCCCGGATCTGCCGACGATCGCGCTCGACGCGACCCGCATCCGGCTGCTGCTGCGCAACCTGATCGACAACGCGCTGCGCCACGGCGCCGGCGCGGCCGCGCCGACGATCGTCATGACCGCGCTTGACGGCGATGTGCTGTTGCTGAGCGTGCGCGACCACGGGCCTGGCGTCGACGAAGCGCAGCTGGCGCAGCTCGCCCAGGCCTTTCACCGACCCGACAGTGCGCGCGAACGCGCGACCGGCGGCGTCGGGCTCGGGCTGTACCTGTGCCGGCTCGTCGCGCAGGCCCACGGCGGCTCGCTGCAGCTTCGCAATGCCGACCCCGGCCTGCGGGTCGACGTGCGGCTGCCGCTGAACCACCCCTGAGCGGCCGGCCGCGCGCGCCTACTTCTTGCGCGTCTTTTCCCAGTCGCGCAGCGCCGTCAGCGTGTTCGTGACGTGCTTGCTCGGGTTCAGGCTCTGGTAGCTGTAGATGATCGAGCGATCGGGGGTGATCACGTACGACACGCGGTTCGCGTAGTCCGGCATGATCATCATCGCGGCGTCGTAGGACTTGATCACCGTCTTGGCCGCATCCGATGCAACCGCGAACTTGCCCTGGCAGGCCTGGGTCGAGAACTTCAGCTGGGTGTCGATGTCGTCGGTCGACACGCCGATCACGGTCGCGCCCAGCGCGGTGAACTTTTCGGTCGCCTCGGCAAACTCGTGCGCCTCGGCCGAGCAGCCCGCGGTGAACGCGGCCGGGAAGAAGTACAGCACCACCGGGCCCTTCGCGAGCGTCTCGGCGAGCGAGAAGCTGTACTGCTTGCCGGCCAGCGCGGCCGGCGCGGTGAAGTCGGGCGCCTTCTCGCCGATGTCCAGTGCGGCCCAGGCCGACGGCGCGATCGCGCATGCACCCAGCAAGCCCATCACGGTTCTCTTCATGTCGACTGCTCCTTGCCCGCCGCGGGCGGATCGCGATCTTGCCAGAAGGCGAAAACCCTAGGCAGCGCGCACTAAGTCCGCCGCGAATGCGCCGATATGATCCGCCCGCATCGAAGCACGCCCGCCGCCGGCGCGACGTGCCGCCCACTCGGAGACAGGCATGTTCGACTACATCGTGATCGGCGGCGGCTCGGCCGGCTGCGTGCTCGCCGCGCGATTGAGCGAAGACCCGAACGTCAGCGTCTGCCTGATCGAGGCCGGCCCGGCCGACAAGAGCGTGCTGATCCACTGCCCCGCAGGCCTCGCGCTGCTGGCGCAGACCGGCCAGGCGAACTGGGCCTTCCAGACGGTGCCGCAGGCCGGGCTGAACGGCCGCCGGGGCTACCAGCCGCGCGGCAAGGTGCTCGGCGGCTCGAGTTCCGTGAACGCGATGATCTACGTGCGGGGCCCGCGCGAAGACTACGACCGCTGGGCCGCCGAAGGCAACCTGGGCTGGGGCTTCGACGACCTGCTGCCGTACTTCCGGCGCGCCGAGCACAACGAGCGCGGCGCCGATGCGCTGCACGGCACGGGCGGCCCGCTGAACGTGATGGATCTGCGCAGCCCCAATCGCTTCGGGCCGGTGTTCGTCGAGGCCGCGGTGCAGGCCGGCTACCCGGCGAATCGCGACTTCAACGGGCGGGTGCAGGAAGGGGTCGGCCTGTACCAGGTCACGCACAAGGGCGGCGAGCGCTTCAGCGCCGCGAAGGCCTACCTGACGCCGAACCTCGCGCGCCCGAACCTGACCGTGATGACCGACGCGCACACAACGCGCATCCTGCTCGAAGGCCGGCGCGCCGTCGGCGTCGAAGTGCGCATCGGCGGCGCGTTGCGGCAGCTCCATGCCCGGCGCGAAGTGCTGCTGTGCGCCGGCGCGCTGCAGTCGCCGCAGATCCTGATGCTGTCGGGCATCGGCCCGGGCGCGCAGTTGCAAGGGCACGGCATCGCGACCGTGCACGACCTGCCGGGGGTCGGCGCGAACCTGCACGACCACGTCGACGTCGTGCAGGTCGTCGACGCGCCGCGCCTGACCGAACTCTTCGGCCTCTCGGCGGCCGGCGCGCTCAACGCGATCAAGGGCATCCTCGAATGGCGCCGTGCGCGCAGCGGGATGCTGACGACCAACTTCGCCGAGGCCGGCGGCTTCATCAAGAGCGGGCCGGCCGAGCCGTTGCCCGACCTGCAGCTGCACTTCGTCGTCGGCAAGCTGATCGACCACGGCCGCAAGACGGTGTTCGGGCACGGCTATTCGTGCCACGTCTGCCTGCTGCGCCCGAAGAGCCGCGGCACGCTGACGCTGGCGAGCGCCGACCCGCTCGCGGCGCCGCTGATCGATCCGAACTTTCTCGCCGAGCGCGACGATGTCGATCGCCTGGTGCGCGGCTTTCAGCTGATGCGCGGCATCCTGCAGCAGCCGGCGCTGGCCGGCTACCGCGGCGAAGAACTGCAGGCCTCGGCCGGCGCGCGCAGCGATGCGCAGATCGAGGCCTTCATCCGCGGCCACGCCGACACGATCTACCACCCGGTCGGCACCTGCCGCATGGGCTCGGGCACGATGGACGTGCTCGATGCCCAGCTGCGCGTGCATGGCATGCAGGGGCTGCGCGTCGTCGACGCGTCGATGATGCCGAGCATCATCGGCGGCAACACGAACGCGCCGGTGATCGCGATCGCCGAGAAGGCGGCCGACCTGATCAAGGCTGCCGCGTAGCCGAAGGCCTCGCCGCTTCGGGCGAGAATGGCAGCAACAACCCTTGCTGTCAGGAGACTCCCGCATGAAGACCCAAGCCGCCGTCGCGTGGAAAGCCGGCGCCCCGCTGACGATCGAGACCGTCGACCTCGAAGGGCCGCGCGCCGGCGAGGTGCTGATCGAGGTCAAGGCCACCGGCATCTGCCACACCGACTACTACACGCTGTCGGGCGCCGACCCCGAGGGGCTGTTCCCGGCGATCCTCGGCCACGAGGGCGCGGGCATCGTCGTCGATGTCGGCCCCGGCGTGACGACACTCAGGAAAGACGACCACGTCATCCCGCTCTACACGCCCGAGTGCCGCCAGTGCAAGTTCTGCCTGTCGCGCAAGACGAACCTGTGCCAGCTGATCCGCGGCACGCAGGGCAAGGGCCTGATGCCCGACGCGACCAGCCGCTTCTCGATCGACGGCAAGCCAATCCTGCACTACATGGGCACGAGCACGTTCAGCAACTACATCGTCGTGCCCGAGATCGCGGTCGCGAAGGTCCGCGCAGACGCGCCGTTCGACAAGATCTGCTACATCGGCTGCGGCGTGACGACCGGCGTCGGCGCGGTGCTGTTCACCGCGAAGGTCGAGGCCGGCGCGAACGTCGTCGTGTTCGGCCTTGGCGGGATCGGCCTGAACGTGATCCAGGGCGCCAGGATGGTCGGTGCCGACAAGATCATCGGCGTCGACCTGAACCCCGAACGCGAAGCGATGGCGCGAAAGTTCGGCATGACGCACTTCATCAACCCGAAGCAGGTCGACAACGTCGTCGATGCGATCGTTCAGCTGACCGACGGCGGCGCCGACTACAGCTTCGAGTGCGTCGGCAACACCAAGCTGATGCGCCAGGCGCTCGAATGCACGCACAAGGGCTGGGGCCGCTCGATCATCATCGGCGTCGCCGAGGCGGGCGCCGAGATCAGCACGCGACCGTTCCAGCTCGTCACCGGTCGCAAGTGGGAAGGCTCCGCGTTCGGCGGCGCGCGCGGCCGCACCGATGTGCCGAAGATCGTCGACTGGTACATGGACGGCAAGATCAACATCGACGACCTGATCACGCACCGGCTGAAACTCGCCGACATCAACCAGGGCTTCGACCTGATGAAGAGCGGCGAGTCGATCCGGTCCGTGGTGATGTACTGACAGGAAGTCTGAGATGCGAAACATGCCTGCGTTCGTCAGAGCGGCAAAGGCGAGAGCGGCCGGGCCGACGAGGGCTGAAGCCGCGCCCCCGACTGCGTCGGGGGTGCCCTGCGCTGCTCGCTGCGCAGGGCAAGTCCGCAAACTCGGCCCTGGGTACAGGACCTCAAACATGCGGACTTGGGCCGCAAGCGGCCCGACCCTGCTGCGCTGCGCTGCTCGGCGCTGGCTTCTTGATGCCCTCGCCGGCCCGGCCGCTCTCGCCTTTGCTGGCACGGTGGCGGCGTTCGGTCGACATGCCACTGAGGGTGGGCTTCGCGGCAGGCGGTACGCGGTGCGGGCGATTTCTGTGGCGACGAGCAGCGCAGGGCCGGGGTCGGCACGCGCACAGCGCGTGCTTCGTGGTCTGACTCGCCGCGGCTGTCTGAACGCAGCGAACGAAGTGAGCGCAGTGAGTTCGGCGGCGCGACCCCGGACCGAGCAGCGCAGTGCAGTCGGTGCGCAGCACCGACCGCCACAGCATGAGCCCGCGCCGGGTGCCACCTGCCGCGACGCACCGAGCGTCCCGACAAGCAGTCGCGCACAAAGGGCGGCATCGGGTCGAGCGCCCTCCCTCATCGACCATCCGCGCCTTGTGTGCCGCGACACGCGCGCAGCGCGTTGAAGGAACTGACATGCAAGGCAACCGCAGCCTCGCCACGCTCAGCGAGCACGCCTGTTTCGGCGGCGTGCAGGGCTTCTACCGACACGACTCCGACGAGACCGGCACGCCGATGAAGTTCGGCGTCTTCGTGCCGCCGCAGGCGAAGAGCGGCCCGGTGCCGGTGCTGTTCTTCCTCGCAGGCCTGACCTGCACCGAAGAGACCTTCGCGATCAAGGCCGGCGCGCAACGCCATGCCGCCGAGCACGGGCTGATGCTGGTCACGCCCGACACCAGCCCGCGCAACACCGGCGTCGAAGGCGCCGACGCGTCATGGGACTTCGGTACCGCCGCCGGCTTCTACCTCGACGCGAGCGAAGCGCCGTGGCGGCGCCACTGGCGCATGGGCAGCTACCTGACGCGCGAACTGCGCCGGCTCGTGCTCGATCACTTCGCGGCGCGCGACGATCGCGTCGGCCTGTTCGGCCACTCGATGGGCGGACACGGCGCGTTGACGCTGGCGCTGAACAACCCGGGCCTGTACCGGAGCGTCTCGGCGTTCGCGCCGATCGCCGCGCCGATGCAATGCCCGTGGGGCGTGAAGGCGTTCAGCGGCTACCTGGGCGACGACGCGAAGGCCTGGGCGCGCCACGACGCGACCGCGCTGATCCAGTCCGGCGCGCGCCTGCCGCCGCTGTTGATCGACCAGGGCCTGGCCGACCCGTTCCTCGCCGAGCAACTGCATCCCGACCGGTTCGAGGCCGCGTGCGCCGACACCGGCCAGCCGCTGACCTTGCGCCGCCACGAAGGCTATGACCACGGCTACTACTTCATCGCGACCTTCATCGCCGATCACCTCGCGCACCACGCGCGGCAGCTGCGGGCGGAACGATGAACGACCCGCGCGACGACAGCCCCGCCCCAGCCGCCAAGCCGGGGGCCGGACAGCCGCGCAACCCGCTGCACGGCGTCACGCTCGAGGCGATGCTGACCGAGCTGGTCGCGTATTTCGGCTGGCTCGAGCTCGGCGCGCGCATCCAGATCAACAGCTTCAACACCGACCCGAGCATCGCCTCGAGCCTGAAGTTCCTGCGCCGGACGCCGTGGGCGCGCGAGAAGGTCGAGGGGCTTTACCTCTTCATGCGGCGCGAGCAAGCGCGCACCCGACGGGATTGAACGCTCTTTGCCTGCGGCGGTTGGAGGTTCGCCGCACAATGCGCCGCATCGCGACTCGCCTCTGCAGCGTCCCATGCCCTCCTCGACGAAAACGCCGGCGCCGTTCGGCAGCTGGCCCTCGCCCGTCACGGCCGCACTGATTGCCGGCGCGACGATCCGCCTCGGCCAGGTCGCGCTGCGCGGCGACGAGATCCTCTGGAGCGAAGGCCGGCCGCAGGAACAGGGCCGCAACGTGCTGGTGCAGCACGCCCCCGACGGCTCGCTGCGCGACCTGAACCCGGCGCCGTTCAACGTGCGCACCCGCGCGCATGAATACGGCGGCGGCGCGTTCGTCGCCCTCGACGAGCCTGGCAAGGGCGCGGTGTTCAGCCACTACGACGACCAGCAGCTGTACCAGGTCGAACCCGGCGGCATGCCGCGGCAACTGACCCGCGATGCCGACCAGCGCTACGCCGACGCGCTCGTCGACCCGGCCCGCCGTCGCCTGATCGCGGTGCGCGAGGACCATCGCGCCGGCGCTGCCGATGCAGCGGCCACGCTGGTCGGCATCGCGCTCGACGGCGGCGCGGTCGAGGTGCTGGTGCAGGGTCACGACTTCTTCTCGAGCCCTGCCCTCAGCCCCGATGGCCGCCAGCTCGCCTGGCTGAGCTGGGACCACCCGAACATGCCCTGGGACGGCACCGAGTTGTGGCTCGCCGATGTCGCCGCCGACGGCTCGCTCGGCAGCGCGCGCCGCGTCGCAGGCGGCGCGACCGAATCGATCTTCCAGCCGACGTGGTCACCGCGCGGCGAACTGCACTTCGTCTCCGATCGCAGCGGCTGGTGGAACCTGTACCGGCTGCGCGGCGATGCGGTGCAGCCGCTGCATCCGTTGCAGGCCGAGTTCGGCACGCCGCAATGGGCCTTCGGCATGTCGACCTACGGCTTCGACCGCGCGGGCCGGATCGTCTGCGCCATCAACCAGCGCGGCCTCTCGACGCTCGCGATCCTCGACCCCGACAGCGGCCGCTTCGATACGCTCGACACGCCGTTCTGCGCGATCGAAGGGCTGCGCGTCGGTGCCGATTTCGCGGTCTTCATCGGCGCCACCGCCGCGCAGCCGCCCGCGATCGTGCGACTCGATTTGCGCACCGGCGCGCACGAGGTGCTGCGCGCCTCGAGCACGGCCGAGATCGATGCGGCGTTCGTGTCGCGCGCCGAGCCGATCGGCTTTCCGACCGAAGGCGGGCGGCAGGCGCATGCGTTCTTCTACGCGCCGGTCAACCGCGACCACTGCGGCCCCGAAGGCGAGCGCCCGCCGCTGATCGTGATCAGCCACGGCGGGCCGACCAGCGCGAGCGACGCCGGGTTCAAATGGTCGCACCACTACTGGACCAGCCGCGGCTTCGCCATCGTCGATGTGAACTACGGCGGCAGCAGCGGCTACGGCCGCCCCTACCGCGAACGGCTGAACGGGAAATGGGGCGTCGTCGATGTCGACGACTCGGTCAACGCGGCGCGCCACCTGGTCGCGCAAGGCGCCGTCAGCGCCGAGCGCCTCGCGATCCGCGGCGGCAGCGCCGGCGGTTACACGACGTTGTGCGCGCTGACCTTCCGCAACTTCTTCCGAGCCGGCGCGAGCCACTACGGCATCGGCGACCTCGAGGCGCTGGCGACCGACACGCACAAGTTCGAGTCGCGCTACCTCGACCGGCTGATCGGGCCGTATCCGGCGGCGCGGGCGCTGTACCGCGAGCGCTCGCCGATCCGCCACACCGAACGGCTCGCGAGCCCGATGATCCTGTTCCAGGGCGCCGAGGACAAGGCGGTGCCGCCGTCGCAGGCGCAGACGATGTTCGACGCGGTGAACGCGAAGGGCCTGCCGGTCGCGTACCTGCTGTTCGAGGGCGAGCAGCACGGCTTTCGGCGCGCGGCGACGATCCGGCGCACGCTCGAAGCCGAGCTGTACTTTTACGGCAAGGTGTTCGGCTTCGCGCCGGCGGATGCGATCGAGCCCGTCGACATCCGCAATTTGCCCGGCTGACAAATGTCTCGCGTGGTCACGCTGCCGTACGTCCGCTTGCATCTTGATGCGTCTGCTGACAGGCAGCGACGCGTGCGCGCGTTAGCGTGTGCGCCCTGATGGAGGAGTTGCAATGAAGTCGTCGTGGCGCACCGCCTGGCAAGGCCAGGACATCGTGGTCTTCCGCAACGAGGCCGAGGTCGATCGATTGCATGCGCCCGACATCGAGCGCGTGGTGCTGGTGCACCGCGGCTCCGGCGACTCGCCGGGCGATCTGGTGCAGGCGGTCGTCGAACTGGGCGACTCGTGCCTGATCTTCCCCGCCGACACCGGCTTCGCCGGTCGCGTGAACTTCGAGCGCCAGCAGTTCTGGGCCGAGAAGGCCTGCGTCTACTGGGTCAACGAGTCGCGTGCGCCGTTGCCGCTTCGGCTACGACGCGGCCGCTGGTTCCTCGGGCTGACGCACCCGGTGTTCACGCGCGTGCCGCGGGCCGATCTCGCCGCGCTGATCGAACGCTGGCCGGTGCAGGGCCCGCAGACCTGGGAGCAGCGCAAGTGGCGTCGCATCGAGCAGGGCCGGCCATTCGCGCGCGACTCGGGCGACACGCGGCTGCGCGCCTGAGACGGCTCCCACGAACGACAAACCGGCAAACCCGGCCGAAACCGGGCCGCACAAACGACAAACCCGGCCGAGGCCGGGTTTGTTGCATCAATGCCGAGTCGCTCAGGCGGCCGGCTTGGCAGCAGCAGCCGCCTTCTTCTTGGCGTGCTTCTTGGCAGCGTGCTTCTTGACGGCCGGGGCTTCCTTCTTCATTTCGGCCTTGGCTTCGGCCTTCGGGGCCGGCGCGGCAGCGGCGGCCGGGGCCGAAGCCTGGGCGAAGGCGCCCATCGAGAAGGCGGAGGCGATCAGAGCGGCGAGGATCTTGTTCATGGTGGTGGTTCCTGCAGGGAATTTATGAATAGAGCGGATGCTCGGGAATCACAACGCCGGCCGTCGGCGGCTGGTTGACACCGGCTGGCGAAAGATCGGGTGGCTCAGGCTCTCGTCGAGCCGCAGGACCGGCGTCACGCAGGCATCGACGCCGTCGAAGCGCGCGACCCAGTGGGCCAACGGCTCGGCAGCGAACAGCGCGGCGAGTTCGCTGCGCAGCGCCATCGAATCCGGCCCGCCGACCGCGAGGCCGAGCGTCCAGTGCGCCTGCGCCCACTCGGGTCGCCCCACGGTCGTGCACAGCGCCTGCCAGAACTTCAGCTCGAGCGCGCCGACGGCCAGGTGGCGCGCGTCGGCGGTGCGGTAAACGCAGTAACAAGGCGCGCCGCCGCTGAGCAGGTCGTGCCCCGGCGCCGGCGGCCGGCCCGTGGCCTGCAGCGTGCAGGTCGCGAGCACGTGGTGGCGCAGCACCTCGTGCGCCATCGAGATGTCGACGACGCGCCCGCGGCCGCTGCGCTGCGCGCCGAGCAGCGCGGCGAGGATGCCGGCGACGGCCGCCTGCGTGCCGCCCATCAGGTCGCCGATCTGGAAGTTCGGCAGCGCGAGCTCGCCGTCGATGGTCGCGATCTGCTCCAGCACGCCGGCCATCGCGATGTAGTTGATGTCATGCCCGGCGCGATGCGCCCAGGCGCCGTGCTGACCGTAGCCGCTGATCGCGCACATCACGAGGCGCGGATTCAGCTCGCGCAGCACGGCCCAGCCGAGGCCGAGCTTGTCCATCACGCCGGGGCGGAAGCCCTCGACGAGCACATCCGCGCCGCGCACGAGCTCGACCAGCGCGGCCGCACCCGCCACCGTGCGCAGGTCGAGGCGCAACAGCTGCTTGCCGCGGTTCAGCTCGCGGAAGGTCAGCGCGGGCTCGCCGGCGCGGCGTTCGGCGGCGGTCTGGCCCATCCAGCGCGCGCCGTCGTCCTGGCCCTGGTCGGACAGGCCCTCGACCTTCAGCACCTCGGCACCGAGCTCGGCGAGCCGGCGCGTGGCCAGCGGCCCGGGCAGCAAGCGCGTCAGGTCGACGACCTTGATGCCCCCGAGCGGCAGGTCATCGTCGGCGGGATCGGCCGCGGCGGCGGCGTTCAAACGAAGCGCCCCTCGCGCAACCACTTGGTCGCGACCCACTTCTCGCCGTCGACGACCGGCGCGCCGCCATGCAGCGTCTTGGTGACCGGGTGGGCGCGGTCGTAGCTGAAGAACACCGCGTTGCCCTTGACCGGCGCGACATCGAGCTGCACATCGGGGAACACCGTCGCGCCGCCGTGGGCCGGCGTGTTCAGGTAGCACACCAGCGACGCGACGCGCTGGCCGCCGCGCTTCAGGATCATCGGCGTGCCCGAGTGCGCCGGGTCGAAGTAATCGTAGTGCGGCTTGTACTCGGCGCCGGGCGCATAGCGCAGCACCTGCAGGCCCTCGCCGTTCTCGATCGGCCAGTCGAGCAGCGCGGCGATGCGCGTCTCGAGGCGGGCGACGACCGGGTGCTCGCCGCGCTCGAAGAACATGCCCTGACTCGTGCGAGCCTCGTTGACCTCGCTCGCGCCGGTCTCGGTCTGCACGGTCTCGGAACGCGCCAGCCGCTTCGCCGCCAGCGCGATCATCTCGTCGCATTCGTCGGCCGACAGCAGGTCGCCGAACACGACGACCCGGGGCGTCAGCAGGTTGACCAGCACCTTGACCTCGCGATCGCCGGCCCACAGCGTCGTGCGCGTGCCGTCCGGCAGCGGATCGGGCACGCGCACCGGCGGCGGCAGCACCGCCGCCTTCGCCTTCTCGTCGAGGTAGCCGGTCAGCACCTCTTCGAGCGCGGCGATCGCCGAATCCTCGTTCCAGCCGCTGCTCAGCATCGACTGCAGCACCACCTCCGGTTTGTGCCCGG
Source organism: Rhizobacter sp. P5_A1 (assembly GCF_056400745.1). Lineage (NCBI taxonomy): Bacteria > Pseudomonadati > Pseudomonadota > Betaproteobacteria > Burkholderiales > Sphaerotilaceae > Rhizobacter > Rhizobacter sp. P5_A1. The sequence goes on from NZ_JBFUKR010000042.1 coordinate 27,013, forward strand.
CCGTGGCCTGCTCGATGATCCACGCGCGCAGTGCGGGCGTGATGGGCTGCTTGTCGACGCTCATGCGCGGATTCTGCCGGATACGAGCCGGCCGGTCAGCCGCACGGTCAGTCGAGCCGCCGGCGAAACACGAAGCGGTCGGGCGTCGAAGCGGCAGCGTCGAAACGGTAACCCTCGGCGGCGAATGTCTTCAGCCCGGCGGGCGTCGCGATGCGCCGCTCGATCGCATGCCGCGCCATCAGGCCGCGCGCCCGTTTCGCGAAGAAGCTGATGATCTTGTAGCGGTCGTTCTTCCAGTCCTCGAACACGCAGTCGATGACGCGCGGCACCAGCGTGCGCTTGCGGTCGGCGACATGGAAGTACTCGGTCGACGCGAGGTTCACGATCACCGGCGTGACATCGATGGCCGCGCGTGCGTTCAGGTACTCGGCGACCGTGTCGCCCCAGTACGCGTACAGATCGGGGCCGTGCCGGTTCGCCAGCCGCGTACCCATCTCGAGCCGATACGGCTGCAGCCGGTCGAGCGGGCGCAGCGCGCCATGCAGGCCGCTGAGGATCACGAGATGCTGCTGGGCCCAGCGCAACGCCGCGACACCGAGCTCGGACGCGTGCAGCCCGCCGTAGACATCGCCGTCGAAGGCCAGCACTGCCGGCTTGCTGTTGGCCGCCGTGAAGCGCGGCGACCAGGCCGCGTAGCGCGCGACATTCAGCGCCGCGAGCGCGTCGGACAGGTCCATCAGCGCAGCCACTTCGGCCGCGCTGCGCGCGCGCATCAGCTCGATCAGCTCGGTCGAGCGCTCGATGAACAGCGGTTCGGTCGCGAGCTTCGCGACGGCGGGAGGGGTCGGTGTCGCGTAGTCGAGCGCCTTCGCGGGGGACAGGAGGTACAGCATGGCGGCGATTATCGATGCCGCCATCGGCACACCGCGCGTCGCGGCGCGCTAGCGGAAATCCCGGCTGCGGCTGGCCAGCCCCTGCAGCAGATCGGTGTGGTCGATCGCCTTCATCACGACCAGGTGCATCACCGCGCCGTCGCCCTCGCGGTCGCGCTGCCAGCGGCCGAACAGCGTGAGCAGGCGGGCCGCGAGCAGCGGCTTGCGCTGCGACTCGAGCACCGAGGGCCAGACGATCGCGTTGACGGTGCCGGTGTCGTCTTCGAGCGTGACGAACATCGTGCCCTTCGCGGTCTCGGGCCGCTGCCGGTGCGTGACCAGGCCGCTGGCGCGCGCGAGGCGACCGTTCGGGTAGCCGCGCAGCACCGCGGCCGGCTGCACGCGGAACGCCGCGAGCTGATCGCGCAGCAGCGCGAGCGGATGGCGGTTCAGCGTCAGGCCGAGGGCGCGGTAGTCGGCCAGCGTTTCCTCCGCCTCGGCGGGCGCGGGCAGCGCGACGGCGGCCTCGTCGACGCGGGTCGCGCGCAGCATCGGGGTCGGCCGCGTGTCGATGCCGGCGACGGCCCACGCCGCCTGGTGGCGGTGACCGGTGAGCGCGCGCAGCGCATCGGCCTGGGCGAGCGCCTGAAGTTCGCGCGCGTTCAGCGCGGCGCGGCGCGTCAGGTCTTCGGCGTTCGCGAAGGCCGCCTGCGTGCGGGCCGCGACGATGCGCCGGGCCGCGTCGCCCGACAGCCCGGCGACGCGGTCGAGGCCGAGCCGCACCGCGCGCGCCGATGTCGTGCCCGGCGGCAACGGCGGCGGCGCGGCTCGTTCCTCCAGCGTGCTCTCGCAGGCGCTGAGCGTCACATCCACCGGCCGCACCTCGACGCCATGCGCGCGCGCGTCGCGCACCAGCTGCGCGGGCGCGTAAAAGCCCATCGGCTGGCTGTTGAGCAGTGCGGCGAGAAAGGCGTCGGGGTGATGCCACTTGATCCAGCAGCTCGCATAGGCCAGCTGCGCGAAACCGGCGGCGTGGCTCTCGGGAAAGCCGTATTCGCCGAAGCCCTGGATCTGCTGGAAGATGCTCTCGGCGAAGGCCGGCTTGTAGCCCTTCTCGAGCATGCGGCCGACGAGGCGCTCGTGGTAATGCCCGAGGCCGCCCTTGCGTTTCCAGGCAGCCATCGAGCGGCGCAGGCCATCGGCCTCGCCGGGCGTGAAGTCGGCCGCGATCATCGCGATCTGCATCACCTGCTCCTGGAAGATCGGCACGCCCTTCGTGCGTTGCAGCGCCGGCCGCAACGCCGGCGGGTAGTCGATCGCGTCGTCGTCGAGCAGCCGGTTCTTCAGGTACGGGTGCACCATGCCGCCCTGGATCGGCCCGGGCCGCACGATCGCGACCTCGACCACCAGGTCGTAGTACTTGCGCGGCTGCAGCCGCGGCAGCATGCTCATCTGCGCCCGGCTCTCGATCTGGAACGCGCCGACGGTGTCGGCCTTGCAGATCATGTCGTAGGTGGCTTCGTCGCCCACCGGGATGTCTTGCATGCGGAACGGCCGGCCGTGCTTGGCGCCGATGAATTCGAGCGCGCGCCGCAGCGCACTGAGCATGCCGAGCGCGAGCACGTCGACCTTGATCAGGCGCAGCTCGTCGAGATCGTCCTTGTCCCACTGCACGACACTGCGGCCTTCCATCGCCGCCATCTCGACCGGCACCAGCTGCTCGATCTGCTCGCGCGCGATCACGAAGCCGCCGGGGTGCTGGCTCAGGTGCCGCGGGAAGCCGATCAGCTGCTGCGTCAGCGCGATCCACAGCTTCGTCAACGGCGCCTCGGGGTCGAGGCCCGCTTCGCGCAGGCGTTCGGTGTCGACATGGCCGCCATCGAACCAGTGCATGCTCTTTGTCAGCAATTCGATGCGTTGCAGATCGAGGCCGAGTGCACGGCCGACATCGCGCAGCGCCGAGCGCGGGCGATAGCAGATCACCACCGCGGTCAGCGCGGTGCGGTGCCGGCCGTACTTGCCGTAGATGTACTGGATCACCTCTTCGCGACGCTGGTGCTCGAAGTCGACGTCGATGTCGGGCGGCTCGTCGCGTTCGGCGCTGACGAAGCGTTCGAACAGCAGCGTCGCCTCTTCGGGGTTGACCTCGGTGACACCCAGGCAGAAGCAGACCATCGAGTTGGCCGCGCTGCCGCGGCCCTGGCACAGGATGTTCTTCTCGCGCGCCCAGCGCACGATGTCGGCGACGGTCAGGAAGTAGGCTTCATAGTGCAGCTGCTGGATCAGCGCGAGTTCCTTCTCGATCTTCGGCAGCCACTGGATCACCTCCTTGCCGGGGAAGCGTTCGACGAGGCCTTCCTGTGTCAGCTGGCGCAGATGGCCGATCGGCGTGCGGCCCTCGGGCACGACCTCGCGCGGGTACTCGTATTTCAGCTCGGCCAGCGAGAAACCGCAGCGCCCGGCGAGCGCCACCGAGTTCTCCAGCCACTCGGGCTCGTAAAGGCTCGCCAGCCGCGCGCGCGAGCGCAGGTACTGCTCGGCGTTCGACTCGAGCTGCAGGCCGCACTCGGCCACCGGCCGCTTCAGGCGCGTCGCACTCAGCGTGTCCTGCAGCGGCTTGCGCGAGCGCACGTGCATCAGCACATCGCCGGTCGCGACGATCGGCAGGCCGGTGAACCCGGCCACGCGGCGCACCACGTCCACCAGCTCTTCGTCGCCCGGGCGCCGCAGCAGCGACAGCGCGATCGAGGCCCGATCCTGGAACCAGGTCTTCAGCCACATCGCGTGCGCGAACACCGTCTCGAACGACTGCGCGGCATCGGGCACCAGCAAGGCCAGGCATTCGGGCAGGCCGGTCAAGGTCGGCGCGTTCGGCACCTTGCCTTCGATGTCGCCGGGATGCGCGAGGTACGAACCCTTGGTCGCGCGACGCCGTGCCACGGTGATCCAGTGCGAGAGGTTGCCGTAGCCGCGCCGGGACTGCGCGAGCAGCACCAGGCGGGGCTGCGGCGGTGCGGGTTCCCCTTCTTCTTCTTCTTCTTCCTTCTCGCCGTTCTTCTTCTCCTTCTTCTTGCTCTTCACATGGCTCGGCAACGTGAGCCGCATCTCGCTGCCGATGATCAGCGGCAACTCGTTGTCGCGCGCCGCCACGTGAGCGCGCACCACGCCGGCCAGCGAGCATTCATCGGTGAGCGCCAGCGCCGCATAACGCAGCGCCTTCGCGCGCTCGACCAGCTCGCCGGGATGCGACGCGCCGGTCAGAAAGCTGAAATTGCTGCGACAGTGCAGCTCGGCGTAACGCGGTAGCTTGACCATGACGGTGATGACAACGGCAGCGGCACGCGCTCACGGTGCGGACGACGAAGGCAATGGTGACGCGGCGAGTCCACCGACATGGCCATCGAGGTGCCAGCGCTGCGCATCCGGCAAGGCCGCGCGCAAGGCATCGAGCGGGCTGCGCACCGCGCCGCCACCGAGCTTGAGCACGTGCGTGTAGATCATCGTGGTGCTCACGTCCGAATGACCAAGCAACTCCTGCACGGTGCGAATGTCGTAGCCGCTTTGCAGCAAATGGGTTGCAAAGGAATGGCGCAGCGTGTGCGGCGTGGCCGGTTTCACGATCCCGGCGCGCTCGACTGCGACCTTGAACTGACGCTGGAACGCGCCTTCGAGCGCATGGTGCCGGCGCTGCACGCCGGTGCGCGGATCGACCGACAACTGCAGGTGCGGAAAGACCCAGAACCAGCTCCAGGACGAACCGGCCCGCGGATACTTGCGCTCCAGTGCATTCGGCATGTGCACGCCGTCACGGCCCGAAGCGCGATCGTCCGCCCACAAGATGCGCGTGCGCGCCAGCTGCTCGCGCAGCGCCGGCGCCAGCGAAGCCGGCAGCATCACGACCCGATCCTTGAAACCCTTGCCCTCGCGAACGACCAGCGCCTGACGCTCGAAATCGACATCCTTCACGCGCAGGCGGATGCCCTCCATGATGCGCATGCCGGTGCCGTAGAGCAGCTGTGCCAGCAGGCGATGCGGCGCGTCGAGCGCCATCAGCACGCGGCCCACCTCGTCATGCGTGAGGACCACCGGCAAACGCTGTCGGCTCTTCGGTCGGCCGATCTCGTTCAGCCACGGCAGATCGAGCCCCAGCACCCGCTGGTACAGGAACACGAGTGCCGACAGCGCCTGCTTGTGCGTGGCCACCGCCACCTTGCGCTCGCTCGCCAGCCAGGACAGAAACGCCTCGACCTCGGGCGCGCCCATGTCGATCGGGTGGCGCAATTCATGGAAACGCACGAAGGCACGGATCCAATGGACGTAGGCCTCTTCGGTGCGGATGCTGTAGTGCAGGTAGCGAATGCGCTCGCGCACCTGCTCGAGCAACCGGGTCGATTGCAGAGGCGGGAGCGAGTGAGCGTCGGATTTCATGTCGGCAGACAATACTGTATATTTGTACAGTACACCGAGCCTCTGGCAAGTGCAAGCGTCGACGACCCAAGAATTCACCACGGCCACCATGTCGCAGCAGCAACAGCAACAGCAGCTTCCTTCGCCCCGACCCAAGAAGCCCCCGCGCCGCAGCCCAGCTGCGCCGTCGTCATCGTCATCGCAACGGGCGGCGGCCATCACCGAGCCCGCGCGTGCCGACACACATGTCGTCAAGCGGCTGCGACCCTCACAGGCCGGCGCATTGAAGCTGGCCCGCCGATACGGTGACGCGCTGGTGTGCGTCCGCTATCGTCACAATGCACAGGGCACTTACCGCTACACCACCGTTGAACTCGTGGTCGACGAAGCACCCGTAGAAACCCGCGCATTTCTCGATGAGCTCGTCCTGGTCCGACTCGCGTTCGGCGACACCCAGCGCCGCCATCGCGCACTCGCCGAGGGCGCGCAGTGGGACGTCAAACGGCAGCTGTGGTCCATGCCCCGCAGAACAGCCAAGCGGCTCCGATTGATCACAAGCATCGTGACCCGATAGCCACATATGGCACGCCGCCGCGTCGACTCATTGCCATATACAGGTGCTTGCGCCTCCATGTGGCAAAGTCGCGTGATGTCTAAATCACGTTAGGCCGCATAGGGCGCCCGATGCACATTCCCGTCGCCATCGCTGAATTCTGGAAGCGCTTTGATGCCGATGCAGGCAACATTGATCCAACGCGCTTCTATGAAGCTTTCCATTTCGGTGATAACGAAGAGATGGCAAACTCCCTCGCAGACCTAGTGCTCGAGGGCACGAAACGCGCGACGGCCGGGTCACTGTGGTCCTTTGAGCACGAAGGAAAGGCTTTGCCGCAACCGGGCGATTTCAGCGTTGTCACGAGCTGGGCAGGCTCTCCGCTGTGCGTAATCGAAACAGTCCAGGTTGACATCGTGCCTTTCAACGAAGTGACTGCGGAATTCGCCGCTGTGGAAGGCGAAGGCGACGGATCGCTGGAATCCTGGCGTCAAGAGCATGCGAGTTCCTTCTCGCGTGAATGCGCACGGATCGGTCGGGTCTTCAACGAAAGTATGCTGGTAGCGTGCGAGCGGTTTAGGGTCGTGTTCACGGGCTCACAGAGTGCGGCCTAACCCTTTACAGGGACTTCCAAAGTAGTCAACGCATTTTTGATCTTGTCGATGAGTCGACGTGGCTGCGAAGCCTGGCTGAGACAGAGAACAGACTGCCACTC
>NZ_JBFUKR010000043.1:0-33113 GCF_056400745.1 Rhizobacter sp. P5_A1
GGGCAAGGCGTGCGCGAGGCCRTGTGCCTCTGGCACACAACGAGCGCACAACGCGGCCCTGCGGCCTGCGGCACCCCGGCCCTTCGGGTGATCTCAGCAAACAGGCGCCCGCCGCGTTGCAAATGCTCGCCGTAGCCGCAGCTACGGCTGCGCTTTGCGCCTTGCGGGCGCCTGTTTGCTGAGTCACGCGAGCTCTCCCATAGCGTTAACAGGCCCTAGAACGCACGGTAGACGAATTCGGGCGCCTTGTGGAAGAACGACGCGACCGTGACGATCAGCAGCACCTGCACCGCGAGCGCGAGGTTGCGCACCACGACACCGCCCGAAGCCGCGGCGACCGCGCGCTGGCGCAGCGGTGCGAGCAGCGCCGCCACGGTGTCCCACGCGAAGAACGCCAGCGCCGCCGCCACCGCGAGTGCGACGAACGCGAACCCGGTCGCGACGAAGCCGAGGCGCGCGAGCAGCGCGCCCAGCTGCGGCAGATCGAGCCACAGGCAGGTCAACGCGAGCGCGAAGTAGGCGCAGGTCAGGCCGCGGCACAGGTAGACGACCGGCGCGCGCTCGCCCCAGGCCTTGTAGCGCTTCTTGCCGAAGCGGCGCGTCACCCACACCTGCCAGAGCTTGTTGACGCTCGCGCCGGCGCCCATCAGCAGGCCGTAGACGATGAACACCGCGGTCGTGCCGTGCCACAGTCCCATGATCAGGAAGGTGACGAAGAACGCGACGACGCCGAGGTACGGTGCGGCGCCGGCCGACGTGAAGCGCGTCGCGAGCACGCTCAGCAGCGGGTTGAACACATAGGTCTTGAACCACTCGGACAGGGTCATGTGCCAGCGCGACCAGAAGTCGAGGAAGCTGCGCGCACGGAACGGCTGGTTGAAGTTCTCCGGCAGCTCGAAGCCGAGCAGGCGGCCGACGCCGATCACGATGTCCATGTAGCCGGCGAAGTTCGCGTACAGGTAGACCGTGTAGCAGACCGCCGCGCCGAGGCAGACGCCAACCAGCGTCGGCGGCACCCCGTTCGCATCGAGCACCCGGCCGGCGAGATGGTCGAACAGGTACTTGAAGATCGCCGAGACGACGCCGACCTTCACGAAGCCTTCGATGATGCGGGCGAACGCGCCGAACACCCGGTCGTCGTTCAACGCCAGCGGTCGCCGCGCCTGCGCCGCGAAGTCGGGGTAGCGCTGGATCGGCCCGGCGATGAAGGTCAGGAAACTGCAGGTGTAATTGAAGAACGCGAGCGGCCCGACCGCCCGGTCGAGCTCGCCCTGCTTCGCGTCGATCATCAGGTGCAGCACGCGGAACAGCACGTACGACAGCCCGATGATCAGGTACGGGAACGGCAGCACCAGCGGCCCGAGGAAGCTGAACTTCTTCAGCACGACGAAGCTCGCGACGATCACGACCACGCCGATCCACAGGCTGGCGCGCGAGCCGCTGCGCCGCACCCCCTCGACCGCGACAAAGCACAGCAGCAGGAAGCCGGCCAGGGGCACGAGCTGCTGCGCGTCGTCGACGTAGCTGAGGATGAACACCGCATTCGCGAGCGCCATCAAGAGGCCGCGCAGCGCTGGCGCCGCGTTCGTCGTCGCGGTCGTTTCGATCGCGCTGGTCAGCAGCGCGACGACGATCACGAAGGCGATGAAGCTCGGCGAGGTGAAGGCCATGGAATTCGATGGCCGGTTCAGTCGATGTGCAGCTGCTTGAACACCGGCAGCAGCGCATCGTGGAATCGGCGATAGCCGGCGGCCGAGAAGTGCAGCCGGTCGGCGGCGAAATACTCCGGCTGCGGCGCACCGTCGGCGTCGGCGAACAGCGCGTACAGATCGAGCACCGCGATATTGCGGCGCCCCTGCGCCAGCGACGCGATCGTCAGGTTCATCTCGATCACCTGCTTCGGATCGACCGGCGATTGCGGGTTCGCGCGCGGCGGCAGCGTGCACAGCACGATCGGCATGTCGGGTGCCGCGCGCGCCGCCTTCTCGAGGATCTCGACGAGGTTCGCGCGCGACTGCCGGATGTCCTGCTGCGCGCTCAGGTCGTTGGTGCCGGTGAGCATCACGACGGCCTTCGGGTGCAGGTCGAGCACGTCCTCCTGAAAGCGGAACAGCAGCCCGCGGGTCACCTCGCTGCCGATGCCGCGATTCGCGACCGACAGCCCGCTCCAGTCCTTGCCCATCGTGCTCCAGCCGCCGATCAGCGAGTCGCCGACGAACACGACGCTGCCCTGCTTGCGCTCGCGGTCGAGCCAGAAGGCCTTGCGGTTGTCGTTCATCCAGCCGAACACGCGGATCGCGCCCTGGCCGGGCCAGTCTTTCGCGTTCGCCGGGTACGGCGTCGGCCCGGAAGCGGCGGCGCTCGCCGGCACTTGAGCGTGGCCTGCCAGCGCCAGCGCGCCGAGCAGCAATGCGGCCAGGGCCGTCTTCAGCGAGCGCGGAATCGTCATGAACCTCCGATCGTGGGTTGGAGAAGGCGGGCCGGATGCGGGCCTGCCTTCAGCGGTGCCAATCAACCCAGGAATTTGCCACTGCGCCGTGCCGAACTCGGCGCTCGTTCGCTACCAAATGTTGCAGCGCAACATGGCTGCGCGGAGCAGGCCGGAACCCGCGGGAACATTGGGACACACACGCGCCGGCGCGCTGCCCCGCGCGGCCGGCGATCGGCGCCCGGCCGCACCTACACTCGGCCCGACCCAACCACCCGCGCCTCAGCGAAGCGCGCACCTTCGAGGATGTTCGAACCGACCGCGCGCCCGGCGATCCTGATGCTGACCTACATCTCGCCGCTGCAGCCCTGGGGCTCGGCGAAGCGCTCGCGCCTGCTGATCGACGCGTTGCGCCGGCACGGCGATGTCGAGGTGCTGGTGCTGAGCTTCGCGGCGGGGCGCTCCGGCCGGGAGCCGATGACGGTGACCGAATGGAACGGCGTGCGCGTGATGGACCTCGAGATCGTGCAGCGCGGGCTGCTCGGCCGGCCGCGCTTCGACCTGCGTTCGGCGCACGTCACGCGCGAGGTCGCGCGCCACGTCGACCTCGCTGGCTACGACCTGCTCGTGAGCCGCTACGTCAAGCCGGCGTTGAAGCTCGAGCTGCCGAAGCAGGTGCCGCTGCTGCTGGACTTCGACGACGCGGTCTACGAGCCGCCATGGCGCGCGCTGCGCAACCTGAAGCATTGGGTCGGCGTCGGCCTGCGGCTGCTCAACGATCGCCTGATCGTGCGCCGGCGGCTGCGCGCGAGCCGCAACGCGCACTACCTGTTCTGCCGCGACGCCGAGCGCGACGTGTTCGCGTGGTTGCCGGCTTCGGTGCTGCCGAACCTGCCGCCCGCCACCGGCCGCACCGGGCCGCCCGATTTCACGCCGCCCGCCGAGCCAGCGCTGATGTTCGTCGGGCTGCTCGACTACATGCCGAACCACGACGCGGTCGACTGGTTCCTCGAGGCGATCTGGCCGCAGGTCTTGCGCGAGGTGCCGCAGGCCCGCTTCCTGATCGTCGGCAGCGGTGCCGACGCGCGCCTCGCGCGCTGGCGCCGCGCGCCGCGCGTCGAGACGCTCGGCTTCGTCGACTCGCTCGCCGACGCCTACGCGCGCGCCACCGCCTGCGTCGTGCCGATGCGCTCGGGGGCCGGCACCAACATCAAGGCGCTCGAGCCGTATCTGTACGGCCGCATGGTGATCGCGACGCCGCTCGTCGTCGATGGCCACAAGCCGCTGTTCACCGCCGGCGAGGACGTGCTGGTCGGCGCCGATGCGCGGCAACTCGCGCAGCATTGCATCGCGATGCTGCGCGCCCCGGCGCTCGCCGCCGAGATCGCGCGGCGCGGCCACCGCCGCATCACGACGGTGCTGACGGAGGAGCGCTTCGGCGCGATCGTCGATGCGGCCGTGGTGTCGCTGCTGCCCACGCGCTGAACAGCGCTCAGGAATGCCGTTGCCGGCTCAGGCCGAGCGCCGCTTCAGCCGCCGGACCGACGTGACGCGCCGGCCGAGCTCGATGCCCGGCCGCTCGACGCAGAGGTGCAGCAGCCACGCGCCGAGGTACGCAACCGGGCACACCAGCAGCAGCCCGATCGACCAGCGCACCCAGACGTTCAGCGCGGTGAAGCCCGGCTGTGCCGCGAGCCAGGCGATCGCCGGGATCACCCACAGCAGGTGCAGCAGGTACAAGCCGTACGAGGTGTCGCCCAGGAAACGCGCGCCCGCGCCGGACAGCACGCGCTTGATCGATTCGAGCCCCGGCGCGAGGCGGCCGGCCCAACGCAGGCGCGTGCCGTTCGCGAGGTGGAACAGCAGCACGACGATCAGCAGCCGGCAGATCGATTCCTGCGAGCGCTCGATCGCGCAGGCCGCGAGCGCCAGCAGCACGCCACCCCAGAAATAGCGCTCCGGCCGGCGCTGCGCGAGCGACAAGCCCATCCACATCCCGATCAGGAAGACATACAGCTTGATCGGCAGGAACGACGGCATCGGGAACGCGGCGCTGACCCCGGGAAAGGCGATCTTGCCGAGGACGCAGGCGACGACGACGGCGAACCCGGCACGCAGCGCGCCGAAGCGATCGAGCAGCAGCATCACCAGCGGGAACACCAGGTAGAACTGCATCTCCAGGCCGATCGACCAGTCTGGCAGCGGCGAGCGGTACGCGTAGCCAGGCAGGAAGCCGAACACGAAGCTCGCATGCACGAGGAAGTTGGTCGCCGAGCTGTCGAGGTAGCGCTCCGGCGAGGTCGCGGTCGCTGGCCAGGCGAGCGCGATCGCATCGCGCTGCGCGCCGATCCAGGGCCCGAGCACGAGGGCGAGTGCGAGCAGCACGTAGTAGAGCGGCGCGATGCGGAACCAGCGCTTGGTCCAGAAGGCGAGCCAGGTGCCGGTGTCTTCCCATGGCTGCGCGGCGCGCCGCAGCAGGTAGTTGTGCACCATCAGGAAGCCCGACAGCATCATGAACAGATCGACCGCGAGACTGCCCCAGGAGAGCAGCGGCACGGTCGACCCGCCGACCAGGATGTAGGTGTGGTGCAGCAGCACCCACAGCGCCGCGACGCCGCGCAGGCCGTCGAGCCAGGGCAGGTGCTGGGCCGGCGTCGCCGCCTCGGCGACGCGTGTCGCGGCCGGATCGAAGGTCTTCGGGTTCACGCGCTGCGCCTTTCGTCGGTGCAGGATGCCGAACGGCACCACAGTTGCTTTTGAACGCATCTCGCCGAGGCTCGAACGCCGGCATCGGCCATGCAGAATCGGGCGTCAAAGGAGTCGGGAGCCGGATGAAGCGGATCAAGGGGTTCGATGGGTTGCGCGCGATCGCGGTGACCAGCGTGTTCGCGGCGCACATGCGGCCGTTCGAGATCCCGCTGTCGTCGGTCGCGGTGTACGTGTTCTTCGTGCTGAGCGGCTTCCTGATCACCGGGCTGCTGACCGACCAGCGCCGTGCGATCGAGCACGCGCACGCGGGGCGCGTGTCCGAGCTGCTGGTCTTCTACTGGCGACGCTCGCTGCGCATCTTCCCGATCTACTACCTCGCGCTCGGCGCCTACGCGCTGTGGATCTGGCAGACCTCGGGCGAGGGGCCGTCGGGGCTGTGGGCCTATGTCTCGTACCTGACCAACATCTGGCTCGGTACGCAGGACAGTTGCCGCGACGTGCTGCTGTGCCACTTCTGGAGCCTCGCGATCGAGGAGCAGTTCTACGTGCTGGTCGCGCCGCTGCTGATCTTCGTGCCGCGCAACCGGCACCTGGGCGTCGTGTTCGCGGTGTTCGCGCTCGGCGTGCTGAGCCTGTTCCTGGCCGCGCCGCTGGGGCTGGACGAACGCGAGCAGTACCTGCTGTCGCCGACGAACTTCACGATGCTCGCGGCCGGCGGTCTGGTGGCGCTGCTGCGGCGACGACCGGCGGGCTTCGGCGCGTTTCATCCGGGCATCGCGTTGTTCGCGGCCTTCGTCGTGATCGCTTTCATCGCGCTGAGCAAGCCGGTGCGCGCGCAATCGAGCGGGCTGTTCGCGCTGTTCTTCCTGTTGACGATCGTCGGCATCGCGATCGCGATCGCCTGGCTCGCGGTGCACCCCGACAGCCGCGTCGCAAGGGGGCTCGAATGGCGGCCGCTCGCCTACCTCGGCACCGTGAGCTATGGCTTCTACCTGTACCACCCGGCGTGCATCCACGCCTACCGCGGGGTGGTGCAATGGCCGGCCACGGTGACCGCCGTCGTGCCGGCCAGCGGTCTGGCCGCGTTCAACGCGATCGCTTGTTTCGCGCTGACGTTCGCGGTCAGCCACCTGAGCTGGAAGCTGATCGAACGGCCGATCCTCGAATGGCGCAACCGGCCGCCGGCGTGGTTGCTCAGAGCCCCGTTCTCTGCCGCCCAGGCTCCTAGCCGATCGCTGCATGGACCTGCTCCGTCAACTGAATCACCGCCGCGCTGAACGCGGCGCCCGAAGCCCTCGCACGAAACGCGTGCAGGTTGTCTGCCGATGCCGCCTCCCGCGCTGCCTCCGAGCGATGCAGGCGCGCAAGAATCTCGAACGCGCGCGCCATGTCGCCGATCGGGAACAGGCAGTCGGCGCCCAGGTAGGGGCGCGTGCCCGGCAGCTCGCTCGCGACGACCGGCACACCGAGCGCCATCGCCTCGAGCATGACCAACGGTACGCCCTCGTAGCGCGACGGCAGTAACAGGACGTCGTGCGCGCACAGCACCTGCGTCGTGTCGGCCCAGGGCGCCACGCTGAGGCCCTCGGCGAGCGCCGGATGGGCCTGCAGCGCGGCGTCGAGCACCGCGCCGAACGGCCCTTCGCCGACCAGGTGCAGCTCGAAGTCGGCCGCCAGCGCCGGATGCGCGAGCCACCAGTCGAGCAGCAGATCGAGCCCCTTCTGCCGCGCCTCCAGCCGGCCGAGCACGAGCACGCGCGTGCGCCCATCCGGCTCGAGCCGCGCGCGCGGCACGGCGCTGCCCTGGCGCGCCTCGACCGCGGCGCTGACGGTGTTCGGCAGGCAGAACACCGGCTGCCTGACGCCCGACCAGGCGCGCAACTCGGTCGCCTGTTCGGGCGTGATCGTCAGCCACGCGTCCGGCAGCTTGCCGTAGACGCGCCGCATGCGCCGCTCCAGGCGCGCGGCGTCGGGGAAGCCCATCTCGGTGAAGCTCGCGACCAGCGGCACATAGAGCATCACGTACTGCCGCAGCAGCACCGCCGCCCACAGCCCGTGCCGCTGCGCCATCAGGCAGCCTTCACCGACGACGACGACCGCTGGGCGCCAGCGCCGCACCGCAGCGGCCATGGCCCACACGATGCGCGCCACGGTGCCCAGCGCGACCCACTTGCGCCGCAGCATCGCGCCGGCGGGCTCCAGGCCGGCATCGATCTCGATCGTCTCGCAGTGCTCGCGCGCCAGCGTTGCGAGCCGGGTGCCGCGCAGGCACAGCAGCACCGGGATCGCCGCGCCGGTCTCCACCAGCTCGTCGATCCAGCGCAGGATCATGACCTCGTGGCCGCCGAAGCTCGGCGCCAGGTCGACGAAGAGCCAGCGCGCGCGCCTCATCGCGCGCGCAGCGCCTTGCCGAGCAGCAGCATCTGCCCGAGCACGCGGCGGTTGAACAGCAGCGTCAGCGCCACGTAGGCCACCAGGCTCGTCAGCAGCACCGCGAGCAGCCGCAGCATCACCGGCTCGGCCGCCGGCATCAGGTGCGACACGAGCAGCGCCAGGCCGGCCGCCGCCAGCGCGAGCGCCGCCGCGAGCGGCACGCCGGCGAGCTGCTGCGCCGCCGACATCCCGGTGTGGCGCGCGAAGCGGTACATATCGAACGGCGTCGTGACCACCAGGCGCAGGCCCCAGACCGCGGCCGCCCAGGCGAGCGACTGCTGGCCGATCGTCAGCATCCCGACGACGATGACCGACAGCTGCAGGATCTGCGACGGGATCGGGAACGCCGGCCGGCCGAGCGAGGTCATCAGGGGGCTCGAGAACATGCGCGGGAAGAACTGGAAGGTCAGCACGCTCATCAGCACGATGTACGGAATCGCCGGCCGCCACTTCGCGCCGAACACGACATCGACGATCTCGGGCGTCGCGACGGCGATGGTCGCGAACACCGGGAACATCGCCGTGCAGGTCATCTCGACGGCGCGCATGTAGTGGCCGTAGAGCGCGGGCCGGTCTTCCTGGTAGCGCGAGAAGAACGGCAACGCGAGCTGCGACACCGCGCTCGAGATCAGGTCGCGCAGCATGTCGACCGCGCGAAACGCGAGGTTGAGATAACCGGCCGCTTCGGCGCCGAAGCGGTTGCCGATGATCAGCATGAACACGCGCTGGATCGAGAACACGAGCAGCAGCGACGACACCGACTTGATGCCGAAGCGCGTCAGCTCCTTGAACTCGTGGCCGTGAAAGCGCAGCGCCGGCCGCTGCGGGCTCAGCCACCACAGCGTCGCGGTCGAGAGCGCGACCATCAGCACCTGCTGCAGCACCAGGCTCCAGACGCCGGCGCCGGCGATCGCGGCGGCAATGCCGGCGACCGACGCGGTCAACCGGCCCGCGAGCGAGCGCACCGCGAGGTTGCGAAACTGCAGCTCGCGCCGCTGCCGCGCGATCACCGCGCAGCCGATGCCGCTGGCGGGCAGGCTCAGGCTCATCCAGCGCAGCACCTCGCCGGCCTGCGCGCTGCCGACATAGCGCGCGAACAGCGGCGCGCCGAGCCAGCACAGCCCGCACAGCACGAGGCCGAGCGCGGTCGCGGCACAGAAGGCCGAATCGAAGTGCCGGTCGGTCGCGTCCTGCTTCTGCACCAGCGCATCGTGAAAACCGATCTCGACCGGGATCGCGAGGATCTGGATCACCGCCAGCGCCATCGACGCGACGCCGAACTCGGCCGGCGACAGGTAGCGCGAGAACACGACGAGCGAGACGAACGACAGGCCCGACAGGCCGACGCTCTCGAGCCCGCTCCACGCGAGCGAACGCGCGACCCGCTGGCGCGAGGGGTTCATGAGCGTCGCTTCCATGTGGGTTGCTTGTTTCGAGAATCGTCCTTCGACGCTCGGAGCGGCAAAGGCGAGAGCAGCCAGGCCGACGAGGGCTGAAGCCGCGCCCCTCGCTGCGCGAGGGGTGCCCTGCGCTGCTCGCTCCGCAGGGCAAGTCCGCAAACTCGGCCCCGAGTACGGGACCTCAAACACGCGGACTTGGGCCGCAAGCGGCCCGACCCTGCTGCGCTGCGCTGCTCGGCGCTGGCTTCTTGATGCCCTCGCCGGCCTGGCCGCTCTCGCCTTTGCACCACCGTTGCGGTCTGCGCCAAAGAGCTCGACAACGGCATCAGGTGTCGGCTCGGAACTGCGCCTTCCAGGCATCGATGCGCGCCTGCGGCAGGCGGATATCGGTGCGCGCGGGCGTGTCGATCCAGGCTTCGATCGCCGCGGTGTCGGTGCGCTCGACGACCGGGATGTTGGTGTCGCGCGCGATCTCGGTCGCGCGGTTGTCGATCGCCAGGATCAACGCGCGCTTGCCGCGCTGGATCGCGCGGATGCCGCCGTGCAGCCGCGTGCCGATGTAGTCGATGTGGCTGTCGTCGAGCAGCGCGGTGTAGGTCTTCAGGTTCGGCGAGATGAACTCGACGCGCCCGCCCGAGATCTGCTGCCCGTAGGCGTGATCCTCGGGTTGCTGGACCCAGAAGAACACCTTCTCGTACTTCTTCAGCAGCAGTTCGACGAGCGCGCGGTCGGCGGCCACGTTCTGGCTGTAGCCGGTCAGCGTCAGCACCGCGATCGGCGCCTTGCGGGTCGGGATCGCCGCGCAGTGCTCGGGCGTCAGCTCCCACATCGTCACGCACGCGGTGTTCAGCACGTTGTCGATCGTCGCGAGGCCGAGCTGGTTGCGCGTGTATTCGTCGCGCACCGAATGGACGCGCTTCTTCGACAGGATGCGGTTCAGCATCCGCGCCGCGTACCAGTTCGGCCGCTCCTGGTAGTACCACCAGCCGCAACCGAGCAGGATGCATTCCTTGCGCAGGAAGTAGTCGAGCGGCGAGATCTTCCACTGGTTGTTGCGGATCATGTTCGACTTGAGCAGGTTCGAGCCGCCGACGAACACGAGATCGCAGCCGTCGATGATGCGCCGCGATTCCCACAGGTGGAATTCGTGCGTCGTCAGGCGCACGAAGAAGGCGTGCGGGAACATGCCCTCGAGCGTCGCCTGGGCCGCGTCGGTGATGATCTGGTCGCCCAGGTTCTCGCTCGCGATGCTGGCGTCCAGCAGCGCGATGCGCTGCATGCGCGCGCCGTTCAGCGCCGCGTCGCTGGCGCCGCGCGCGTGGCCTGCCGCGGTGCCGCGTGCCGGCAGCGGATCGCCGCTCTGGCGCAGCGCGATGATCTCGGCCGAGGAGGTCGTGGTGTCCATGGGATTCATTCCGTGACGAAGGTGATGGTGGGAAGAAGCAGATCAGGCGTTCGCGGTCATCGGATGACCCCGAGCTTCAGCAGCGTCGCGCGCAGCGCCTGCGGCCGCGCCGCGGGGACGAAGCGCCAGAGGATGAGTCGGTTGCCGAGCGCGCGCGGCAGCAGCAGCACCAGCGTGGTCCAGACGCCGATCATCAGGCGCCCCCGTGGCGACACGCCCTGCGGCACGAACAGCGCGCGCAGCGTGTCGCGCCAGACCGCGAAGCCGCTGTCGTGCGCGACCGCGTGCGTCGCCGGCGCGAGCCGCAGCGACGCGAGCCGGTACGGCAGGTAGTGCAGGCTGCGATCGAGCGCGGTGTCGGGAACCTCGACGCCGGCGCCGGCCGCGATGCGCTGGAAGTAGCGGCGACGCTGCTGCGCGCGCACGACGTGCAGGTTGAACTGCGCCGCATCGAGCCTTGAGGCGGCGCCGTCGTTGCGGCCGTGGACCCGGTACTTGCCGAGCGGCGCGTCGATCGTCAGCACATCGCCGAGCAGCGGCGCGGCGGCGACGCAGCACGAATCGCCGGGCCGGCCGCAGGCATCGTCGAGCGGGAAGATGCGGTCGAGGTAGGCGCGCGAGTAGGCGTTGCCGGAGCCCGGCGGCGTCGGGTAGGTGGTTGTCGCGATCGCCCAGCGGCGCAGCGCATCGGCGCTCGGCACGCCATGAAACTGCGGAAAGCTGGTGCCCAGCGCTTGCGCCGCGGCGTCGACCGAGCGCAGGCGGAACTGCACCTTGCTGACGCCCTCGCGCCAGACCGCGGCGATCTCGCGCATCACGCAGCTGTCGAGCAGGTCGTCGGAGTCGAGAAAGATGATCACGTCGCCGTCGGCGCGCGGGTAGCCGGCGTTGTAGGCCGTGAACTGGCCGGCGTTGTCCTGGTAGATCGCGATGATGCGGTCGCCGTAGCCTTCGATCACCGCGCGCGATCCATCGGTCGAGCCGTCGTCGACGACGATGACCTGCACCTGCGGCCAGTCGATCGCCAGTGCGCTGTCGATCGCCTGGCCGACGTACTCGGCGTAGTTGAAGTTCGGGATGATCACCGACAGGCGCAGCGTCGCATCGGTCATGCCGCGCCCCCCCGATCGAGCGTCAGTGCGGGACGCGCCGTGGCCGGCCACATGCCGAGCACCGCATACAGGAAGCAGACGCTCTCGGGCGTCAGCAGGTAGCCGCCCATCACGAGCCAGTTCGCGGTCAGCACGATCGCGAACTGGGCCGGCGCGCGGAACGCCGTCAGCTTGTAGACCATGAAGCCGACCAGCGCCGCGAAGCCGGCGATGCCGTACTCGAACAGCAGCTTGGCCCACGTCGGGTCGTGCGCATCGAACTCCCACGAGCTGTGCAGGATCGTGCCCGGGCCGTGGCCGAACCACGCGGTCCACGGCAGCGCGTCGATGCCCGAATCGACCAGCTGCAGCGGCGCGACATAGCGCGCGTAAGCGCTGCTGCCCCGTGCGCCGAACTCGCCGAGCCGCCCGATCGTGAACGCGAGGTTCAGCGGATCGCCCGCCGCCGCGTTGGCCACCAGGATCACGACGCCGCCGATCGCGAGCACCACCAGGCGCCGCACGCGCAGCGGGAACAGCAGACCGATCGCGAGCGCGAAGACGCCGGTGCCGGAGTACGACAGAAGCAGCGCGAGCACGAAACAGAACACGCGCAGCGGCCGCTTGTGCAGCGCCAGTTCGAGCAGCAGGCCGAAGGCCATCCAGAACGAGTAGTTCGACGGCTCGCGCGAGACGAAGCCGTTCGCCTTGAAGGTCGAGCCGGCGCGGATCGCGCTGTTGTACAGGCCGGACGCGCGGATCGGTTCGGGGATCAGCTGCGAGATGTCGAACCACCACACCGGCCTGAACGCGTACTGCGCATAGAACTGCACGATGCCCGCCAGCGCCATCAGCATCAGCACGTTGCCGGTGATGCGCATCGTCCACTGCCAGTCGGTCGCGTTGTCGGCGCGCGGCGCCATGCTGAACACGAACGGCAGGTACAGCACCAGCAGCAGCGCCATCGAGGTCAGCGAGACGTTGGCGCCGCCGCCCATGTCGACGTTGAACAGGAAGCTCGCGACCGCGACCGCGACGACCGCGCTGTAGAGCGCGAGCGCCGACAGGCTCAGCGCGAGCCGGCCGTACGACAGCAGCACCGCGAGCAGCAGGTACAGCATCGGCATGCCCGCGCCGAGCGAGAAGCCGCCGATCGCGACGCCGAGCCGATCGGTCATCACCGCGCTGACGACGAGCCCGATCAGCGCCCAGCGGATCCCCCACGGCGGGCGCGGGCGTTCGACGTGCGCCGGCGCCGCGGCCGGCATGCGCGGGGTCAGCGTGAAGCGCCAGCCGGGCGGCCGCAGCGGCGGGAAGGTGAGGACCTCGGCCATCGCGTTTCAGGGCTGCTGCCAGACGCGCAGGTACTCGATTTCGAGCCGTGCGGGGAAATCGCTGCTGCGCTGCGGCGGGCCGGGCCATTCGCCGCCGACCGCGAGGTTCACCAGCACGTGCGCCGGGCCGGCATCGCGGCCGTCGGCGTGCACCCATGCGAACGGCCGATCCGCGACCAGCTTGTCGTCGACATGGTGACGCACGCGGTCCGGCTCCCAGCGGACCGCGAAGGTGTGGAAGCCGTCGGCGAAATCGATGCCGGGCCGATAGCTGCCGAACTTGTCGAGCAGCGTGCTGCTCGCCGCCCGGCCCCGGCCGCCGTTGCCGTGCAGGTTGTGGAACGCGTTGCGCGTGGTGTCACGGCCGTTGTTGACGATCTCCATGATGTCGATCTCGGGCGGCCAGACCTGATCCTGCGGGTTGAGCCAGAACGCCGGCCACAGCCCGCGGCCCGCCGGCACCTTCATGCGGCCCTCGATGTAGCCGTACTCGCCGCTCCACTTCGAGCGCAGCATGCCGCTCTCGATCTGCCCGTTCTTCAGCTCGCCGGGCGCGCGCGCGACGAGCGCGAGCCGGCCGTCGGCGAACTCGTGGTTCTGGTTGTCGCGGTACCGCTGCCACTCGTCCTTCAGCTTGTCGAGCTTGCCGCCTTCGTAGATGAAGCGCGTGTAGAACTGATCGCGCAGCGCGGTCAGGTCGTTGACATTGCGCCCGAAGCTCCAGTCCTTCACGAGCCGGTAGCCCTGGCCGGCGATCGGTGCCGGCTCCAGCGGCCCATCGGCATGCGCCGTCGATGCGCGTCCAAGCGCCGCGAGCAGCAGCGCACCGTGCAGCCCACCGAGTGCATCGCGCCGCCTCATCTGGGCACCCTTCGGCCTTCGGCCGGTCCCGCCGAGCGGGAATGAGCCCCTTCGGGCGGCCGGGTGGGGCTCATGGTTGCACCCTCATGTCGCCGACCGGGCTCGGCTCCGGGCCGCACACGGCTTCGTAGACGCGCCTTGTCGCGGCGCCGATCGCGGCCCATTCGTCGGCGACGCCGGTGGCCGGTGCCGAGGGTCGCTCGCGCACCGCGTGCTCGAGCGCGCCGGCCAGCGCCTGCGCATCGCCGGGCGGCAGCAGCACCCCCTGGCGCCCTTCGACCACCTCGGCCGCGAAGATGCCGACGCGGCTCGCGATCACCCACTTGCCGAGCGACTTGGTCAGGAACCAGACGCCGCTCGCGTCGATCTGCCGGTACGGGAACAGCAGGCCATCGGCCTCGACGAAGAGCGCGGCCATCTGCGCCTCGCTCTGGCGTTCGGCGCGCAGCTCGATCGCGTCGCCCAGGCCGAGCGTTGCGATGCGCGCGACGATCGGCGCCAGGTCCATGCGCGGGCGGCCGGCAACGACGACGCGCAGCTGCCGGCGCAGCGCCTCGGGCAGCCGGTGCAGCGCCTCGACCAGCACGTCGAGCCCCTTGTACGGCTTGATCT
This sequence comes from Rhizobacter sp. P5_A1, assembly GCF_056400745.1. Classification (NCBI taxonomy): domain Bacteria; kingdom Pseudomonadati; phylum Pseudomonadota; class Betaproteobacteria; order Burkholderiales; family Sphaerotilaceae; genus Rhizobacter; species Rhizobacter sp. P5_A1. The sequence continues at coordinate 14,274 of NZ_JBFUKR010000043.1, forward strand.
CGCCGAACAGCAGAAAGCTGAAGCGCCCGTCGGCACGTTCGACGCGCGGCGGCAGCGGCGCCTGCAAGCGCAGCGCGCCGTGCGGGATCGTCACGAGCTTGTGCGCCGGCACGCCGCGCGCGAGCAGCGTCTGGCGCCCACTCTCGGTGTGCACGATGACGCGCTGCGCGATGCGCATCGGCAGATCGAAGCCGGCGTTCTGCAGCAACGACATGCGCTCGCCGTTGAACGGCACCGTGTCGTGCACCGTCAGCACGACGCCGCACCCCCTTCGGATCAGCAGCATCGCGAGCGTGTCGAGCGGCGGCACGACGACCCACTGGAAGTGCACGACCTGCGGCCGCTGCGCGCGCACCCTGCGCAGCAGCGTCACGAGGCCGGCGAGATGCGCGAGGCCCTTCGCGAGCGGCTTCAGCCGCGCCGGCAACCAGCCGGCCTCGTCGACGCGGCGGTAGAAGAACGGATCGGTGCGTGCCAGCGGCAGCTCTTGCCGATCGGCGCGGCGCGTCGGCCGCGTCGCCCACAGCGGGTCGACGCCGTTCGCGACCAGGCCCTCGGTCAGCGCAGCGTCGTACGGTGCGGTGAACAGCGACGGGTCCACCAGCAGCACTTTGAGACCAGGCTGTTGTGTCATCGCGGCAGCGCTCCGCGACCGCCGGCGTTCGCCGCCGGCTCGACATCCGAGGGCCAGGCCGGCTCGCGCACGAAGGCCAGGCCGGCGAGGAACCCGAGGGCCCACGAGAAGTGCATCACGCCGGCCGCGACGCCGGCGAGCAGGCCGCAGGCCGACCGCTGCTGCCACGCGATCGACAGCGAGGTCGCCGCCAGCACGCCGAGGTACGCGAGCGGCCACGCGAGCAGCCGCGGCCACCACGGCGCAAGCAGCAGCGCCAGCGCCGTGACGACGAGGTGCAGCGGCAGCGCGAACTGGCGCGCGCGCATCGACCCGCGATGGCGCCGCACGGTGCGCGAGCGCCCGCGGCCGTATGCGAAGTACTGGCGCGCCAGCGCGCCCGGCGTCGCGCGCGGGTGGTACTCGAGGCGGATGTCGGCGTCGAGGTAGACGGTGCCGCCGAGCCGGCGCTGCCGGCAGTCGAACTCGGCGTCTTCGTTGTGCGTGAAGCTCTCGTCGTAACCGCCGGCGCGCCGGAACGTCGCGAGACGAAACGCCGCATGGTGGCCGTGGTCGACGAAGCCGCTGTGCCGGCCGATCCGGTGCGCCGAGCCGCCGGTGCCAGCCCAGGTGTTGGAGACCCAGGCGACGGCCTTCTGGAAGCAGCTCGTGCCGGTCGAATCCATCGCGACGACGACCGAGTCGGCCTGCGTCCGGTCGAGCGTCTCGAGCAGGCGCCTCACGTAGCCCTGCGGGTACAGCGCATGCGCATCGCAGCGCACGAGCACGTCGGCGCCGTCGCCGAAGCGCTGGACCGCGAGGTTCACCGCCGCGCTCTGGATCCGGCGCGGATTCGCGAGCAGGTGCAGCGAGGCGTCGGCCGCACTCATGCGCTGCACCAGTTCGACCGTGCCGTCGCTGCTGCCGCCATCGGCGACGACGACATCGACGCACACATCGACCGGCGGGTCGGCGCGCAACGCATTCACGACCGCCTCGATCGTGCGCGATTCGTTCAGCGTCGGAATCACCACCAGCACCCGTCGAACGGTGTCAGTGATCATTGACGACGACTCCCGCGAACTTGGCCGGACCGCGTGTCACCTCGTTGACCAGGGCATTGATCGCCTTCATCGGCGATCGGCCGCGGCGGGCGATGACCATCGCGATGCCCGCCTTCGCGGCGACGATGCGTGAATCCGCGCCGTGCGTGCTCGCCGGCGTGTCGATGACGATGTGGTCGAACTTGCCGAGCAGCTCCTTCAGCAGCAGCGCGAACGCCGGGCGCTGCAGCAGCTCGAGCGGGTTCGGCGGCAGCGTGCCGACCGGCAGCACGAACAGGCTCGGCAGCGCCGGCACCTGGTGGATCGCGTTGACCTCGGAGCGGCCCGCCAGGATGCTGCTCAGCCCCGACTCGTTCGGCATCGCGAACATCTGGTGCAGGCGCGGCGTGCGCATGTCGGCATCGATCAGCAGCGTGCGCGCGCCGACCTGGCTGAACGCGATCGCGAGGTTCGCCGCGAAGAAGGTCTTGCCGTCGCCGACATTCGGGCTCAGCACGGCGAGCGCGCCGCGCGGCTGGTCGGGCGCCATCACCCCGAGCATCAGCTGGCTGCGGATCCCGCGCACCGCCTCGGTCTGCGCGTTGAACGGATCGACCGCGGCGACGAGTTCGGGATCGAAGCCGGCGCCCTCGCCCGGCGCGTACGGATAGTGGAACTGCTGCGACAGCGCCCACAGCACGTCGTCGCGCGAGACGAGCTTCAGCGCCACGGCGGCCTCGCCGAAACGCAGGCCGTGGTCGCGCTGGTAGCGCAGGATCTCCTCGATCTGCGCATCGCTGAGCGGCCGCACATCGCGCAGCACCTCGCCGATCGCGCGGTCGAGCACCGGCGGATCGGTGGCGGGTATGGCGTCGGCGGCTCCGTCGTCGGGAGTCACCGTCTTCAGGCCGAACGTGCTTCTTACGCGCATGGTCTGTCGGGCCGCTCAGCGGCCAAGTAATTTGGGAGGTCGGCCGAGGAGCACACGGCTCGCGGCCAGGCGCAGCGAGCGCGAGCCGTGGCCGAGACGGCCGGCGCCGTCCGGCAACACGCCGAGCAGCGGCTGCTTCAGCAGCTCGAACACATCGGCGTCGGCGCGCAGCCGCCAGTCGAGGCGCTCGCGCACGATCGCGGTGAAGACCGCGAGCGCGCCGCCGAGCAGCACCGCGAGCGCGACGTTGAGCTTGACGCGCGGCGAGGCCGGGAACGGCGGCGCCGTGGCGGTCTTCAGCACCGAGACGTTGGTCTGCGTGGTCTGGCTTTCGAGCGTGCTCTGGTTGAGTCGCGCGAAGCCGGCGTCGTAGACGCGCTGCGCGTTCTCGACATCGCGCTGCAGCACCGCGGCCTCGTCGCGCAGCCCCTTCATCTCGAGCACCTTCGCGCGCTGCGCGGCGAGCTCGCCGCGCACCGCTTCGAGGCGCGACTGGTTCACCGAGTTGTTGGCGGTCAGCCCGCCGGTGATGCGGCTGCGCTCGGCGTTGAGCCGCGAACGCAGCTCCCTGACGTTGGCCTGCAGTTCCTGCATCTGCGGGTGCTGGCTGCCGTAGCGCTGGCTCATCTCGTGCAGCTTCGCTTCCTGGCGGGCCAGGTCGGCGCTCAGCGTCGTGATCATCGGGTTCGTCAGCACCTCCGACATCTGCCCGCCGGTGCCGGCCTCGCGCTGGCGACTGCCCGATTCGTTCGCGGCCGCCTGGATCGTGACGAGCTGGGTCGAGAGCTCGGCGAGACGCGCGTTCTCGATGTCGAGCCGCTCGTCCGTCGCGACGATGCCCTTGCGCTGCTGGAACGCCGAGAGCCGCGCCTGCGCGACCTCGAGCGCCTCGCGCAGCCCCTTGGTGCTCTCGTCGAACTGCCCCTGGAAGCGCTTCGCCGGCTCGGTGCGCAGCTGCAGCGTCGTGTCGATGTAGGCCTTGACGACCGCATTGACGGTGCGCGCCGCGGCGTCCGCATCGCGCGCGGTGTACGAGACCACGATGACGTTCGAATCCTTGCCCGGCTTCACCGTGAGCCACTTCAGCACTTCTTCGACGATCCACGATTCGAAGTCGCCGCGCCCTTCGGTCTTCATCTGCCACTCTTCGCGCAGCGCGGCGTCCTGCTCGGCGTGCAGCGCACGGATCGCCTGCAGGATCACGCGGTCGCTCTGCAGCACGTCGACCTGCGTGCCCATGTAGCTCGAGACCGTCATGCCCGGCAGCACGACGCCGGCGACCGGATCGGGCGACTTCACGTCGAGCACGACCGACGCGACCGCGGCGTACTTCTTCGGCAGCAGCAGCGTCACGATGGTGACGAGTCCGACGACGATCGCGAAGACCAGCGCGGCCGATCGCCAGCGTGCGCGAAGGATCGAAAAGACCTGTGAAAGGCTCATGGGGTCAATCACTCCAGGATGAGTTCATCGGTGTTCATGGGGTGCGTGCGCGCTCGGTCGCGCAGCCCTGTGTCGTGCGCAGTCTGGCACCGCAGCACGCGGCTGCAAAGCCCCTGAACGGCGCCGGCGCAACGTGTTCGGGCATCCCGATTGCCACACTGTCGCGCGACGGCAATGCGCACTGTGAGCTCATTGCAACAAAGGCTTCAAACCGGCGGCTGCTGCGCTTGCGCAGTCATCGCGACCGGTCGAGCCGGCGATCCCGGACCTGCGTGCGAGACCCGTTGCGGCGCATCTGTGGCACCAGGTTCTCGATGCGTTCGGGACCGCGTTGCACTCTTCAATTCGTTACCTTCCTCGGGGTCGATTTGAGGCATTGTGCATTGCACCATTCGCGATTGGAGGTCGCGGGAACAGCTTTGACACTTTCTTACCTGGAGGCCTTTATGGCAGCAATCAGCGCTACTTCGATCGCGACCAACGCGTTCGCCCACAACGAGCGGCGCCTGGCATTCGCTGAGGCGCTTCACCTGCGTTCGAACCAGTTGGCCGCGCTGCTCTTGTTGATGCTTCTGGCACCGTTGATGCTTGTCATCGCGGTGCTGATCGCGCGCCGCGATGGCGCACCGATCCTCTTCGGCCACTACCGCGTCGGCCAACGCGGGCAGCTGTTTCGCTGCTTCAAATTTCGCACCATGGCACGCGACTCGCAGCAGATGCTCGCGGACCTGCTGCGCCGCGATCCGGTCGCGCGCCGCGAATGGGCGCGCGACCAGAAGCTCGCGAACGATCCGCGCATCACGCCGATCGGCCAGGTGCTGCGTCGCACCAGCCTCGACGAGTTGCCGCAGCTGCTGAACGTGCTGCGCGGCGAGATGTGCCTCGTCGGTCCGCGGCCGATCACGGTCGGCGAACTGACGCGCTACGGCCGCGTGCGCTGGGACTACCTCAGCGTGCGGCCCGGCCTGACCGGCCTGTGGCAGGTCAGCGGGCGCAACAACACGAGCTATGCCGAACGCGTCGCGCTGGATCGCGAGTACGTCGACAAGCGCTCGCCGTGGCTCGACCTGAAGATCCTGCTGAAGACCGTGAAGGTCGTCGTCGCACGCGACGGCGCCTGCTGAGTGCGGCCCATGGATCGATCCCCTTCCGAAGCACTGTCCGTTCCGCCGCCACTCGCGCAGCCCCAGCACGTGATCCACGTCGTGTGGCGGCTGTCCGACCGGGCGTTCGCGTTCCTCGGGCCCTTCACCGCGGGCCAGGCGGAGCGCGGCATCCGGCAGACGGTGATCCTGCTCGACGAGCCGATGCAGCGGCATCTGCTGCCGCGCTTTCATCCGTCGATCCGCTTCGTGCTGACACCGGTCGACGGCGGTGTGCTGCGGCGGCTGCGCCGCAGCGTCGCCGGCCTGCTCGCGACAACGCAGGCCGAGCCCACCGTCGCGCTGCACCTGCACGGCCTCGCGGCTGGCCTGGTCGGCCTGTATGCGGCGCGCGCCAAGGGCCTGCCGCAGAGCCTGTACTTCTCGCCGCCCGGTGCGCGTTCGCGCGGCGTCTTCGGCCAGGTCGGGATGCTCGCCCCGTGGCTGCTGCGGCCACTGGCCGGGCGCACGCCGCCGCTGATCATTGCCGACGCCGCGGCCGACGTGCGGCTGCTGCAGCGGCTGACCCCCGAGCCGGTGCAGCTGATCGAGCACGCGATCGATGCGGCGTTCTTCGAGGCGCAGCGCCACGAGGCGCGGCGACCGTTGCTGCTCTCGGGCAGCCCGGCGCGCGCAGCGCACGCGTCGGCGCTGTTCGCGCAGCTGGCAGTGCTGTTCAGCGACGAATCGCTGAAGGTCGCATGCCACTGGCACGGCAGCGTCGATGACGATTCGCTGGCGCGGCTCGGCGCCGCGAACGTCGCGGTGCACGATGGGCCGGACGAGACCGAGCGGGCGCGCCGGCTCGCCACGGCGTGGATCTACGTGGCGCTCGACGACGACCCCGGCTTCCCTTCGTTCCTCGCCGAGGCGATGGCGGTCGGCCTGCCCTGCGTGGTCTGGGACACACCCGCGCATCGCGCCCTGATCGAGCACGGCCGCACCGGGTTGTGCTGCGACACGCACCAGACGCTGCTCGCCTGCATCGCGAAGCTGATCGATGCGCCGGACGAGCGCGCGCGCCTCGGCACGGCCGCGCACCTCGAGGCCCGCCGGCGCTTCGACGGCCAGCGCTTCCGCGACTCGATCCACTCGGCCTACGACGACGTGCTGGCGGTCGAGGAACGAAGCTTCGAACCGATCAAGGACGACGACGCGTAGGCGGCGCCGCCGCTGACGCCGTCGCCGGCGTCAGCGCGCGCCTTCGCGCAGCGCGACCACGCGCACGGTGCGCAGCAGGATGCCGATGTCGAGCCACAGCGAACGCTGCTCGACATAGTGCCGATCGAGCGCGACGCGCTCGTCGTAGCTCGTGTTGTTGCGCCCGCTCACCTGCCACAGGCCGGTGATGCCCGGCCGCACGCTCAGGTAGTGCCAGCGCACCTGGCGGTAGCGCGTCAGCTCGCCGACGGTCACCGGCCGTGGCCCGACCAGGCTCATCTCGCCGCGCAGCACGTTGAGCAATTGCGGCAGCTCGTCGAGGCTGCTGCGCCGCAGGAAGTGGCCGATGCCGGTGATGCGCGGATCGTTCGCGAGCTTCTGGTCGCGCGCCCACTCGGCGCGCGCCTGCGGATCGTCGCGCAGCAGCTCGGCGAGCACCTGCTCGGAGTTGCGCAGCATCGAGCGGAACTTCATGCAGCGAAAGAGCTTGCCGTCGCGCCCGACGCGGTAGTGCGCGAACAGCACCGGTGCGCCGTCGCGCTGCCAGATCAGCACGCCGATCGCGAGCAGCAGCGGGCTCAGCAGCACGAGCAGCAGCAGCGCTGCGAGCTGGTTGGCGCTCAGCACCAGCCAGTCGCGCAGGTCGCGCAACAGGCCCGCGGGCGGCGCCGAAGCGTGGATCACGGCCGATGCACCGGCCAGAAATTTCGCAGCATTCATGACTTCTCCTGTTGCGTTTGCAAACGTTTGCCGGGTCGCAACAAGCGCGCCAATCCGAGGCCGATGAAAAGGCTTCGGAAGGCACCGACAAAGGCCTGGAATGGCGCTCGGCGTGCCTGCCTCGGGTGCATGCAGACGCGCGCGGTGCGCGTCGAACCGCCGGCGTGCGGCGCGTGCACCGCGCGCGTGGGCGTCAACCCCTCACGGTGCGAGCGCTCGACACGGTTGGTCACGACAGGCACCGCCTCGCGGCGCGCGCGTCACGCGCATTTGCGCGGCCGCCGAAGCGCCTACGGCAGAACGGGCTGTTGTCCTACAGGCAAGCGCAGATCCGCGATCAACGGCCGGTGCTCGGACGCGTTCGCGTTGCCCACGAAGCAGTCGGCGACGCCGAGCTGCGGGCTCACCAGGATGTGATCGATGCGCAGGAACGAGAAGCCGATGCGCAACGCATGGCCGTAGGTGTAGCCGTGGCCGCGGCCCGCGCTCGAGAATGCATCGCGCAGCCCGAGGCCGAGCAGCGTGCGGATCACCGGCGACGGTTCGGGCGCGTTGAGGTCGCCGGCGACGATCAGCGGGCGCGCGCTGCTGCGCAGATCGTGCGCCAGCGCGCGTGCCTGGCCGAGCCGGTCTTCGTAGTTCTGGCGCCAGTCGCCGGCGCCGTCGAAGCCTTCGTGGCGCGCCGCGTTGAGCCCGTGGCGCGGCGACTCGAAGTGCGCGGTGACGACGTTCAGCGCGACGCCGTTCACGTCGACGACGCAGCGCAGGTAGGCGTGCGGCTGGCCGCGGTAGTCGATGCGGCCCGGCGCGCAATCGCGCAGCGGATAGCGGCTCGCGATCAGGTACTGCTCGAACATGAACGCATGCGGCAGGCCGAACGCGCGGCCGCCCGGCCACATCGCCGCGGCCTGCGCGCGCGTCGCGCCGAAGTTGTCCTGCAGCACGACGATGTCGGGCCGGTGCAGCGCGACCTCGTCCGCGAGCGCCGCGAAGCCTCCGCTGCGCAGCACGGCCCGGTAGGCCTTGACGTTGTAGGTCATGAAGCGCAGCGGCGCGCCGCCGGCGTCGGGCCGGCCCCACGCGAGACCCATCGCGAGCGTGACGACGAGCGCGAGCGTGAGCGCGCTCGCGGTCAGCCAGCGCCAGCCGAGCCAGCACGACAGCAGCAGCGCCAGCAGCGCCGGTGCGAGCAGCACCGGGTACGGCAGGTAGCGCGAGATCTCGAGCCACCACGGGCCGATGCTGCCGATCTGCTGCACCCCCGTCAGCAGCAGCAACGCGGCGATCAGCAGCGCCGTGGCGCCGCGGGCGAGCCGCGCGGCGGCACGCGAAAGGGGGTGCGTGATTCGGGTCAAGGGCTGCGGGTCCGGCGGTGGGCGCGGCAGCTTACCCGATGGCCGGCGGCGCGTCGCCGATACTCGACCGATGTCATCCTTGGTGTTCTTCAAGCTGCTCGCGATCTTCGTCGTCGTCGCGATCGGCTGGATCGTCGGCAAGCTGCGCTGGCTCGGGCCGGGCGCTGCCGGTGCCGACGGCAACGGCGCCGGCCAGGCCGTCGATCCGGCGCGCATTCTCGCGAACGCGGCGTACTACATCTTCGTGCCGGCGCTGCTGTTCCGCACCACCGCGCGGATCGACTTCCATGCGATGCCCTGGGGCACGCTGGTCGCGGTGTTCGTGCCGCTGCTGCTGATGCTGCTCGGCGTCTACCTCGTCGACAAGCACCTGCGGCGCGTCGATGCCGCGCGCCCGGTCGCCGCGCCGAGCGTGCGCGCGATCAGCGCCGCGTTCGGCAACACGGTGCAGGTCGGCATCCCGATGGCCGCAGCGCTGTTCGGCGAGGCCGGGCTGCAGATCCACCTCGCGATCGTCAGCCTGCACGCGCTGGTGCTGCTGACCCTGGCGACGACGCTGGTCGAGCTCGACCTCGCGCGCGCGCAGCGCCGCCGCGGCAGCGGCGCGTCGCACCTCGCCGCGACGCTGCTCGCGACCGCGCGCAACACCGTGATCCACCCGGTCGTTCTGCCGGTGCTGATCGGCCTGACATGGAACGCGCTCGGGCTGCCGCTGCCGACGGTCGCCGACGAGATCCTGCAGACGCTCGGTCAGGCCGTCGTGCCGCTGTGCCTGGTGCTGATCGGCATGTCGCTCGCGTACTACGGCGTGCAGGGCGCGGCGAAGGCCGCGGTCGTGCTGTCGCTGCTGAAGCTGGTCGTGCTGCCGGCGGTCGTGCTGGCGATCGCGCACTGGGGCTTTCACCTGAGCGGCCTGCCGCTCGCGGTCGTCGTGATGCTGGCGGCGCTGCCGATCGGCAGCAACGCACTGATCTTCGCGCAGCGCTACCGCGCGCTCGAAGCCGAGACGACCGCGGCGACGGTGTTCTCGACGCTCGCGTTCGTCGTCGCCGCGCCGGCCTGGCTCGCGCTGCTGAGCTGGCTGGACCTGGCCGTCACGCGCCGAGCTTGAGGAACAGCTCGCGATCCGGCGCGAAGTTGGCATACAGCGGGAGCAGTGCGCCGCCCATCGCGCGCGCATCCGAGCCGATCGTGCCTTCGAGTACCGCGGGCCGCGCCACGCCTTCCCAGCTGTATTGATCGAGCGCGTGGTTCACGGCCGTGAGCGTCGCGCGCAGCAGCTCGCGGCTGAACGAGCCGTCGATGATGACGCCGTCGAGGTCGAGCAGGCAGGCCGCGCTGTTGGCCGCGAACGCGACCGCCGGCGCGGCCTCGCGCAGCCACTGTTCGGTGTGCGGCCACCAGGGCTTTTGCATCGCGCGCACATCGGCCGCGGCGCCGGTGTCGAGCTGGTGCGCCTTGAAGCGCGCCTCGAGATTGACGAGCGACGCGTGGCTCAGCAGCTGATCCGGCGCCGCGGCGCTGCCGGCGCGCGCCAGGCCCAGCGGCATCGAGCCGATCGCACCGGCATTGCCGGTGAGGCCGGAGCGCAGCTGGCTGTCGATCACGAGGCCGCCGCCGATGAAGGTGTCGACGAACACATACAGGAAGCTGCCGATGCTGCGGCCGCGCCCCGCCACGAGCTCGGCCACGCACGCGGCGGCGGTGTCCTTGACGAATTCGACCGGCAGATCGGTCATCGCGACGACGCGCTCGCGGATGTCGATGCCGACCCACTTCGCGGCCTGCTTGCGACCGATGCCCAGCACCGCATGCCAGCCCTCGAGCGACAGCGGCGCGGCGATGCCCACGCCGTGCAGCCGCGATCTCAGCTTGGCCGGCAGGCTCTGCGTGAGCTGCCGCAGGCGCGCCTCGATCTCGGGGAACAGCGTGTCGGGATCGGGGAAGGCATAGGCCAGCACCAGGCGCTCGCGCACCGCGCCGGTGAAGTCGAGCAGCAGCATGTCCATGCTGCGGCGGCCGATCTTGATGCCGATCGAGAACGCGCCGTCCGGGTTCAGCGTCATCGGCACCGAGGGCTGGCCGACCTTGCCGCGCACCGGCTCGAGCTTGGTCACGAGCGCGTCGGCCTCGAGGCGCGCGATGATGACCTGCACCGTCTGCGCGGTCAGTCTCGTCAGGCGCGCGATCTCGGCCTTCGGCACGCTGCCGTGCAGGCGGATCGCCTGCAGCACGACGCGCTCGTTGAACTGCCGCATCCCCGCGTGATTCGACCCCCGGGGGCGCAGCCGAGCATCCGCGGCAACAGGACTCATCAGGCGAGGCACTCCGCCGGCAGCTCTTCGGCGCGCTTCGCGCCGGTCATCACCGCGACCGTGTCGCTCATGCTGATGGTCTTCGGGTTGACGATGCAGGCGCGTCGGCCGAGGCGGGCGATGTGGATGCGATCGGCGATCTCGAAGACGTGCGGCATGTTGTGGCTGATCAGGATCACCGGCAGGCCCTTGTCGCGCACGCGGCGGATCAGCTCCAGCACCATGTTGCCCTCCTTGACGCCGAGCGCCGCGGTCGGCTCGTCGAGGATCACCACGTGGCGCGCGAACGCGGCGGCGCGCGAGACGGCCACGCATTGTCGCTGCCCGCCCGAGAGGGTCTCGACGGCCTGCGTCATCGAGCGGATGCCGACCTTCAGGTCGTTCATGCGCGCGACGCTCTGCTCCAGCATCTGCTTCTTGTCGATGATGCGCAGCAGCCGGCTGACGAAGCCTTCCTTGATGATCTCGCGACCGAGGAACAGGTTCTCGGCGATCGTCATCGCCGGGGCGACCGCGAGGTCCTGGTAGACCGTCTCGATGCCTTCGCGGCGCGCGTCGGCCGGGCTCCTGAAGTGGATGACCTTGCCGTCGAGCTTGATCTCGCCTTCGTCGGGGATCGTCGCGCCCGAGAGCGCCTTGATCAGCGAGGACTTGCCGGCGCCGTTGTCGCCGATCACCGCGAGGATCTCGCCGGCACGCAGCTCGAAGTCGACACCGTCGAGCGCGACCACCTGGCCGTAGCGCTTCACGAGGCCGCGGGCTTCCATGACCAGCGGGATCGCCTGGGCAGAGTTCGTCATCATCGAGCCCCTTTGCGCGAGAGTTGATCGGTGGCGACCGCGAGGATCACGAGCACGCCGGTGATCAGCACCTGGTACACCGACGACACGCCCATCAGCGTCAGGCCGTTGCGGAACACGCCGACGATGACCGCGCCGAGCAGCGAGCCGAGCACGATGCCGCGGCCGCCGAACAGGCTGGTGCCGCCGAGCACGACCGCGGTGATCGCGTCGAGGTTCTCCGTCTGTCCGGCGTTCGGGTCGCCGACGCCGGTGCGCGCGACCGACAGCAGCGCCGCCAGCCCGTAGAACGCGCCGGCGAGCACATAGACGCCCAGCAGCACGCGGTCGGTCGCGATGCCGGTCAGGCGCGTCGCCTCGGGGTTGTTGCCGACCGCGTAGACGTGGCGGCCGGGCTGGGTCTCGCGCAGGCCCCACCAGACGAGCGCGTACATCAGCAGCATGAACACCGTGCCGTAGTTGAGCGCCGCCGCGCCGACCGCGAGCGTGTTGCCGAAGAAGGTCATCGCGGGCGGCAGGTCGGTGATCGTCTGCGCACCCGAGTAGAGCTGCGTGATCGCGAACGCGATGTTCATCGTGCCGAGCGTCACGATGAACGGCGGCAGCTTGATGCGCGTCACGAGCAGACCGTTGAGCAGGCCGAAGGCCATGCAGGCGAGCAGGCCGCATCCGATCGCGAGGTAGGCGTTCAGGCCCGAGCCCACCGCGAGCTTGGTCATCACGATGCCGCCGAGCGCCATCACCATGCCGCAGGACAGGTCGATGCCTGCGGTCAGGATGATCAGCGTCTGGCCGATCGCGATCGTGCCGACGACCATCACCTGCTGCAGGATCAGCGAGAAGTTCTGCACCGACAGGAAGCGGTCGCTCTGGGTGGCGAAGAAGCCCACCGCCAGCACCAGCGCGATCAGCGGGCCGAGCGTGGCGACCGGCGGCAGCTTCGACGACATGGAGGCGCTCATGAAGCGGGCCCCGCGCGGGTTACTTGTTGCCCCAGCAGAGCTCGGTGCCGACCTGGGTGTCCTTGCTGTCGACACCGGCCATCGGCTTGTCGGTGATCAGCGTGACGCCGGTGTCGGTGTAGCCCTTCGCCTTCTTGCCGCCCTTGGCGTATTCGACGCCCGCCTCGACGCCCATCGAGGCCATCTTCAGCGGGTACTGCTGCGAGGTCGCGGCGATCACGCCGGCCTTCACGTTCTTCACGCCGGCGCAGCCGCCGTCGACCGAGACGATCACGACGCCCTTGTCCTTGCCCGCCGCCTTCAGCGCCTGGTAGGCGCCGGCCGCGGCCGGCTCGTTGATCGTGTAGACGACGTTGATGTCGGGGTTCTTCTGCAGGCAGTTCTCCATCGCGGTCTGGCCCTTGGCCTGGTCGCCGAAGCTGTCGGCCATGCAGACGATCTCGGCGCTCTTGCCGAGCTCGTTGCTCTTCGCGTCGAGCGCCTTCAGGCCGTAGCCCGACATGAAGCCGTTGTGGCGCTGCGCGCCGACCGGGTGGCCGGGGAACAGATCGAGCGTCGCGATCTTCGCGGGCTTGCCCGCCATCACGGCCTTCGCGTACTGGCCGATCAGCACGCCGGCCTTGTAGTTGTCGGTCGCGAACAGCGCGTCGGTCGCCTCCATCGGGTCGGCCGGGCTGTCGAGCGCGATGAACATCACGCCTTGGGCCTGCGCCTTCTTGATCGCCGGCACGATCGCCTTCGAGTCGTTCGGCGTGATCAGGATCGTCTTGGCGCCGCCAGCCATCATGTTCTCGATCGCGGTGACCTGGCCGGCATTGTCGCCGTCGACCTTGCCCGCGGCGGTCAGCAGCTTCGCGCCCTTGGCGCTGGCGGCGGCCTGCGCGCCCTCCTTCATCTTCACGAAGAACGGGTTCGTGTCGGTCTTCGTGATCAGGCCGATCACGGGCGCATCGGCGGCCAGCGCGCTGCCGGCGGCAACGCTCAGCGCGGCCAGCGTCAGCAGGGACAGGGTCGGGCGCGAGAAGGAAGTCGTGAACGTCATGGCATGTCTCCGGTGATGGTTCTGGGTGGGGCGGGTGGCTTCATTGTCGGTACTCCTTTTTAATAAATCAACTTGATTTATTAATGGAAAACCCGGATATTCGCCGCCGCCGGGAGACCCGAAGCTGCCGCCCTTCAGGGGTTGCCGCGCACGCGGCGCACACCCCGAAGACCGTGTGAAGACCGTTGGAGACCGTGATGCTGATGATCTGTGGAGAGGCCCTGCTCGATGTGTTCCAGGGCGACGCGACGCCCACCGGCATGGCGCTCGATGCGAAGGTCGGCGGCTCGCCGTTCAACCTCGCGGTCGGGCTCGCGCGGCTGGGTCAGCCGGCGGCGTTCTTCAGCGCGATCTCGACCGGGTTCGCCGGCGAGCGGCTGCTGCGCGCGCTGGTCGACGAAGGCGTGGACACGCGAGCCGTCGCGCGCCTCGATGCGCCGACGACGCTGAGCCTGATCGGCCTCGATGCGCAGGGCGTGCCTTCCTACGCGTTCTATGGCGCGGGGTGTGCGGACCGGCAGGTGCAGGCCGACGACCTGAAGCGCGTGCCGGCCGGGCTGCGGCTCGTGAACCTGGGCTCGTATGCGAGCGTGGTCGAGCCCGTCGCCTCGACGCAGCGCGCGCTCGTCGAGCGCGAACGGGCACGCGGGCAGCGCGGCGCGCTGATCGCGTTCGACCCGAACATCCGCCTCAACGTCGAACCCGATCTGGCGCGCTGGCGCGACCAGCTCGACTGGATGCTGCCGCGCACCGATCTGCTCAAGGTCAGCGACGAGGACCTCGGCCTGCTGCAGCCGGCCTCAAGCATCGGCGACTTCGCGGCCCGCGCGCTCGCCGCCGGCGTCAAGCTCGTCGTCGTGACACGCGGCGCGCAGGGCGCGGTCGGCTGGAACGCGCAGGGCCGCGTCGCAGCCCTGCCGGTCAGCGTGCCGGTGGTGGACACGGTCGGCGCCGGCGACACGTTTCAGGCCGCACTGATCACCTGGCTGGCCGAGCACGACGCGCTGACGCCCGCGGCGCTGGGCGCGTTGCGCCGCGACGCGTTGAGCGCCGCCTTGCAGTTCGCGGCACGCGCCGCCGCGATCACCTGCTCGCGCCGCGGCGCCGACCTGCCGCGGCGCGCCGAGCTCGCCTGAGACGGTGTGAACGCGGGCGTCAGCGCCCGCCGTGCCGCTGACGCCGCTGGTACCGGCTCAGCCAGCCGATCGCACCGAGCCCGGCCAGCATCAGCGCGTAGGTGGATGGCTCCGGCACCGGGTTCTGCAGCAGGTTGATGTTGGAGCCGGCGACCTCGCCGTTGTCTCCGACCTCGCCGATGTACAGGTACAGGCCGGCGGTGGACACCAGCGCCGTCAGGTTGAAGACGATGCTCCCGTTGTCGCCCATGCTGAGGAAGCCCGCCGCGTCGGGACCGGTGCTCGACACCGCGTCGAACAGCCCGAGCGTCGCGACCGCGTTGTCGACCGTCGTGCCGCCTGCGCCGGTACCGAAGAGCTTGGCGTCCGCCGGCGCGCGTTGCGTGCCGGGGCTGAAGACGATGCCCGAGATGAAGTCGAAGACGCTCAGCCCGCCCGCCGCCTGCGCGCAGGCGGCATCGGCGCAGTTGATCGTCGACAGCTTGATCGCGTCCAGGTCGAAGCCGGTGAACTGCCCGGCGGCACCGCCGAAGCCGCCGCTGACATCGCTGATCGAGATCGCCGCGAAGCTCCCGGACAGGGCCCCGAGACTCGCCTTGTAGACCGCGGTGTTGGGGGTCACGCCACCGCCGGCGAAACCGGTGAGCTTGGTGAGCGCGACCGGGTCCGCCTGCACGGCGCCGGCCGCGGCGAGCGCGGCAACGGCAATGAGTGAACGTCGCGAGAGCGAAGGCTGCATGAAGGTTCTCCTGTTGGAATGTGAATCTGATGTGAATCGACTTGCCACCGGATGCGCACATGCGGCCGCCTCCAGCGCTCACACAAGCTAGGTGGGACATCCGCTCGCTTCAATGCGCCGCGGCCTTCGTGCTAGGGGCTTCCCCCGCGGATGGAGGGTCCGCAGCGACGGATCGTCGAACGCAGGCAAGCGGCTTGCTTGGGGGGAACCCGGGCCTGCGGCGAGCCGCGCCGCACCTATCATTCAGCCCCGCTCCCACGACGAGCACCACCGTTCAACTTTCTGGAACCACCCATGAAACTTCGCGGCTTGACCCTCTCGACCATCGCAGCCGGCGCGCTGCTGGGCTGCGCCGGCGCAGCCTTCGCGGCCAAGACCCTCGTGTATTGCTCCGAGGGCAGCCCGGAGGGTTTCAACCCGCAGTACTACACCACCGGCACGACCTTCGACGCCGTCTCGGTGCCGATGTTCAACCGCCTCGTCGAGTTCGATACCGGCACGACCAACATCATCCCCGGCCTCGCCGAGAGCTGGACGGCCGCCGCCGACGGCCTGAGCTACACGTTCAAGCTGCGCAAGGGCGTGAAGTTCCACTCGTCGGCCAAGTTCACGCCGACGCGCGAGCTCAACGCCGACGATGTGCTGTTCTCGTACAACCGCATGGCCGACCCGTCGCACCCGATGGCGAAGACGACGCCGGGCACGACCTACGCGTACTTCGACGACATGGACATGAAGAACATCGTCGACCATGTCGAGAAGGTCGACGCGATGACGGTCAAGTTCGTGCTGAAGAAGCCCGAGGCGCCGTTCATGGCCAACATGGCGATGGACTTCGCGTCGATCCTCTCGGCCGAGTACGCCGACAAGATGAAGGCCGCCGGCACGCCCGACGTGATCGACCGCGAGCCGATCGGCACCGGCCCGTTCACCTTCGTCTCGTACCAGAAGGACGCGGTCGTGCGCTACAAGGCCTTCGACGCGTACTGGGGCGGCCGGCCGAAGATCGACAACCTGGTGTTCGCGATCACGACCGACGCGTCGGTGCGCTACGCGAAGCTCAAGACCGGCGAGTGCCACGTGATGGCGTTCCCGAAGCCGGCCGATGTCGCGCTGATGAAGAGCGACCCGAACATCCGGCTCGAGCAGCAGAACGGGCTGAACGTCGGCTACATCGCGTTCAACGTCGAGAAGAAGCCGTTCGACAACAAGCTGGTGCGTCAGGCGCTGAACATGGCGGTCAACAAGAAGGGCATCCTCGACGCGGTGTTCCAGGGCGCCGGCCAGGTCGCGAAGAACCCGATCCCGCCGACGCTGTGGAGCTACAACGACAAGGTCGCCGACTACGCCCATGACCCGGCGAAGGCGAAGGCGCTGCTCGCGCAGGCCGGCTACCCGAACGGCGTCGAGGTCGACCTCTGGTACCTGCCGGTGACGCGCCCGTACAACCCCGACGGCAAGCGCATGGCCGAGCTGATCCAGTCCGACTGGGACAAGATCGGCGTGAAGGCCAAGCTCGTGACCTTCGAGTGGGGCGAGTACCGCAAGCGCAGCAAGACCGGCGAGCAGCACGCGATGATGTTCGGCTGGTCGGGCGACAACGGCGATCCGGACAACTTCTTCCTGCCGCTGCTCGGCTGCTCGGCCGTGAAAGGCGGCGGCAACGTCGCGCGCTGGTGCAACAAGGACTTCGAAGACCTGGTGCAGAAGGCCAAGGGCGTGACCAAGCAGGCCGACCGCGCCGCGCTGTACGAGAAGGCTCAGGTCATCGCAAAGGAAGAGGCGCCGTGGATCACGATCGCGCACTCGGTGCGCTTCGACCCGGTGCGCAAGGAGGTGATCGGCTACAAGATGGACGCGACGGCGCACCACTACTTCACGAAGGTGGACCTGGCGGACAAGTAGCCGACACGCGCTGACCGAGGGAGCCCTTTGTTCACATTCGTCCTCAGGCGCCTCGGCCTCGTGCTGCCGACCTTCATCGGCATCACGCTGCTCGTGTTCTCGCTGATCCGGCTGCTGCCCGGCGACCCGGTCGAGGCGCTGTCGGGCGAGCGCGGCATGGACCCGGCGCGCTACCAGCGCCTGCTGCACGAGTTCGGCCTCGACCGGCCGTTGCCGGTGCAGTACGCCGACTACGTCTGGAAGGCGCTGCACGGCGACCTGGGCCTGTCGACGATCACGCACGAGTCGGTGTTCCGCGAGTTCGTCGCGCGCTTCCCGGCGACGATCGAGCTGTCGGCCTGCGCGATGCTGCTCGCGCTCGTGATCGGGCTGCCGGCCGGCATCATCGCGGCGGTCAAGCGCAACACCGTCTGGGACTACTCGGTGATGGGCGCCTCGCTGACCGGCTTCTCGATGCCGATCTTCTGGTGGGGCTTGCTGCTGATCCTGACCTTCTCGGTCTGGCTCGGCTGGACGCCGGTGTCGGGCCGCATCGCGATCCAGTTCGACATCCCGTCGGTCACCGGCTTCATGCTGATCGACGCGCTGCTCTCGGGCGACAAGGGCGCATTCCGCAGCGCGGTCTCGCACCTGATCCTGCCGGCCATCGCGCTCGGCACGATCCCGCTCGCGGTGATCGCGCGCATGACGCGTTCGAGCATGCTCGAAGTGCTGCGCGAAGACTACGTGCGCACCGCGCGCGCGAAAGGCGCGTCGATGCTGCGCGTCGTCGGGCTGCACGCGCTGCGCAACGCGCTGATCCCGGTCGTCACGACGATCGGGCTGCAGGTCGGCACGCTGCTCGCCGGCGCGATCCTGACCGAGACGATCTTCTCCTGGCCGGGCATCGGCAAGTGGCTCGTCGAAGCGATCGGCCGGCGCGACTACCCTGCGGTGCAGGGCGGCCTGCTGATGAGCGCGAGCGTGATCATCGGCGTGAACCTGATCGTCGATCTGCTGTATGGCGTGATCAACCCGCGGATTCGGCATCACTGATGAATATTCGCTTGCGATCCTTCGAGCGGCAAAGGCATGTCCAGGCTGGGCGCAGCGCTTCGCCTCGGCGGTCGGCGCTGCGCGCCGACTCCCCTGCGGTGCTCGGTCTCGCGGCCCGCCGCCGAACTCGCTGCGCTCACTTCGTTCGCTCCGCTCAAACAGCCGCGGCGAGTCAGTGGTTGATGCGCGCTGCGCGCGCGGCCGCGAGCCCTGCGCTCCTCGGCGCCTCCCACGAAGCGCCGCGCCCAGCCCGGACACGCCTTTGCGCAACCGTCGTGGCTTTTCTAACAAGAGACTCCAACGATGGCACTCGCGGCAGGCGGCACCCGCTGGCGGCGATTTCTGTGGCGGTGAGGAGCACAGGGCCGAGGTCGGCGCGCGCCAGCGCGCTTCGTGGTCTGACTCGCCGCGGCTGTTTGAGCGCAGTGAGCGCAGCGAACGAAGCGAGTTCGGCGGCGCGACCTCGGACCGAGCACCGGAACGGAGTCGATGCGCAGC